>NZ_RCMC01000018.1 GCF_011319475.1 Candidatus Nitrosotalea sp. FS
TAAAATTTTAGAATTGTCATTTGTGGCCAAAAATGAATCTGATGATCCTACCTGTTTTTCGGTGACTGTCTTCATGGATTTCTATGTATACNAACTCCATGATATCTTTGTCGTTGAATTTTGGATCTGCTTTTAGCACATCGACCATCTGCAAGTATTTTGAATTCTTGATGTTGTTTGTTAGTCCTATGATGTGTTTTTGATAAACAACTTTACCAAATGCTGTCTGGACGTATGATTCGTTGTTCTTGGTAATCAAACCCAAATCTACCAATTGTTTTAGTCTTGTATAGTACTGCTTCTTTGTCAGGCCTATTTTTGTTGGTGTGTCAAGCTCTGACTTGATTCCTTCATTTGCCATGAGAAATATTGTCAAAGCATCATTTTTTGATAACACTGATAACACTTCGGTTAACTGTGATAAAATTTTAGAATTGTCATTTGTGGCCAAGAATGCATCTGATGCTTCTATCTGTTTTTCGGTGATTGTCTTCATGGATTTCTATGTATACGTCAACAAGAGTTCTTTATATCGATTTTGGTGAATTTCGTTCGTATTTTCCCAATAAATGTAGGTAGATCACTACTTATGTGTGAATGCTTGCGCGATGATTTGGATCTGATTCTCTCTAAACAGTGATTATACTCTGGAAAATGCCTTAAATAGGGAATGTCCTGTACAAAACAAGTGGAAAATAATCATAGACTAAAGACTGTCCTTGTAGTCGATGACAATCCAGATGTTCGTTCTCTTCTTGTTGAACTCTTGGAGTTGAAAAATTTCCAAGTGGTTGGAACAGGGCGTAATGGCAATGATGCTGTTACGTTATATGGAAAACTGAAACCGGATATTACACTTTTGGACGTTGTCATGCCTGATACCGATGGACTGTATGCACTGGATCACATTAGAGAAATGAACTCTGATGCTGCAGTGATAATGATTACAACGGATCTATCTCAGGATACTGCCAAGAGGCTAGAAGATCTTAGAGCTACTGCTGTAGTCTACAAACCATTTGACATTAATGATCTGGTAAAAATCATACACGATATTGAATCAGCTGCACATGCGGGCCAAATTAAATTCTTCAACTGATTACTTGATCTGCAAGCAAATTTAGTATTGGAAAATCTTGTCAAATACTAGTTAATCTTGATTTTACACATTATCCTGATCCTGGTCGGATTTTTCAAGTTCAGCGCATAGTCTTTTGTACTCTTTGATGGTTTCATTGAACTGGAAAAACACTTTGTTGATACTTGTTTGGGCCATCTCAAACCTCATTGTTTTTTCTATTAGGTATGATGGATCCTTTGGGTCAAGACCTGTATCTTCCCAAATTTTTTCCGTCTCGCTTATCTGTTTTTCTAGATTGGTTTCATATTGGCTATTTTTTCCTTGATTTTCTTGATTAGGACATCGTCTGTCATATGCTGATGAATAAATGACACTCAGTTAAAACTCGTTATTTCTTATAATTGTGTATTATTCATCTTGTGAATTGTGAAATATTTGACCTAGCTTGGTAAAATTAGTGTATATTTTCTTTAAATAGAAATTTGGTAAATTGATGGAATGCCGTATGAAGAAGTCTATTTTCAAAGACTAAAAGAAGAAAATCCTGAAGAATACCAAAAAGTTACCATAAGCAAAACCCATACCGTATAAACAGTTTGAATACTGTTCGGTATGCTTTTGGAAATACTAGTGTATCTCTTCCAGATTTTTAAATAATAAAACAAGTTTGATAATTTTTAGATTCTTATTGCATTGAATCTGAGATGGATTTCATTACTGTGACGCCTTGATCATTTGTCACTGTTATCATCTTTGTACCTGCTGGTGGAGAAAATATTTGTTTTTCGCCTGGATTCAAAATCGGTAATGCTGGTTCAGAACTAGTTCCATAATCTACTTTGACATTTGTCAATGGAGATGAACCTGTATTCTGCACATAAACTCGAACAACATTACCTACACCCATGACCATCTCGGTTCTTGGATCTACAGTCAATGCATATTGTTGTGTTGCAGGGTGGAATGCAAAAAGAACAATGACTGCTACAGCCACTGCAACTCCTCCACCTATTGCACCATAAACTATTGGCTTTACCATGGTATGATCAAACTAGAGCCAAGTTTGAGGTAATTTAAGGGTGATGCTATGTCTTTTGTTTTTTATTCTTTTTTTGTTTCTTTCTGTTTTTAAAATGCCACAAGAAAATGAAAAACCCTATTGCACTTGAAACAATTGTACCAACTCCAACCACGGGAGCAATAAAAAATGTACCAAGCCAAATTCCGTTTGCATCACCAATCTCCATCATGCCTCTATGTCTTGCAAATATGTTTACTGAATCTTGAATCGAGTGCGACTGGTTTGAATCGTCAAAATATGTACCATTTACATGAATTGCGGCATGGGTTGGAATGTCAAGATCTTTTGGTACATTTACTAAAAACTCAAAGTCTGAGCTTTTTCCAGAGTCAAGACTTGAAAGTAAAAATGATTTTTTGCCTTCTAGACTAATGTCATCTGAATATGCTGTGATCTGTACATTCTGGGCCATGGTACCTTGATTTTTTATTGTACCTTTTATCGAAAAAGGTTCTCCTGAAAATACATTGTTTGGAGCCTGGATGTCAATACTCAAAATTGGACTAGATTGTGTATTGAGATTAAATGCATGAGTAAATGTATTTTTGACAGGATTTGCGTCAAAGAGTCCCTTGATGTAGTACGTGACTTGGGCATTTGCAACAAATATTCCGTTTGGTGTATCGCTCTTTGTTTCTAGTTTAAAGTCATTTCCAAAAGTAGAATCTTTTGCAAGCTTTGACAAACTAAAAGTATTGTTTGTAGAGTACAGTTCAGGCGAGGATATTGAAAGAGTGATGTTTGATATTTGGTCTGCAGTTGCCTTGATTACGGATGACAAGACAAACCTGTCTCTATGCTTTACTACATCTGGATACTCTAAAGTGACCTGAAGATTTGGATCAAGCATGTTTGACTGTAATGCATATGCAGGAATACACATGCTCAAAACTAGTAATGAAAAAACTATGATGGAGATATTTCTAGACGCTGACAAAATTCATCCAAAATTGATGCGGTATTTGCACTTTTATTGATATGTTTTTGATTCTTTCTTACATCTGGGTTAATTTATTATCGTAAGGGTATGGATCTCAACTGATTCGATGTTAGTCTGATAAAAAGGAGATGTTCTAGTGAGTTGACCTTGTTTATCACCTGTTTGCNTTTGGGTTGACTTATTATCGTAAGGGTATGGATCTTAAATGATCCCATATGGGTCTGATAAAAAGTAGATGTTCTAGTGAGTTGACCTTGTTTATCACCTGTTTGCATCTTTGATAGTTTATCTATTCGGTATTGGTATCGTGATATCATGAAAGCCAAGTTCAAGACTACGTGTTCAGAATGCAATGCACAGATCAAGTCAGGCGAGGAGATTGCAAAAAATCCTGCAGGAAAATGGGTCCACAAGTACTGTGCACCAAGCTCTGAAGAATTGCCCTAGTTTTTGTCTAATCTTTTTGAAATGTATTCTGCTACTTTTGCAGCATTTTCATCTGGAGACTGTGTTGTATCTACTGTAATGTGGTCTGCCTTTACAGGCTCACGCATACTTTTCATCTTTTGATATACTTGTATTGTTGCATCTGAATAGTCGTTTTTGCGAGACTCCAGTCTTAAAATGGCAATCTCTTCTGGACACGAACACTCTATTATCTGAAATTGTCCATCGTCCAANGGAATAGTCGTCTTTGCGAGACCCAAGTCTTGAAATGGCAATCTCCTCTGGACAAGAACAATCTATTATCTGAAATTGTCTATCATTCAACCCCAGTTTCTTTTTCACCTCCATTCTGGAATCTTCTCTGTTAAATGTTGCATCTAGGATACAGTTCTCACCTATATCATTGAGGTATTTTGCAGTGATAATCATTACATCATAAACCATCTTCAGTTCTGATGTGGAATAAGTCGGAATGGGAAACAACTCTTTTCTAATTTTATCTGAAGACAAAATGCTTGCATTTATCCTTGGGGCAAGATTTTTTGCAAGCGTAGTTTTTCCAACTCCTGGAAGACCGCATATGATTATTATCAATTGTATGTTACCAAGTATCTGATTTGCTTGTAGATATTTATCCTGATGTTTTGAAAAAATATGAAAGAAAAAATGATGTTAACCCAAAGCTCGTGAATGTTTCTGGGTATGTGGTCTCTCTCCTGGAAACTTTCTTCGCATATGGCCTGATGGTCTTGAATATAATAATTCTAAAAACCATGCCTCGTGCTCTATCTCTTCTCTAAGGATATCCTTTGCAACATCATATGTTGCAGGATCCTTTCCATGTGTCATCTTGCACACCTTGTTCCAGTTGACTATGGCACCTTGTTCTGCCTTGAGACATTTTTCTAAAATTGCTTTTGTATCTATTGGGTTTGTTGGAAGCTGCAAAAATTCACAGCCTGACATCTTGATAAAATCTTGAGCATTGAGTGGTAACTTTCCGCCAAGCTCATAGATTCTTGACAAACAAGATTCAAAATGACTTAGGTCTTCTAATCTTGCATCCTCGATTATTCCCTTTAATGCCTCTCCTTCCATTCCGACACAGTGCGCTCTTAGATTTGTGAAGTAATAGTATGCCGTAAACTCTACTGATGCATTGTAAACTAGGGCCTTTATGAGCTCCTTTACATTAACACCATTTTGTTCTAGGACTTTTACTCCTACTACATTAGGTTCTTTAACCATGACTTGAGTCAAAGTCTGTTTCAGATATAAGCAAATCGATATTATTGTCACCAAGGCTTATATCATTAGTATGCTAATGATTAGTAGTCTAGGCATGATTAGATATGACTTTGAGAACAGCATGGGTTTTGTAGTAAACATGACTGCCAAAGCATTTCAGAAATCATTTGATATTGAGCTTCGAAAAACTGCGGGCGTTTCTCTAAGTCAATGGCGTGTAGTTGGGGCGCTTGTGATACAACCCGGCCTTACACAAAAAGAGATTGCTGACAAGGTGGGAATTGAAGGTGCAACACTTGTTCCAATAATTGACAAGATGGAAAAAGAAGGATTACTAAAAAGAAAACCTGATTCAAGTGATAGGCGAGTAAACCGAATTTATCTTACACAAAAAGCTGATTCTTTGTGGGAATCTATGGTAGAGTGTGCTCTGAAGATAAGAAAATCTTCTACCAAAAATATTTCTGAAAATGATATACAGACAACTCTTGAAACGCTTCGCAAAATATCTCAGAACTTGGCATCATTTTCTGAGATTGACAAGGCTGTTGTATCTGTAAAAAAAATAAACAGGATGGTCTGAGATGAAAGTTTCAAATCCTAGTGAAAAAGAATTACACGAAAAAATCTCTCCTGCTGCATGGAAGACACTTGCAATTCTTAGCTTGATTGCTACCATGGTTATGTATGCTGAGACCATGCTGGTTCCTGCACTCCCTGATCTGATAAAAGACTTTCACATATCCTATGACATGTCATCATGGATCTTAACTGCATATCTCATTGCAGGTGCAATAATGACTCCGATTGCTGGTAAGCTCTCAGACATCTATGGACGGAAGAAAATGCTTCTTGTAGTAATGGCAGTCTATGCGGTTGGTGTATCTCTTGGTGGATTTGTCACAGATATCTACCAGATGCTTGCAATTCGTATAATCCAGGGCATTGGTATGTCCATGTTTCCTATTGCTTTTGGTATAATTCGTGAGATGTTTCCTAGGAGCAAGCTTGCAATAGGACAGGGTATCATATCTTCCATGTTTGCAACAGGTGCTGTCATAGGTCTTGTTGCAGGAGGACATTTAATACAAAACTATGGCTGGAATGCTACATTTTTCTCAATAATTCCTATTGTGATTATACTACTTGGGGTGATTGCACGCTTTGTGCACATTGACGAGCCTCATCTGAAAGAACAAAACAGGGGCAACACAAAAAACAAGATAGATATTCAGGGCGCGATAACTTTGACAGTTTCTATTGCCGCATTTTTAATGGCGCTGACAATGGAAGAAACCGGAGACGGTGTTAACTCCTTTTCTGTAATGGGTCTTGTAGCAATTGGAATTGTGTATCTGATACTTTTTGCAATCATAGAAAAAAGATCAAGTTCTCCGCTTGTCAGCATGAAAGTTCTGGCAAATAGAACAATTCTGTCATGTAATATCTTGATAATGATTGTTGGATTGTCCATGTTTATGGTATTTCAAACAATACCTGTACTTGTTCGAAGCCCATCTCCATTAGGATTTGGCGAAGATCCTCTGATGACTAGCAATGTTCAACTTCCATTTGCACTGGTCTTACTAATATTCGGACCAACATCTGGTTTTATAATATCAAAACTTGGTTCTACAAAACCAATACTAGCTGGCAGCATAATTAGTACAATTGGGTTTGCAAGTCTCTTCCTGAATCATTCAACCGAACTTTTAGTATCTGTCAACCTTGCAATATTGTCAACTGGATTGTCGCTTACAAGTGTAGGTGCAATGAATGTAATCTTGCTTTCCACTCCTAAACAGGATATTGGTGTATCGCTTGGAATGAGCACATTGATAAGAATAGTTGGTGCGTCTATTGGTCCTGCAATGGCTGCAATGTACATGCAGACTCACAAAACAACACTTGCTGGACTTGCAGGATCTTTTCCTAATGCCGATTCTTACAACCTGATATTTCTTACCGCCACATTGGTATCATTTGTCTCAATAGGAATCTCAATTATCTTAAAACGGCAACTGGGAAAATCTACTCTAGTGCACTAGTATCATTCTAGTAGTGAAATACTGTATCCCCGATGGTCTTTTTCCAGTCTGCCCGTACACCTGGTTTGCCCTTGAGTTTTTCTACATAGTTAAAGGCAGACAGTCCTGCAGTTGCACCCCCGGAACAAGCTGCTACTATCTGCTTGTATGGTATGCTTGATGCATCTCCTGCTGCAAATATTGCAGGGTGCGAAGTCTTGCCATCTGGAGTGGTTTCAATCTCGCTTTTGCTGTTGATCTTTACCAACTGTTTTATGAAATCAAGATTGATCTTGGAACCCATCTCTATGAAGAGTCCATCCACGTTTACAACTTTTTCTTGTCCTGAATTGTCTACTAGCGTAATTGAT
Organism: Candidatus Nitrosotalea sp. FS; assembly: GCF_011319475.1. GTDB lineage: Archaea > Thermoproteota > Nitrososphaeria > Nitrososphaerales > Nitrosopumilaceae > Nitrosotalea. The sequence goes on from NZ_RCMC01000018.1 coordinate 7,196, forward strand.
TGAAGATTGTTTGTGCCGGAAAGTGCCTTTACAGAAGACTGTGGGATAAGCTCAATGTTTTTTTTCTTTTCAATTGCTGCAATCATTTCCTTGTCTCCACCTAATGCGCCTCCCTTGTAGATTAAATAAATTTTAGACGCCATCCTTGAAAGTAAGATGCCAGATTCTAAAAGATATGATCCAACTCCAATCACTGCAGTTGTTCTTCCTTGGTAAAATGGCGCATCACACTTTGTACAATAGTGTATTCCTTTGTTTACGAAATTGGATTCGTTTTCTACGCCTAGATTGTTTGGAACTTTGCCTGGCGCAACAACTAGTGCTTTTGCCTTGTACTCTGAACGTATTGTCTTGACACTCAATCCNATCTACTAGTGTAATTGACTGGAGATTGTTTGTACCGGAGAGAGCCTTTACAGAAGACTGGGGAACAAGCTCAATGTTTTCTTTCTTTTCGATTGCTGCAATCATTTCCTTGTCTCCTCCTAATGCGCCTCCCTTGTAGATTAGATAAATTTTAGATGCCATCCTTGAAAGTAAGATGCCGGATTCTAAAAGATATGATCCAACTCCAATCACTGCAGTTGTTCTTCCTTGGTAAAATGGTGCATCACACTTTGTACAATAATGCACTCCTTTGTTTACGAAATTGGATTCGTTTTCTACGCCTAGATTGTTTGGAACTTTGCCTGGGGCAACAACTAGGGCTTTGGTCTTGTACTCTGAGCGTATTGTCTTGACACTCAATCCGGATTCTATCTCTTCAACTTTTTCTACCGTATCGTATATCATTTCTCCACCAAACATTAGAAACTGGTTTTCAAGTGTCTTTGCAAGAATTGGCCCACTTGACATTATTGTTCCTGGATAATTCTCAAGTTTTGGGATTAGGTTTAGCTGTCCTCCCAAGTCTTTTGAAATCAGCAGACATGAGACTCGTTGTCTTGCCACAAATATTCCTGCAGAAAGTCCTGCAGGTCCCCCTCCGATTATGATTACCTCATGGTCTTGGGTCATTCTAGTTTACGGCAATAAGTGATGTGATGTTGTTTATTCCGTCAATTTTGTGTAAATCTACGTCAATTGCTATCTTGATATCTTGCATATTGTTTGATTCTAGAATTACCAAAACGTCGTATATTCCATAAATTGTCTTTACTGCTTTGACTATTGGAATTTTTTTTGCAGTCTCGATTATGTTTTGTTGCTGCTTGTAATCGACATTTAATAATACAAATGCTTCATTCACAGGCTTGTATGATTTTCATATGATAAAAAGATTGTCTAATGGATGATCACATTGTAATATTTTTTGTATTGATTGTATTCCTTAGAGACTCCAGTTCCTTTTTGGTGTTTTCGTGTTCTTCCTTTGTTCTTGCCAACGCGACTTTTATTATCTCAAGTTCTTTCTTGGCATCTTCATACTTTGCATTTATTGAAGCGGCAACTGCTCCTGCTGCTTCTACAATTTTCTTGGCTTCATTACTTCTTCCAACTGTTGCAAGCTCTGTTTCAATAAACTCCAACTCTTTTTTGGACAAGGAAATTTCTCTTTTCTTTATTTCATGTTGTGCCTTTAACGACTCAATCTCTCGCTCTTCATTCTCTCTTGAAGATGATATCTTTTCTAGTTCATCTCTTGCCAAGTTTATGTTAGACTTTATGGACTCAAGCTCTGTTATCGCAGAATCTTTTTCATAATTTATTCTTGATAATTCTTCTTTTATGTCATTTATCTGTCGTCTTGTCTGTTCTACTTCGGTCTTAGAATATTGTGACTTGACAAGATCTAGTTCTTCTTTTGCAGATTTTATCTGATTTGAAATCAAATCTCGTTCTGTTTTGATTGACTTGATCTCATCTCTTGCAGATTCGACCTCCTCGCGTGTAATCTTTGCCTCTGATAATACTGCATCAAGCTCGGCCTTTGACTTTTCAAGTTCGTGAGAGTATGATTCTAGTGTCATAGCAGTATTCTGGATCTCTCTTTTCAGGTCTGCTACCTCATGGGCATCTTCTTCTCTTGAGGGTAAGATTTGTTCCTCTTGTTTTATATCTTCAATGTGTTCCCTCTTTGAGCGTCCAAAAAGACCCATGAAGATAACTTTGGCATTAGGTAAGAAAAGTATTCCTTTTGGGTTTTGACTAGAACTATCTTCGTTTTTTTAGAAATGCAATGTAAAAGCCTATTCCGCCCAAGATAAACCCGAGTATGATGAGCGCCATGCCTCCTACCAAGTCTTTTGTATAGTATTGTGGGACAAAAAAGAAGATCAATATTCCAATTGCAATTAGTATCACCCCACTTCCCTTTGGTCTGTTGTGTTCACTGTGTGCCATGTCTTACAGGTGTTCTGAAATGGAAGATGCTATCTTCTTTCTTCCTATGTCTATTATCAAGGGTCCAATCTTTGGGCCTCTGTCTGATGCCAATATGATCTGGTATAGCATCTTGAACAGGTCTTTTGGTTGCATTCCCTTGTCTTTGGCAATTTGGTAAATTGTATTTTGCAAGTCTGTAGGTTCCTGGTCTGATGANAATCTGGTAAATTGTATTTTGTAAATCTGTGGGTTCTTGGTCTGATGATAAAATGTTCACCAGTTGGCCAAGCACTTGTTTTGAAACATCATCTAATTGGATCTCAACTTTTGTTGTGTTATCATAATCATCTGCANCCAGTTGGCCTAGCACTTGTTTTGAAATATCATCTAGTTGGATCTCAACTTTTGTTGTGTTATCATAATCATCTGCATAATTTCCTGCGAGCGTGATAAGTTCCTCTATCTCTGGGCTTGATTCTTTTATTGTACCGTACTCTAGCAGTTTTTTTGTAACAAGAGGAATTCTGTTTTCACGAAATATTCTGCACAATTGTACTAGTAATCGATAGTTAACATATGGTTTCTGACTCTTTGAAGGATTTAACAAATTGACATATTCGTACAGTCCCTTTGATCTTATTGCCTTGGTCTCATTGTCAAGTTTTATTTTTCCAAAATAGATGTTCTCAAGCTCATTGTATTCATCCATAAGTGCTGGAATGTCATCAATTCCTACCTCACGTGCTCCTGTGATTCTCTTGTAGAGCAACAAAAGTATCGTCTTTGGGGTGCCATACCTGAGCCAGGCCTGTGACGTTAGCACATTTCCAAGCGATTTTGATATCTTTTTTCCTCCCTTGTCAAGAAACATTTCATATTTTACATGTGTGGGTGCTGGAAAGCCCAAAATCTCTTCTGAGACCCAGTCATTTACCTTGACTGAATCCATGATGTCTTTACCATATGCTTCAAATCTGATATCAAATGCACTCCATCTTGCTGCAAATTCTACTTTCCATGGAAGCTTGCCCAGATCCTTTGTGATATCAGCTATGCCTTCATGACCACATCCTTTCATTGGTTTTGAACCAATTGTTGTATCAATACATCTGTACTTGATCTTTTTTTCATCGGCAAGGTATTCGTATGCACTTGCAGTGTACAGTCTCCCGCAGTTTGCACAGACTGGGAAATATGGCAAAGCCTCTTGGTATTTTTCCTGGCCAACCATGTCTGCAATTTTTTCACCGATTTTTTTGCTGTTTGTTAAAATTGTATGAATCTGATCTTTTAACAGTCCGTTTCTGTAAGTGTCAACACCACGTTGGAATTTGTACTTGATTCCAAGCTTGTCAAGACCGTCTAGCAGTATACTGCTCATGTGCAACCCGTACGAGTCATGACACCCAAATGGGTCTGGAATAAAAGATACTGGTTTTCCAATGTGCTCCTTTAATGATTCTGGTAGGCCTTCTGGGATCTTACGTAAGCCATCAAGATCATCCGAATACGCAATCAATTCAGACTTGTATCCAAAGTTTTCAAGGGCAAGTTTTACTCCGTATGACCTTACTGCGTCACCAAGACTTCCTATGTGTGGTATTCCTGATGCCCCAAGACCGCTCTCTACTCTAATCAAATCTGTCTTTCTTCCAAGTGATTTTTCTCTTTGCAGTAACTCATCTGCAAGTTTGTCAATCCATGTGCCTCTGCCGATTATCTGCTGTTCTTCTTCCATTATTTCAAATCCTTTGACATGTATGGACCAAGCTGGGTGTAACCAAGTTTTCTATAATATTCTCTTGTGCCTACTGCGCTTATCACAAGTAATCTCTTTGAATCAAACTCTTCCATTGAAATCTTTTCTGCCTCGCCCATCAAATTCTTTCCCAATCCTGAATGCTGGATTGTATCGTTTTCTCTTTCTCCAATCTTCAATGATCTTCCATACACATGGAGCTCTCTTACTATGCATGTGTTTGATGTAACCTCGCTTCTATGTGCACCACTGCTTGGTTTTCTTAATCTTAAAAATCCGAATATCTTGTCATGTGAGTCATCATATGACAAGAAGACTTCATTTCCGCCTGATGAGTCATAATTTTCTCTATGCATTTTTATGTCATCCATGTTTATTGTACCNACTATGCATGTGTTTGAAGTAACCTCGCTTCTGTGTGCCATAGCACTTGGTTTTCTTAATCTCAGAAATCCGAATATCTTGTCATGAGAATCGTCATATGACAAGAAGACTTCATTTCCACCTGATGAGTCATAATTTTCCCTGTGCATTTTTATGTCATCCATGTTTATTGTACCGTCTGAAAGTCCTGCTTCTCTACACCTGATGCACTTGCAGGAGATATTTTGTTTTTTTAGGTTCTGCTGTACTATTTGTCGCAGATTGCCAAGTTTTGGACCTGCAATTATCTGGTNTATCTGAAAGTCCTGCCTCTCTACATCTGATACACTTGCAGGAGATGTTTTGTTTTTTTAGATTCTGTTGTACTATCTGTCGCAGATTGCCAAGTTTTGGACCTGCAATTATCTGGTCTGATGAAATCTCTCTTTGCACCCTCATTATTCTTGCCCATCTTGGAATAATTTTTTTTATCTCTGTGAGTACTCGTACCATCTCATCGTCTGAATATGGAGTAAATTTTCCCTCCTTGTATGTTGTATAAAGTGGAGTGTCTTCTAACACTAGAGTTGGATAGATCTTTAGCATGTCTGGTCTTAACTGTGGGTCTGCAAATAACTTCTTGAAATCCTCAATGTCTTCCTCTGGTNGTGACATCCTTGTATGTATGTCCCCTGTTTACAAGCTCGTACACCTTTTCATGTAGGCTCTGTACTCCTATCTCCNATCATGTGTGCCACTATCTTGTATCCGGCATCCTTTGATATCTCAAATGATTCTATAACCTCTTTGTACGTATGTCCCCTGTTTACAATCTCGTATACCTTCTCATGTAGACTCTGTACTCCTATCTCCACTCGTGTCACTCCGTATTCTAGCATCCAATCCACGTGTTCTTTTTTGCAATAATCTGGTTTGGTCTCTATCGTGAATCCCACATTTCTGAAATTTGTCTTTTCATTATTTTTCTTGGCAGACTCTAAATCTTTAGAATCAAACCCGTTTAGTGCATCATAGCATGATTTTATAAAATCAATCTGGTAACTGCGAGGCATGAAAAGAAATGTTCCACCTACTATGACAAGCTCCAGTTTTGTACTATCATGACCATATGCAATCAGGTGCTCAAGTTTGTCGAGGATCTGTTTTTTTGGGTCATAGCTGTTTGCAATTGCGTTCTGTGTTGATGGCTCTCGTCCTGTGTAACTGTTTGGAGAATTGTACTCTATTCCTCCAGGACAATAACTGCATCTTCCATGCGGACATGCATAAGGCTTTGGCATTAGTGCAATCACTGCTACACCTGATGCTGTCTTGACAGGTTTTCTTACAAGTGCCTTTTGTAGTTTGATGTAATCCTGGCCTGTGACAAATGCAAGGATCTCATAATTTCTTGGAATTCTTTCCAATGAATATTTTATACAAATTCGCTTGACCTCTTTTTTTACATCCTTGTCGGTAGGACTAGAAATTGAAAGAAGGTTATTGCAAATCTCTTTGCATGCGTCATCAAATGTTACTTCAGCTCTTTGCACGCCTTGTTAGAATTAATTTGGGTATTAAATCCTAATCTAGGATTGACTATGCTATTCTTAGCTTGTTGATGTATACGCCTTTTTTATCTGTGATTTTGCCAATCTGCCTGCTTGCAAATCCCTGTTTTTTGAATATTTTGCCAATCTGTTCTACCTCATCTTTTGGTGCAATCAGGCAAAATCCAATTCCCATGTTAAATGTCTTGTACATCTCTTCTTTTTCCACGCCCTGGTCCTCAATTTCCTGAAATATTTGTGGGGTACTGGGAAGGTTGTCCAAGATAAATCCGGTCTTTTTTAGCCTCAAAAGTTTGGTAAAAGCGCCACCTGTTATGTGAGCAAGTCCATGGATATTACATTCCTTGATTGCCTGCAGAACTGGCTTGACATAGATTTCAGTTGGTGCTAAAAGTGCATCACCTAAAACTCCGATGCCCTTTATTTTATCATGTATAGAATGCTTTGAAAGAAGAGCCTTGCGTGCAAGTGAGTATCCGTTAGAGTGCAAACCGCTACTGTTTATTCCAACGATCACATCGCCAGTTTTAATTTTATTCCCAAGAACCATGTCGCCTTTTTTGAGAATTCCCACCACCATTCCTGCAAGATCAAAAGAAAAATTTTTTCCTGCTATTAAATCTGGAAGTATCGCAGTTTCACCTCCTACTATCGGAACTTGTGCCTCTTTTGCACCCTTTACCAATCCGCGAACTATGTGATTGAATATTTTTTGGTCATTTTTGTTTGCTGCGATATAATCTACAAAAGATATGGGAACTGCACCGATACAAATGATGTCATTGACATTCATTGCAACACAGTCTATGCCCACGGTGTCATATTTTTTCATCATCTGTGCAATCATAACCTTTGTTCCAACTCCATCTGTATGAGTTGCAAGCAATGTACCACCCGGCATCTCTACAATTCCTGCATAATGACCAAACCCAGACATTGTCCTTACTCTCTTTTGCACCTTGTGAGTTGATGCAATTATGTCTCCAATGCTTTGTTGACTCTGCTTTATCTTTTTAATGTCAACTCCGGCGTCCTTGTAGGTTATTGCCAATGGTTCTGCTCTATCTGATTGGAATAAAAGAATTATGAAATCAGTTGCTCTTTTGCATGAACAAATCAAGCATAGTTCTTCCCTTGTCTGTTATGGAGTAGACCATGTTTGGCCCCTTGGGGTCTTTTCTGATAAAATTGTATGATACACACAAGTGCAGATAGTTCAGAAAAGACCGCTTCATCCGTATGTTTGATTTTACATACAGGTCTGAAAATGTCATTGGGCTGCATCTTAGCTGATAAAGCAACTTTAGGATAGATATGGTACTAAAGTCCCTTGCCCTTGTCTTTACTGCGTCAAGTACCTGCTCATCTCGCTTTATGATAAAGTCTGAGAAGTGATCTGCCACTTCGACTGATATGTATGTCATTCTTGATTTCATGTTACGGTACTTATACCGTACTATACCTTATTAATTCTAGCTAGGTGAATTTTTTGAGCTTGTCGCTAGCTTTTTTGAACAAATTCAATTTGTTTTTATTCTGGACACATCCAGTTTCTGCATGCATAGCGCATTTGTTTTGATAAACGCAGAACTTGGAAAAGAACTCCATATTGTAAACGAGATAAAAAAAATTCAGCATGTAAAAGAAGTGTATCCGGTGTATGGTGTCTATGACGTGTTAATGATACTAGAGTCTGATTCTATGGAATCTCTGAGAGAGGCAATAACAACGCAGGTAAGAAAACTAGATGGAATAAAATCAACTCTTACCATGATCATAGTCAAAGACTAGATTGGTATTGTCATTGTCTCAATTAACCGTACAAGATTTGGGAGAATGATAAATTGGCAGCTAACATACTATTTTTACTTGGTTGGCTTGCGGAGCTTATCTTTGCAAGTTGGCTGTTGTCTGATGGAGCAGAGCATCTTGCAGAAAGGTGGGGTGGAAGATTTGTCGGAAGAACACTGCTTAGCATTGCAACAACATTACCTGAAATAGGAATAGTTGTTGCAGCCGCAAAGAATGGCTCATACGGTACTGCAATTGGTTCTGCACTTGGAAGTAACTTGTTCATGATGACGCTTGGACTTGCGGTGATGTTGATAATTGCAACAACTCGACTCTCAAAGGCTCCGCAAAAATTTGTTGATGTAAAAGAGTTTGGATTAGACAAAGTTTTTCTAGTGATAACCGCAGTTGCAGGAGCAGTTCTGTTTATTGATGGCTATGACCTTCTTGATGGTATAATATTCACCGGATTGTTTTCAGTGTATCTTGCATTTGCCTTCCGTGAGATGAAAAGGGAAAAGAAACAGATTCCGCTTGAAAAAGACTTGCATGAAAATGAACTTCATGCAAAGCCCAAAAAGCATTTTGCACGAGCCATGGTACTCTTTGTTGCAGGCACAGTTGGTATTTTTGTAGGGGCAGAACCGTTCGTTCATGCTCTCGAAGGTGTATCTGTGGACCTTGGTGTCTCCGTTGTCATACTTGCAGTAATAGTAAGCCCAATCGCAGGTGAGATGCCTGAAAAAATATCCATGATATTGCTTGCAAGAAAGGGTGCACATGGGGCATCTATTGCAGTTGCAAACGTGCTTGGTTCTAAGATTTTAAACAATACTTTGCTTCTCTCTGTTGCAATTTTTGCTGCTATGAGTTACCAAGGATTGCATGCAAAGATTTCAAACACATCTCTACTAGAAAACCAGATGATACTTGTCACGGTGATTACAATTGTTGCTCTGATTCCAATGTTCAAAAACAAACTTGGATTAAAGTCTGGAGTGATGTTGCTTGCATTGTATGCTGTAGGAATTGGTATGCAGTTTATTCTACCTGATCTCTAGAGCGGAGAGATCCTGATTTTTTCAACCTTGACAGTGGGTGTTATGGATGAAATCGAACCCCACTGGAGAATGTTTTTTGGATCATTTCCTATTGATGATATGTTTTTCAGTAATGTCTTGAGGTTGTGTACTATTCTGNCTACCAAGGACTACATGCAAAGATCTCAAACACATCTCTATTAGAAAACCAAATGATACTTGTCACTGTGATTACAATTGTTGCTCTGATTCCAATGTTCAAAAATAAACTTGGATTAAAGTCTGGAGTGATGTTGCTTGCATTGTATGCTGTAGGAATTGGTATGCAGTTTATTCTACCTGATCTCTAGAGCGGAGAGACTCTGATTTTTCCAACCTTGACAGTGGGTGTTATGGATGGAATCGAACCCCACTGGAGAATGTTTTTTGGATCATTTGCTATTGATGATATGTTTTTCAGTAATGTCTTGAGGTTGTGAACTATTCTGACAGACCCTCCGGGGCATATCTTCCCATTTTCAATTATCTTTATCCCACTTCTTGCAGTACAGGAAAAATCTCCCTGCTCTGGATTTACTGGATAGGTATACCATAGTCTGCCAACTAGAATTCCTTTTTTTGTATCTTTTATGATCTCTTCTTTTGTAAAATCTCCATTGACCACTTTGATGTTGTGTGGAAGTGGAGTAGGCAAGGGTTGGGCTTGTCTTCCCATGGGGGAACCTAGTCTTACGGCATTTCCACTGGAACTTGTCTCATTCTTGAATGCCTCAAACGAGTCCGAATACAGACCTGAGAGAATCCCTGATTTTATCAGGGATTGAGGAGTTGTTGCAGTTCCTTCATCGTCAAATGACTTGCTGCCAATTCCATCAGGGCTATGAGGGTCATCTATGAGGGTAAAATTCTCATCTGAGACACACTCTCCTAACTTGTCTGAAAAACAACTTCGCTTTTCAGAATATGTCTTTAGGTTAAAGTTTGCAGAAAAGACAAACGCCAGCAATTCTCCAAATGCAAAAGGCTCAAAAATTATGTCATATGACTCAGGCTCTATTTTTTTTGGACCAATAGAACTTGTGCACATTTCCAAGGCATCAGAACCTACTCTGTGTGCAGAAAAACCATCCAGTGTTCTTGCACAAGATGCACCTATGCCACTTACAGGCAAGCCTCCTGTATCAGAGTCAGTGTTTATTGTTGCTGATATGAAAGTGGATTCATCTGAGCAGTCTACTCCATTTGTGTTCATTAAATGAAATTTTTCTGAAACAATATTGAGCGAGCCTGAAATACGGATTATGTCTTTATGAATTGAAGAGTTTATCATTTCATTTGCAATGTCTACTGCACTAGATCCTGAGATGTTTTCTAGTCGTGGGTCATGTGTCTTGTTTATTGGTGTGATTTTGGATGGATATGGCAATGTCTTCCAAAAGTCTTTTGGTTTTGTAAACTGTCTTGTTTCCAATATTTTTTCCAAGAAGTTTTTTTCGTTAGTTGATGATCTACCTGAGATTATCCTTTTCTTATCTATGATGCGTATTGCAACAGACTCGTCCTGATTTTGTTTTACCTCTACAATCTCTGAGTCTGTTATTCTTACTGTTGTGATATTTTTTTGTATTGATGCTATTTCACATTCGTCCAAGTGCAAGGCTCTTGATTTTGCAAGTATGTCGTCACAGTATGACAACTAGCGTCGCCTGTTGTTCTTGTATCTGTATCCGTCAAGCTTTATCAGTTCATGATATGAGCCAAATTGGGATGTGTTTTGAACCTTGTCTAGTAGGTCTGTGCCCTCATCTGAGGCAAATGTCTTGATTATTCTGTAAGATGTTGCNAGCTTTATCAATTCATGGTATGAACCAAATTGGGACGTATTTTGAACCTCATCTAGTAGGTCTGTGCTCTCATCTGAGACAAATGTCTTGATTATTCTGTAGGATGTTGCTCTTTGTGCTGGAATTCTTCCTGCTTGTCGTATTAGGTGCCTGATATCTTTTGGTTTGAGAAGCTGACCATGTCCTGCACCAGCTGCCGTAGAAATGCTCTCATTAATCAAAGTGCCTCCAAAATCATTTGCTCCCCATGATAGAACCAATTGCGCCATACTGGCTCCTTCCTTTACCCATGATGTTTGTATGTTGTTGATGTAATTGTTGAACATGATTCTTGATACTGNTAATCAAAGTGCCTCCAAAGTCATTTGCTCCCCATGATAGGACCAATTGTGCCATATCTGCTCCCTCCTTTACCCACGATGTCTGGATGTTGTTGATGTGATTGTTGAACATGATTCTTGATACTGCATGCATCAACAAGACATCTCTACCATCTGCACCATTTCGTATGTTGTGGTGCAAGTTTTCCTTGTACATTGGAGCTTCGGTGTGGATGAAATTTAGAGGAACAAATTCTGTAAATCCTCCAGTCTCTTTCTGAATGTCGCGAATAAGTGCCATGTGCTTTGCCCTGTCTTCGGGTGATTCAAGATGTCCAAACATTATGGTTGAAGTGGATGGAATTCCTATCTTGTGTGCAGTCTTGATGACTTCGATCCATTTACTTACACTTATTCTTCCGGGGGATATCTTATCTCGCATTGCCTGGTCTAAAATCTCTGCTGCAGTACCTGGCAGGGAATTGACTCCTGCATCCTTGAGTCTCTGCAAATATTCTTTTATTGATACATTAGATCTTGTTGCACCATAGAGTACTTCTTCTGGTGAAAACCCATGGATGTGAATGTCGCCTACTTGATTCTTGATTGCTTTACAGATGTTCTCGTACGTATTTGCATCCATGTCTGGGGGAAGCCCTGCTTGGACACAGACTTCTGTTGCACCAAGTGTTCGAGCTTCCTTTGCACGTCTTACTATCTCATCTGTTGGCAAAAAATATCCCTCCTCCTCGCGAAAGTCTCTGCTAAATGCGCAAAAACCGCACTGTTTTATGCAGACATTGGTAAAGTTGATGTTTCTGTTAACTANTTCGCGAAAGTCTCTGCTAAATGCACAAAAACCACATTGCTTTATGCAGACATTGGTAAAGTTGATGTTTCTGTTAACTACGTATGTTACAATGTCGCCTACTCGTCTTTTTCTAAGCTCATCTGCAACCATTCCTACCAAGTGAAAGTCAAGACCTCTTGCATGGAACAATCTAGTTGCCTCATCAACTGAGATCTCTTTTTCATCTAGTGAACGATTTAGAGTATCTGATATCAAAGGATCAGAATTTTTCAAGAGTGATTCTAGCAAGGACATGTTCATTTTGCATACTCCAAACTTACNACCGACGCGTCTTTTTCTGAGCTCATCTGCAACCATGCCTACCAAGTGAAAATCAAGGCCTCTTGCATAGAACAATCTGGTTGCCTCATCAACTGAGATCTCTTTTTCATCCAGTGAGCGGTTTAGAGTATCTGATATTAGTGGATCCGAATTTTTCAAGAGTGACTCTAGCAAGGACATGTTCATTTTGCATACTCCGAACTTACTAGATTGTCCGAGTCTGCAATCTCTGACATTTTTGAAACTAGATCAGAGTTTACCATGTGGAAAAACTCTGGATATACAGGAAATCTTGCTCTTAGATGAAATCCTGCATCAGCACAGTTTGTATTCACATCATTGATGCGTGGCCATGGAAATTCTGGGTTTACGTAATCAAGTGTTATTGGAGATATGCCTCCCCAATCGTTTATTCCTGCTGATAAAAATGATGAGTATGATACTGGAGAAAGATTTGGAGGTATCTGGATATTCATGTCAGGCAAAATTATTCTGGTTAATGCAACTAGTGTTTTGAAATATCTTTCTTGTGGCATAGGACTTGATTTCATTGGAGTGTCTATCTTTGGTTGAAAGTTTTGTAAAATTATCTCTTGAATATTTTGGTACTTGTCATGAATTTCTTTTATTGCATAAATTGAATCAATTAGTTCATGTGGATTTTCTCCGATTCCGACTAGCAATCCTGTAGTCATTGGTATCTTTAGCTCACCTGCATTTTGGAGAACTTTGATTCTTGCTTTGGGATTTTTACTTGGAGCAAATTGATGTGGCATGCCTTCTTCTGAAAGACGCTCACTTGAATTTTCTAACATTAGACCCAAGCTCACATTTGTATCCTTTAGCTGGCGCATCTCATCTTTGGTGAGATTTCCAGCATTGGTGTGAGGAAATAATCCTGCCTCAAGTGCAATCTCTGATGCTGCTACCAAATATTCTGTAGTGCTTGAAAATCCGTTTTCTTTTAGCCATGTTCTTGCCTCTTGATACTTTTGCTCTGGCCTCTCACCTGTTACAAACAATGCCTCTGTACAGTTTTGTTTTTTTGCTACATTGACAAGTGAAGTGATGTCATTTTTTGATAGCATTGAAACTTTGGCTTGACCTGGTTCTGACTTGTAGGTACAATACGAACATGTATCCCTGCAAAGATTGATCAGATTGAAAAAGACCTTTCTTGAGTATGTTACCCTTGTACCCTTGTTCTTGGTTCTCAAAAATTGGGATACTTTGTAAAGATCTGTTGGGTCCATCTCAGAATCTTGGTAAATATGATAAGCATCATCTTTTGATGGTGTCCTTCCATCAACTAGACTGTTTAACAACTCGGAACTAAGGATTAGCTTGCTCAACTAGTCATGATAGCTTTGACAGTTGTATTTATCCTTAGATAGTCTGACATTTAACTGACCAAAAAATGCCAGATACGGTAAATACTGCCAAAAATTGGTATTTTTTATTTTGTCATGGTGAAACTGCATCAGGTTTTACTTTTTTCCACATCCACCTAGTATGATTCCATTTGCAATCCAGTATGCTGTCATGGTTGAAGCCGATATTATCCGAAACCCATTTACAAGATCCATAGAAGCATTGATGGGATCTGGATTTGGAGGCATTATGACAAACATGGCTCCCATAAATCCTGCATAACCTACAAAGGCAAGAATTTTTTTATTTTTCATCTTTTTGTAAAGTACTGAAAATCCAATTGCGCCACCTCCTGATAGCGCAACAAACAATGCATAAGTTGTGGCCCTAAAAGTTATGGTGCCAGGTTCACNCCCTATAAAGGCAAGAAACTTTTTGTCTTTCATCTTTTTGTAAAGTATTGAAAATCCAATTGCACCTCCTCCTGATAGGGCAACAAACAGAGCATAAGTCGTGGCTCTAAAAGTTATGGTGTTTGGGTCTCCAACCGTGGGTGGATTTGCAGGATATTTCAAAAATGGTATGAAAAACAATACTGCCCACATTATGCTTGCTAGTATGAGGGCTTTTTTGATGTCATTATTGCCTGGAAGTGATTTTTTTGAATATGCAAATACGAGGCCAAGCAATGCACCTGTGGAGGCACCAAGCATCGCTCCTGCAACTATGGATCCTTGTTTTTGCCATATTCTATAATCGCTAAACTGTTTCCAAAAGTCTGGAGTATCTTTTGCTTGGCCTTCTGCAAACAGGCGCTGATTTTCAATTCCTATTGCATTGTCAAGATATGGTTCTACTAGAATTATGTTAAGCATGCCGTGTACAAGTCCTGCTAGAATACCTGCAGATATGACAATGACAAGAAAAGAGAACATCTTCATATTTTTCTCAAACCCTTGTCTGAAAGATTTGTATTTAAGTTGTTGGATGGTTTATCCAAGTGGAATCATGACTTTTCTAAATTTGAAAACTAGTTTTTGAGTGATGATAAAATTATTCTTATTGGTTTACTTGTTGTCATATTCCAAGTTACTAGAATTAGAATTTGTTTTAAAAAATAATTTCTCTCAGACGGATTAAATACTGTTGATTAGCTTGCCCTAACCATGCAAACAAGTCAAAAAATAATTTTACTATTTGTAACAGCAGCACTAGTTTTGATGCCTATGAGTCAAATGACAAAGGTTTTTGCTGATGAACAAAATAATGTCAAGAAAAATAATTCCTTAACAACAAAAATTGCAACTCACGCAAAAACTACATTTTGTACTTTGAAACTAGCTCCAAACACTGATCTGAGTAATTGTACTACCTTTGGCCTCAATGTACACAATACAAATCTGTCTGGTGCCAACCTGTCAGGTAGCTTTTTCAGAAATGCTTATCTTTACAATGTTAATCTTTCAGGTGCAAACCTACAAAATGTCAACTTGAGTGGTACTGAATTTGCATACACCAACCTATCAGGGGCTGACCTGCGAGGGGCTGACCTTAGGGGTTCTAATTTCTACCATGTGAACCTACAGGGGGCTGATCTTCGAGGAGCCAAGATAACATGGTCAATATTTCCGAGTGTGAATTTCCAGGATGCAAACCTACAGGGATTGATATTCACACATACTAAAGCAGAACTGGCTAACTTTGGAAATGCCAACTTGCAGAATGCCAACCTTTCCCAAGCAGAGCTCTTGGGGGCTGACTTTACAGGTGCAAATCTACAAAATGCAGATCTTCGTAACTCCGATCTAACTGGAGGTAGTCTCGCAGATGCCAATCTTGATGGTGCTAATCTGGGAGGACTAGATTATTCTGGAGTGGATATGTCATGTCATGGACATCCAGTCTGTAGTGGCTAGTCTCACTTGGTGGTGTATAGCAAGTGGATCTAGTCAAAATAATGTTAGTAGCACTTGCAATATCTTTTGTAACATTTGTGTCTGTTATAGGATACCAGTCTTTCTATGGTACTCACAATCATGAACTTTATTCAAGTGAGAATATCGCACCTGCCAGTCTTTCTGATGCTAACTTTCAGGGGCAAACACGCACTTACTATATTGCAGCAGATGAGGTGCAGTGGGATTTTGCTCCAACTGGAATGAACCAAATAACAGGCAAACCATTTGATGACACTGCTAATGTTTACATGGCAAGTGGTAAGGATAGAATAGGAAAAGTTTCACTAAAGGCAGTTTACCGAGAATATACTGATGATACATTTACTACACTAAAACCAATTCCAGACAAGTGGCAACATCTTGGGATACTAGGACCTGTGATACATGCCGAAGTTGGAGATACTATAAAAGTTGTCTTCAAAAATAATGCTCGGTTTCCATTTAGTATTCATGCACACGGTGTTTTTTATCAAAAAGAGTCTGAAGGTGCACCATACAATGACGGTGTACCGGAATCTGAGAAAAAAGGTGACTCGATGTCACCTGGAGGAAACTATACCTATGTCTGGCAAGTTCCAGAACGTGCAGGTCCTGGACCGCATGATCCTAGCTCTATAGTGTGGATGTATCATTCACACGNGGTGACTCGGTACCACCTGGGGAAAACTATACTTATGTCTGGCAAGTTCCAGAGCGTGCAGGCCCTGGACCACACGATCCTAGCTCTATAGTGTGGATGTATCATTCACACGTTGATGAAGTAAGTGACACCTATGCAGGACTTGCAGGACCTATAATTATAACAAGACATGGAGAAGCAAATCCTGACGGTACACCAAAAGGTGTAGATAGAGAATTTGTTACAATGTTTGCAATATTTAATGAAAACAAGAGTCCATATCTTGAATATAATATCAAGACATTTGCTCAGAATTCATCTAGTGTAAATGTTGATGATGCTGATTTTCNCCCGTATCTTGATTATAATATCAAGACATTTGCACAGAATTCATCTAGTGTAAATGTTGATGATGCTGATTTTCAAGAAAGCAACATGAGGCATGCCATAAATGGATACATGTATGGTAATCTTCCTGGGTTGACAATGAAAGCAAATACTCATGTCAGGTGGTATGTGGTGGGAATGGGAACTGAGACTGACCTACATACTCCACATTGGCATGGGCAGACGCTTCTCATGGGTGGAATGCGCACTGATATGGTTGAGCTTCTCCCAATGAGCATGAAAGTACTTGATATGTATCCTGATAACGTGGGTACGTGGTTATACCATTGCCATGTAAATGATCATATCTCAGCTGGTATGTTGTCTCTATTTACTGTACAGTCTTGACATAATTTTTAATATCTTATTCTTATCGCCTGTACAGTTTCTGTAAATCTCTGGAGTTCTTCGTAAAAGCGTATTCCTTTTTCTGTAATGGTAAAAAAAGTACTTCTCTTGTCAGCCTTTGACTCCATCAATCCAAAATCTATGAGTTTCTGACACTTGTCNAAAAGCGTATCCCTTTTTCTGTGATAATAAAAAAAGTACTTCTCTTGTCAGCTCTTGACTCCATCAGTCCAAAATCTATGAGTTTCTGACACTTGTCAGTTGCTGTATAATGTGACAAGTTTGCCCTTCTTGCTATGGTTGTAATTATTGTTCCCTGTCTGCCATAATCCATTGCAACTTGTAAAACGTCAGAAATCATTCCAAGTTCTGATCGGTATGGTTGTTTTGACATACACTCAAGTAAAAATCTAGTTAATAAAAAATTGCGATACTTTGTTCATTAACATTGTTAACTCATCATACAAATTGATGTGTGATTTGTACAAAATTTAAAATATTAGACTACATTTATCATATTTGAAATGATTGATGTCATGTCAATACTGAATCATGTCATTGTATTTTGTACCGGAATTCTGCATCCATAGATTTTTCTTGATGATAATGTAACGATCTACTAGAAGTTTTTTATAAATTTCTAATTCCACTATGGACTAGTATAGTTTGCAAATGTATCTGCAACAAATGTCTTTAATGTGTCATTGTCCATGTTGAATGCTTTAGTGTATACATTTTCTGGGAAGAGCCTATAGGCGTCATTATTTTGAATGACAGACACCATAGGTATTACTTGTTGGTCTGTCTTGAAGGCCTCTGGTGCAATGTTATACAAGTCACATGTCTTCAAGAATCTCATGTACTTGTTATCAAAGTCTACAAAGCAAGTTGTCTCTAGATTCCACTGTGTTACTTTTCCCAGAAATACCGTATAGTTTCCTGTCTGTATTGGTAATCCTGTTATGGTTTTTGTTACTGTGGATACAACTTGTCTTGGGCTAACCGTAAATGTAGAACTTGTATCGCTCTTTGCATAGCCGTCTTTTGTTGCTGTTACATCAATTTCGTATATTCCACGTGTCGACGGTGCGGCAGATTGGTATCTGAAATTACCCTTGTCGTCTGTAGTAGTGGTAACTATGATAGTTCCAAATCTTATGAGCACATTTGCATTTGAAATTGGCTTGTAGGCCTGATCCTTTACGGTGCCTATTATTGTTGGAAATCCGCCTTCTGTAATTGGATCCTTTTCTGCCTTGACTGAGATTAGCATCTTACTTGATAGTACAGATTCAGAGACCTGAACATTTGACAATGTCATTGTAAGACCTATGAATAATGCACAAACTGTGAAAATGATGTATTTGTTCAACTTTTGGTATTTTATTTTTTAATTGTTATTAGCTAAAACCTAATTTTTTTCTCCAACAGCTCAAAAAATTGTCAAGTGGATTTTTTTGAATGTTTTTGTAAATTTTTCAAAGATTTATTTTTTTGTTAGATTTTTTTCTACGTATGACATATACTGCTATGATAGCTACAATAATTGCTGCAAATATTATGTATATTATTGGTGGGCTGGTAATGGTTGCTTCTATGCCTACTGGATCATCCTGTGGAACTATTCTATAGATTGTTCCATCTGATAGTGATGTTACATACAACATTCCGTCAGGTCCTGTAACTACATCGCTTATGCAACCAAACCCTGTTGCAAATACTATCTCACTCATAGAGTCTCCACTGTTTACTTCCTTGTTCGCTAGTTGTGGACTGTTAAAGACAAAACCATCTCTATTTTGATTTAATTGAAACCGGTAGACATTGCCATTATTACAATCTCCTACAAAGACACTGTCTTTGTATTTTCCAAATCCTTGTGTTGATGAAAAAGCAATTCCAGTTGGTGCTACAGTTCTCTGCCAGGTAAATTGGGGATCATGATACGTGTATCCTGGATATCCTGGGAGGTGAGCAAGTTGAGTTTTGTTTGCAGGGCCCATTATCACATCCCATCCGCTGTTAAAGCCTGGAGGAACAATGTTTATTTCATCTCCAAAGTCTGGACCATTTTCAGTATCCCATAATTTTCCTGTAACAGGATCAATTGCCAAACCAAAACTATTTCTTATTCCGATTGCATAGTATGGGCCAGGCGGTACAAGCCTGAAAATGACTGAGGTATCATCAGGTTCTCCTGTTGGATGATTTTGTAATTTTCCAAAACTGCCTGCATCTCCTACTACTAAATATACTGAACCATTCTTGTCTGTGACCATGGCACCGCCATTGTGGTATGTTTGGGTCTTTGACAGATCTTTTATCAGGGTCTTGTGAATTAGATGTTCTCCATCCCAATCATAACTGTAAACACGTTTTCCAAGTGGGTGTCCACCCATCTTTGATGACTCTGTAAAGTAGAGATAGATCTTGGTTCCAACTGTAGTAATTCCAAGCATTCCTTGTTCACCTATGCTTGTAACATTTTCTTGTAATACTGGTGTGTTCTGCAAAACACCATTTCTAAACAAGTGTACCTCCCCCGAAGTTTTTGATAAGATGAGAATATCGTTTCCCTCAAAGGCCATTGTAGTTGGGCTACAACAAATACCTGTGACATAATTCTGTATTACAAAACCTGTGTCATTCATGACTGGTTCTGCATATGATGGTATCATGACAACACCAGATAATATGAAGACAAAAATCAGCCAAAACTTCAATGTTTTTCTAATAATGTGCTATTTAATAAATACAAAGAAGCATCTCCAATCTATTTTCAAAATGATGTTTTGTAATTTTATTTTCTGGTCTTTACTGGCTGTATGGTCTTTCTTGCAATGTGAGTGTTACATCCATAGTTTTGTTGTCTCTAACTATGTGCATAATCATGGTATCTCCGGCGGATTTGTAGTCTTGTAGATAATTCAAAAGATCTTCTAGCTTTGTAATCTTAGTATTGTCCACTCCTGTTATGATATCGCCACCGAATTTGTATTTGATACCCTCTACGGTCTTGGTCTGGTTTGATGCATGCAAACCTNTACTTGTAATCTTGTAGATAATTCAAAAGGTCTTCTAGTTTTGTAACTTTGATATTGTCTATTCCTGTTATGATATCACCACCGAATTTGTACTTGATACCGTCTACTGTCTTGGTCTGGTTTGATGCATGCAAACCTGCTTTGGATGCTGGGCTGTCTGATACTATGGTTTCAATTAAAAAGCCTGAATGTGTAGAAAGGTCCAAACTGTCTGCCAAGTCTGGATCAACTGTTATTCCTGATACTCCAAGCCATGGATGCTTGTAATGCNACTGTCTGCTAGGTCTGGGTCGATTGTTATTCCTGATACTCCAAGCCATGGGTGCTTGTAATGTCCTGCTTGTATTAGGACTGGAACTATCTTTTTCATAGTGTTTGATGGTATGGCAAAACCTACTCCTGAAAACTCTCCGGTCTCGGTTTGAATTGCAGTATTGATTCCAATAACTTCGCCATAATTGTTCAAAAGTGGCCCACCTGAGTTTCCTGGATTTATTGCAGCATCAGTCTGGATTACGTTTGGAATGGAAAATGACTGGAGATTTGGAGGATTCAGAATTCTGCCCAACTGGCTAACTATTCCAGATGTCATCGATCCACTCAAACCAAATGGACTGCCAANTAGAATTCTGCCCAACTGACTGACTATCCCAGATGTCATCGATCCACTCAAA
Organism: Candidatus Nitrosotalea sp. FS; assembly: GCF_011319475.1. Taxonomy (GTDB): domain Archaea; phylum Thermoproteota; class Nitrososphaeria; order Nitrososphaerales; family Nitrosopumilaceae; genus Nitrosotalea. The sequence goes on from NZ_RCMC01000018.1 coordinate 27,742, forward strand.
CCAAATGGACTGCCAATTGCTGTAACTTGGTCTCCTATGCGAAGTTTCGATGAATCCCCTAGTGGTAATGGATGCAATGCCTGTGGATCTGCGTCAACCTTGATTACTGCTAGGTCTGCAAATCTGTCAGTCCCGCTCACCTTGGCTGAATAAGACTGACCGTCATGAAATACCACTCTGATCTTTTGATAATCTTCTACAACGTGATTACTTGTAATGATATGTCCTGAAAGATCATAGACTATGCCTGATCCAATTGCTCTATCTGAAGCATTATCTCCTGTCTTGCGTACTACAATCTGAACAACACCGTCTTGTGATTTAGAAAAAAGATCTGCTAGACTAAGTTGAGATCCTGGACCTGACTGGACAATATTTCCCAAAGTTGAAGTCTGATGCATTACATCTGTCTTTTGTTGCTCAAATACAAACGCAAATACTAAAACTAGTACAACGACTCCATACACTCCGCCTAAAACTGCCGTTGTCTTGTCCAAGAAATAAAATAACTTTAGTTACTGTATAATCCTTACTCACAAACTAATGGGATTCTGAACCGTTTCTGATATGGAATATGTTCTTCCTCTCCAAGTCACTGCATTACTTTTCTTTGCATGTAAAATTCCACTTGCAAACCCTGACACAATCACTGCGCTTCCAAGTGGAGTAAACAATGCATGTCTAAATCCAAGACCTAGTCCTTTCTTTGCATCCATTGTGCTTCCAAGATACACTAGTCCTGATGCAAGCAATGAGGCTCCAAACAAGACTCCAAAGGACATGGATGTAGTAGCATAAAGTGTAGAATAGACAAGAACTGGAAATGGTACAAACAGTAAGAAGAGTACTGCAAAAAATATTCCAATTGNCTGTAGCATAAAATGCAGAGTAGACAAGAACTGGAAATGGCACAAACAGTAAGAAGAGTACTGCAAAAAATATGCCAATTGCCATCTTACTTGACTGGATGTAAAGCGGAATCATCAGTCTCTTGAGGGCATGCCACAATGTAGTCAAATCTCGAGCCCACACTGCTTCAACCAAGTGTTCACCACGTACCATCTTTAGCTTGAATCCTTGTTCCTTTACTTTCTTGCCTAGTGCACCATCTTCAACTATCTCGCTTTTTACACTTTCATGTGTGCCTACTGCTTGGTACGTTTTTCTTTTTATGATGAAAAAACTTCCAAAAAAGTATCCTGTTTTTTTAGAAGGGTCATTTACTCTAAGTGCCGAAAATCTCGTATGCAAAAATGTCGATAACACTGGCAGTGTTATCTTTGTCCACCAGTCAAGACAAAGCATTTTTGGGACTANGACTATCTCGCTTTTCACACTTTCATGTGTCCCTACTGCTTGGTACGTTTTTCTTTTTATGATGAAAAAACTTCCAAAAAAGTATCCTGTTTTTTTAGAAGGGTCGTTTACTCGAAGTGCCGAAAATCTTGTATGCAAAAATGTTGATAACACTGGTAGTGTGATCTTTGTCCACCAGTCAAGACAAAGCATTTTTGGAACTACTGTAAGTGAATCCAATCCTTCACTCAAAAGGTGGTCTACTGAAAGAGAGATTGTCTTTTTTGTGTGAATTGTATCTGCATCAGTAAATAACAACAATTCTCCTGTTGATACTTTGAAACCTTCTATGCATGCCCAGTTCTTTCCAATCCATTTCTCTGGTTTGGGATTTGCTTGTACGTGGATAACTTTGGAATTTTTCTTGGCAATTTTTTTAATTATCTCTCCAGTGTTGTCATCTGACATGTCATCGATTGCTATTATCTCGTAATTTTCATAGTCTTGTTCTAAAAGAGAATTTATGCATTTTTCAATAAACCTCTCTTCATTTCTTGCAGGTAAGATAACAGAAACCTTTGGCATGTTGTGTGGCTTGGAGCTAAATACGTCAAGAAATGGAGAATCTCTAAATGTAATCCACATTGATTTTATCAAAAACACCCATGCCACAGAAACGCTTAGCATAATGGCTGCAACGAGGTAGTTTATGGCATCTACTAGAAAATACATCTTGATTATCTCTGGGCTTCTTGCTTTATGCTCTCAAGGGCTTGCTCTGAGCCGCTCTGTATGTGTTTTTTTACCATTCCGGTAAACATTCCCATCATACCTGATAGTTTCATATCCCAGAGAACATCTAGTCTTGTTTTATTTCCTATTTGGGCAAGTGTGAGAGTTTTTGTTCCCTCAATTACTCCTTTTGTAAACTGGATCTGAATCTTTTCTCTTGGATAAAGTGTTACAGTCTGCATACATTTTGAATCCTTGAAAGCTATTGTAACCTCACGTGTTATGATGTTTCCATTCTTTGAGATATTTCGTACTTCTTTTGTTCCTTTCCAGAACTTGGGTTCTGAATCAAGATCAGCTACTATGGACCATATCTTGTCCAACGATGCATCAATTTCAACAGAGGCCTGAATCTGAACCATGAAGAAGAATCTTCATTACTTCATATTTATGTTGTAACGCAAAAGAGTAGTTCAACGATACATCGGTTTGCGACTTTGAATGTTACAATTTTAGTTCAGTGTTTACCTAGTGTACATTTAAGTGATTTCGAAATCAATTTTAATCCTCATGGTGTGGAAATTGGTGTGACTTTGATAACATACGATGATTTTGCCAAACTAGACATGAGGGTAGCAAAAGTGATCTCAGTTGAAGAAATTCCTGGAAAATCAAAAATTATCAAGGGCACAATTGACCTCGGGGATGAAAAACGGGATGTTATCATTGGAGGCGCTCAATATTACAAATCAGAAGAACTGGTGGGCAGAACTGTAATAGCACTTGTAAATCTAGAACCTAGAAAAATTGCAGGAATTGAATCTGGTGCCATGCTTTTAGCAGCTGACTCTAATGACAAGCCATTCTGGCTTACTGTCACAGAAGATGTTCCACTTGGTACTGGAATCAAGTAGTTTGATGGTATATCATTAGATCTTCAAATCTCTAGTTACTGTGCTGTGATTAGATATTATCTTTCCAGGATTTAGAATATTTTCTGGGTCAAATTGTTTTTTGATATTTTTGAAAACTGAATACGTCTTTATACCATACTGCATCTTTACAAATTCTGATCTGGCAAGACCATCTCCGTGCTCGCCTGTTATGCTTCCGCCTATCCCTATCACTCCTGAAAAGAATTCATGTGCTATATTCTTGATTTGGCGTAGATCCTTTTGCTTGAGAATCGGCCTGATGTGCAGGTTGCCGTTTCCAACATGACCGTATATTATCATCCTGAGGCCGTACTTTTTGGAAATCATATCAAGCATCTTCAGTAATAAGGGCAGTCTTCTTACTGGAACCACTGCATCCTCGATGAGAGTAGGCATTGTTTCATTTTTTGTTATGCTCCTTAGGCTATATGCCAAGGCAGAATTTCTAAAACTCCATATTTTTTTGATTTTCTCTGTATTTGACTCTGTCTTGATGATTCTGCCTGATGAGATTTTGTGAATTTGTTTTCTGTTTGATTGTATGTTACTGTCAAACTCTACAAAAAGAAGACAACCTGATTTTGGTACACTCATTTTGATGTGTTTTATTATATTGCTGTCTACGATCTCAACAGCAGATGGTCTTGATTTTATTATCTCTGGAACGTCTCTTACTGCTTCTGAAAGTGTCTTGTAATGTATTATGCATAACAATACGTTCTTTGGCAATTCATACGTCATAATCTTTGCAGAAGTTATTATGCCAAGTGTACCTTCAGAACCTGCAATTAATCTGTAAAGGTCTTTCTCTGAAGATAAAGCATCAATCCTATAGCCGCATGAATTTTTTGATACCTTCGGAAAATGTATGTCATTTTTTGAATGTATTTTTTTAATTGCCGCATTGAATTTGCTTTTTCCTGGAAACTCTGTAACAACACCAAAAGAGTTTACCATCCTGACTTGAACCAAATTGTCTATCACGCTACCGTACTTTAAAGAATGAATGCCACTTGCATTGGTACCAATCATTCCACCTATTGTACAGAATGGACCAATTGATGGATCTGGACCTATGAATCTGCCTTGTTTTTGCAATACTTTATCTAGTCTACCTTTAAAGACTCCACTCTCTACTTTAACATGTTTTGCACCAAGTTTTATCTTGCCAAGATGTTTCATGTCCAAGATAATTCCTCTGCCAAGTGCACTTCCAACAAGTCCTGTGCCTCCGCCTCTTGGAGTCACTGGGATGTGATATCTTCTTGCAAATTTTATAATTTTTATGACATCTGACTCGTTACGAGGAAATGTAACTACCTGTGGTTTTATGATGTACGAGCTCGCATCAACTGAGTAACAATCACGTACATGGTTGTCCCATGACACTGGACATCTTACTATTTTTGTTAGTCTGTGTACAATGTAACTTGGCTTCATTGATTGTACCTATGTCCAGAATGCTTAAAAAATGATTTAATCGTTCATNGCGTATATGGTTATCCCATGACACTGAGCATCTTACTATTTTTGATAATCTGTGTCCAATGTCACTTGGTTTCATTGATTGTATCTATGTCCAGAATGCTTTAAAAAATGATTTAATCCTTCATGCAAATCATGTCCTGTAGTTTCGCATATTCTGAATATCATTTGTGCTTGAACACTATCTTTCACTTGGATATACCGGAACTATATTGATAGGTTTTTTATTCTTTGGTNCGTAGTCTCGCATATTTTGGATATCATTTGTGCTTGAACACTATTTTTCGCTTGAATATACCGGAACTATATTGGTAGGTTTTTTATTCTTCGGTGCCGTACTTATACCAGTCATCCGACCGACAAAAGTGAAGACTCGCTTGACTCAGGGCATCAGGTAAGGACTTGATCTTCTGAACAATGTGGTGTTCTGCATTTCTGTACGAAACATGTGACAACACATGAAAATCTTCAGAAATGGAGAAACAATGGCAAGGAGGGAAAGTAATAGATGCGTTGGCATGTTATTGCTGGGAAAAAGTTGCCATGTCCATCCAAGGCCGGATGACAGTTTTCAATTATTATATCTGTATCACAAAACTTGGAATGAAAAACTCTGAAAGATTTAATTTAGTAAAACAGGGTCTTTTTACTATTGGATTTTTTGGGCACTAATCTGGACAAGCTCTTCAGCGCAAGTGATAACTCAAATCCACTGATGTGGCTGATTTGGATACTGCCAATCTTCATCTTTATGTTGTATGGGCAGAGAATCCAGCTTCATGTAACCTCATCTGAAATCAACAAAGGACTTGAGAAGATCAAGTTGTATCGTGATGATACCAGAAAAGAGTTAATCACGTATGTGAAAAATACCATAAAACCTTCTACTGATCCCACTGCCTTACTTGATAGATACTTTGAGTACTTTACTATCATGCCTGTTGNTGCTTATGTGAAAAATACTATAAAACCTTCTACTGATCCCACTGCTTTGCTTGATAGATACTTTGAGTACTTTACTATCATGCCAGTTGNTTTTTCAATTATTATCTCTATATCGCAAAGCTTGGAATGCAAAACTCTGAAAGATTTAATTTAGTAAAAAGGGGTCTTTTTACTATTGGATTTTTTGGGTACTAATCTGGATAAACTCTTCAGCGCAAGTGATAANGTTGCAGTGTCTGCATTCAAACAGGGACAACCAATAGGTGATGGAATAGGTCCAATGATTNGCTCAAGATTGCGGTATCTGCATTCAAACAGGGGCAACCAATAGGTGATGGAATAGGTCCAATGATTGTTGGAAAAATGATGCTTGATACGGAAAAAAAATCTGTTGCACTTGAAACTGTAATGAGCGAAAAAGAGTTTGAGGGAAGAAAACTATGTCTTTTGAAGGCAGAGGGTCCTGCTGCTACGGTTGGAAGACCGGCCGATGCACTAGAGAAAATATTTGCTGAGAACAAACCTGACATCATAATAATGGTTGATGCCGCACTCAAACTAGAAGGAGAAGACACTGGTTCTATAGCCCAAGGATTTGGAGCAGCAATTGGGGGAATTGGTACTGAAAGATTCCAGATAGAAGAAGTGGCTACAAAATATAACATTCCAATTTATGCTATAGTGATAAAACAATCAATCAAAGAGGCAATCACACTGATGAAAAAAGAGATTGCAGATTCATCTGATATCGTATCCTCACAGGTCTATGATATCATAAAGGGTAACACCAAGACAGGCCAGTGTGCTTTGGTAATTGGTGTCGGAAACACACTAGGAGTATCGCAATGAGGCTTTTCAAGAAAAAAGAAGAGGTACTAGATCCGTATACCGTGGAAAGATGCAATAGCTGTAACACGATAACAAAACGTAAATTCAAAGAAGGCGATTATGTCTTTAAAATTACAGACANGCTAGATCCGTATACCGTAGAGAGATGCAATAGCTGCAACAAGACAACAAAACGCAAATTCAAAGAAGGTGATTATGTCTTTAAAGTGACAGACAAATGCATATCATGCGGAAATGGTCATTTCATGGTAGACAAAATTTTCGGCGAAGTCGTCAAGTAACTGAACTGCTGTCACTGTCAAGTTTTCTTGAATTTATGATGTAATCGTTAAATTCAATTCGACACTCTTTTAAGTAATGGTGTGGTACCGTACATGCCAAACATGAAGACACTTGGTGCTGTACTCATTGTATTGGGATTGCTTGTATCGTTACTGGGATATGGGCTGTATGAACATGCCATGTGTAACTGTGTTTCTGCTGTTGGAGGTAGCCCCATCGGATGTCATTGTGGGAGTGTTCTGCAACAGAGTACGGCTCATACATTGATCTACATAGGACTTGCAATTGCAGGAAGTNCCCCATTGGATGTCATTGTGGGAGTGTCATGCAACAGAGCACGGATCATACATTGATCTACATAGGACTTGCAATTGCAGGCAGTNAATGTATGAGCATGTCATGTGTAACTGTGTTTCTGCTGTTGGATCTAGTCCAATTGGATGTCATTGTGGGGGTGTCTTACAGCAAAGCATCGGTCATACACTGGTCTATGTAGGACTTGCAATTGCAGGCAGTGGAATGATTGTGTTTGCAAAATGGTGGAGAAAGAAGATTATCTTTAACTAGGAATTAGACTCAGACCATCAAATCGTAGTCACAAGAACGCTATTTTCTTGCGGGATNACAAAATGGTGGCGAAAGAAGATTATCTTTAACTAGGAATTCGGTTTAGGACATCAAATCGTAGTAACAAGGGCACTATTTTCTTGTGGGATAAATGTGTGCTCTGCCTGTGCTACTCTTTGCTCATTTGCCTCTACAAGTATTGGATATGATCTGACAACTTTGTACTTGATCAATCTTTCAAGTAATTCTCTTGCAGTCTTTTCACTGTATTCTGGAATGAACCATCGCAATGCAAATGGTAACATGTTAAATTTTTGCCATATGAAATCAATCATCTTGTTGGCATCATCATCCTTTGTTCTTTTTCTAGTAACAAGTGAGAAAATGTTTCTTACCTTTCCCTCTCGTACAAAACCCGAGCCATCTGATGTGGTAACAAATGGTTCACACGCATATGCCTCTGTAGATTGAAATGAAAAGGATCCGATAGACCAGATGTTTGGAACGGATTTTCCAGCATGAATTGTGTATTGCTCAAGTGAGTGGCCGCTAAGGTTTGCAATGGGTATTCCACCCATCTGTTTTGTTGTGTTCTCTATTGTCTTTCCAACATCGCTTGACTTTGCACCTACTCGTATTATTGACATGGCTTCTCTAAGTGCGGCCTCTGCTNGGACCATATGTTTGGAACAGATTTTCCAGCATGAATCGTATATTGCTCAAGAGAGTGACCGCTAAGGTTTGCAATGGGTATTCCACCCATCTGTTTTGTTGTGTTCTCTATTGTCTTTCCAACATCGCTTGACTTTGCGCCTACTCGTATTATTGACATGGCTTCTCTAAGTGCGGCCTCTGCTGCTTGGACTAGGAAATCGTATTTTGGATCATAACATACGGTAACAGCAGTATCTGCAATGTGGCCGTTTATCTGGACGCCCAAATCGATTTTTAAAAGATCAGTATCCTTTACTGTTATCTTGTCNGCTGCCTCTGCTGCTTGTACCAGGAAATCATATTTTGGATCATAACATACGGTAACAGCAGTGTCTGCAATGTGACCATTTATCTGTACACCTAAATCAATTTTTAAAAGATCAGTATCCTTTACTGTTATCTTGTCATTTGGCTCTGCTGTATAGTGTGCCGCAATCTCATTTAGACTTACATTGACTGGAAATGCACACTTGGCGCCTTTGTTCATAATTTCTTTTTCAATGGAATTGCATATCTCTTCAAGAGTAGAGCCGACATGATTTTTTCTCCTTGCATTTTCTCTTACCTCTGATGCTATCTTTCCTGCATTGATGTAATCTTGTAATTGCAACGATTATGCCTTAATTCGGTTTATTATTTAAAATCATCATACTGTGAGAAGATTAAATTGGGGACATTTTTGTGCAAACACATCGGGATCGTGGTCTAGCTTGGTATGATTCGGGTTTTGGGTACCTGAGGTCGTCGGTTCAAATCCGGCCGATCCCATTTTCATATTTCTGATAGGATGCTAATTATTTGAATCAAGAAATTAGACACAATTCACAATCACAAAGCGTATCTGAATTATTTTTGGCAAGACATTTGCCATGTTGACCTGCTTGGCACTGGACACATATGGTACTTTTGCCTTCAAGTGTAGAGTACTTTGGAGCCCCATCAAAACCAAATCCTCCATCTTGTGGTCCAACCATGGGTTGTATTGTTATAGCCTTGTATTTCTGTATTTCAAAAAATGACTTTCATGTTTCTAATTTTTCTTTCATGCTCTCTTTTCTATTTATCATGTAGATACCAGTAAGCATTATAGCAATAGCACCTGCTTGATACGCGCTTATCTGTTCGTGCAAAAACACTGATGCAAAGACAAGACCAAAAACAGATGCCATGGAAAATATCATTATTGTCCTGATCGTTCCAATTCTTTTCAGGCTCTGCAAGAAAAAGTATAACGATCCACCAAATCCTACTGCACTAAGAAGTATAACTTGAGGTATCTGAGATGCCTTGATGTCAAATGGTATTCCAAGCAAAAATACTGTTGCCAATAAAATCAAGCCTCCTATGGCTGACTTTAGTTGTACTAGTCTTGCAGTATCTATTCTGGTTGCTATTATTCTGCTTAGGTTGTTGTCAAGTGCCCATAATGCCATGGAACCAAGAATGAAAAAGTGTCCTGCATTTAGGTGTAACAATGATCCTGAAAATTGCAAGTTTGTTGTGATGATTACAACTCCTGACAAGACCAGCGCCACAGAAATAAAGCCGACTGGTCTTAATCTTTCTTTGAAAAATAACAATCCAAATAATACTGTGAACATTATCTCAACATTTGATAATAGTGAAGTGTCTGCTGCACTCGACTGGTGCAGACCCAAAAAGTACAGATATGGTGCAACTGCTGCACCACAAATTGATATTGCAACTAGTACGATGTAGTCTTTTTTTGCAAGTACTGTCTTGGTTTTTCTTGCTATTGGAGTAAATGTAAGAGCAGCAATAAGATATGCTATGGAGGAAACAAGCAACACATTGATGTCTGATATGACTGGCTTGGCAATAGTAGGCACTGATCCAAAAAGTACTGCGGCAAGTAATGCAGACGTGTATCCTATTATTGCTGACTTGTTCATTTTCTTAATCTCGGTTCAAGTATGTTGCATATTTGANGAGAAGCAGCACGTTGATGTCTGATATGACCGGCTTGGCAATGGTAGGTACTGATCCAAAAAGTACTGAAGCAAGTAATGCTGATGTATATCCCATCGTTGCTGTCTTGTCCATTTTCTTAATATCGGTTCAAGTATGTTGCATATTTGAGTACAATGCAATTAGTTATTATCTGACTTTGACTGACTATGATAGCCAGGCGATGAAGAAGAGTTAGAGACATGACACGAAATGATTGTTAATTCAGTGACTCTGAGTTCTGGCAATATCTATTTATTGAAACATCCTAGTTCTAGATCAAAATGAAGTTTGAGAAACGCGAAATTCTGTTGATTGTTGGAATACTGTTTATTATGATAGGTGTGATGGCATTGCCTCACATGAATCTAATCTATTCTGTAGCAATTGCAATTTCATTATATTTTGCAATCCGAGTCTTTATCGGACGAAGAAAAAAACAGATTCAACGAGAGGTTGGGCAGGGTATCTGTGTTACATGTGGAGCAAAAATCACTCAAGGCAAGTGCCCTAAATGTGATTCTGCATAAAAATACGTTCTATAATTCGAGATGAATTCTGCGTACTCCTTATAATACTTGTAGGGACTCTTTTGTTTATGCGGACTGGGGCATATTGGGCATTAACAACTAGCTCAACTTTTCCACCATTAACACCTAAAATTACAAACGTGGACTTGAAGTGGTATTACAGATGAAATACTCTAGCCTATATTTTATCGCAGGACTTCTTGTATTGCTGGTAATCGGCCACAATTATACTGCAAGTGGGCAAACATCCTCGATAGCAAATCACGTTGTCATAAATGAAGTAGAAGTAAATCCGTTTGGTGATGATGCCAAACTACCAATTCAATGGGTTGAACTGTATAACCCCACTAGTTCTCCTGTAAACATAGGAGGCTGGACAGTTGGGGCAACAACTGGACTAAAGCAAGTCTTTACAATATCTGCTGGAACAACAATACAGAGTCAACAATTTATTGTCTACAATTATGTACCAATCTGGTTTCCACATGTTGGTGCTGTGATACAACTAAAAGGCGTGAACGGTACTGTTGTTGATCAAACTCCTCCACTTACAGATACCATGGCTGATGGTAATACATGGCAGAGAATCTATGATGGTTACAACACCGGCTCTGCAAGTGATTGGGCATACAAGAGTGGAACTCCTGGATCTTCAAATGGAAAATTACNAGGGCATAATTATACTGCAAGTGGACAAACATCTTTGATAGCAAATCATGTTGTCATAAATGAAGTAGAAGTAAATCCGTTTGGTGATGATGCCAAACTACCAATTCAATGGGTTGAACTGTACAATCCAACCAATTCTCCTGTAAACATAGGGGGATGGACAATTGGGGCCACAACTGGACTAAAACAAGTCTATACAATATCTGCTGGAACAACGATACAAAGTCAACAGTTTATTGTCTACAACTATGTCCCAATCTGGTTTCCACATGTTGGTGCTGTAATACAGCTAAAAGGCGTAAATGGTACTGTTGTCGATCAAACTCCTCCACTTACAGATACTATGGCCGATGGTAATACTTGGCAGAGAATCTATGATGGTTACAACACTGGTTCTACAAGTGATTGGGTCTACAAGAGTGGAACTCCAGGATCTTCAAATGGGAAATTACCAACAGCTAGTACTACATCTCAACTTACTATGTCTGTGTCAACTAACAAACAGAACTATACATTTGGAGNTGACATCTAGTACTACAACTCAACTTACAATGTCTGTGTCAACTAACAAACAGAACTATACATTTGGAGATACTGTAAACATTAGCGGCCAAGTATCAAAGATTGTCCAAAACCCTGCAGTCACATCTATTCCTCAAACTGTTAATCTGGTATTGTCAGGACCACAAGGATTCAAACAAACATTTTCATTATATCCCGGAAACGACTTGAAATTCTATCAGTCTGTAAAGACTGATCAAGTTTTGGGATTTGCTGAGGGTACATACACAATTTCAGCATCATATGGTGACATACAAACATCATCTCACTTTTCATTAAGTTCTGTAGCGTTTATTCCTCCTACACAAGCTGCTGCCACAACAATGACCCTATACACAGATAGTTCAAACTATACGGTTTCTCAACCTATTATACTATTAGGCTCTGTCTCAAATGTAATACCACTCACGCCTGTACAATACAAGGTCTACGATCCTACAAAGACCATTGTATACCAGGGAACTCTGTTTCCAGATGATCAAGGAAAACTGACTACTGCTAACCAATTTCAAAGAAGTTCTGGCAATTCTGGATTGTTAATCAATACTGTAAATCCGACTTATGGGATATACAGAGTAAGTGCAACATATGGATCTGCATCTGCTTCTACTGTTTTTGATTTAATTCCTTCTACACTACAATCTCAGGGAATTGTAGTTACTGCTGATAAAAGTGTGTATGCGCCTGGAGAAACAGTAAAGATTAGTGGTAGTACAAAATTAGCGGGATTACAAAACTCTGGACTATCTCCAACTCTTGAAATAATTATGATATCTACAACCAATGAATCTAGGTCTGTCCCTCTTTCATTGCATATCAAAACTTTTGTAAATATTCAATCTGACAATTCCTTCACTTATCAATTTATTGTACCAGCTACTTCCACTAGTATTGGAAACTATAAGGTAGTGGTTTCATTACCCTTTGCCACTTCTTATACTAGCTTTGCAGTATCTTCCAATCCATCTACTTATACGCCAGTTAATACCGGACCTTTTTCAATACATACCGACAGATCAGTGTATGGATATGGTGACTCACTTCTCATTTCAGGTCAGGTTCAACCAGATTTGCTAGCAGGTACTGGTGTACAAGTTAGAATATTACTTTTCAATTCCAGTGGAAGCCAAATATATGCACAACCTGGTTTTGCATCTTCCTATTCTCCATCATATGCTCCAATTCCATTGGTCTTTACAGCACTTCCTGACGTAAATGGTTATTATTCATTAAAACAAAATGTTGTACAAAATATTTTCAATACTGGTGTGTATACGCTGCAAGCTAGTTATGGTGATAATCTTAAATCATCTGCATCTTTTACTGTTTCCACACTTTTTAACTCTAGTTCACAAAATCCGATATCTGTAAACACTGACAAGAAGGTCTATGGTGTGGGCGATACTGTAAAGCTAACAGGAGCTATCTCCTCTACTATTAGCGGCTCTGCTTATACATTGACATTGATACAGCCAGACGGTGAACAAACNGCTACAATTGCAGTATACGACCCGCTTGCATCCGGCTCACAGGGTTCAATCGTAGCAAGCACTGACAAAAAAGTCTATGGTGTCGGGGACACGGTCCAGTTGACTGGAACAATCTCTGCCCTTACCGGTACCTCATCTTATACGTTGACACTGATACAGCCAGATGGAGAACAAATGTCATCTGCACTACCATTAAACAATGGGGCATTTTCATGGACATGGACGGTACCAAGNGTGAACAAACATCATCTCCACTTCCAGTAAACAATGGAGCATTTTCATGGACATGGACGATACCAAGTACTGCTAGATCTGGTACTCAGGTAACAACTGACAGGTCATCTTCTCCTGTAGTTGATCCTACAATCAATGTTTATGGAATTTATAGAATAAAGATTACATCAGCAAATGCAAACACTGACTTGTTCTTCCAGGTGTCTAAAAACCCTCAACCAAATCAAGACATTGCACCAATTGTAGTTATGACTGACAAGACTAACTACATGTCAACAGATGTTGCCAAAATCTGGGGAGAAGTGATTCCAATACAAAATGCTGCATCGCNCGTAGTTATGACTGACAAGACTGATTATCTGTCAACAGATGTTGTCAAGGTATGGGGAGAAGTGATTCCAATCCAAAATGCTGCATCACAAGATACCAATACTGCAGTTCAAATTTTGATTTATTCCAGTGATGGGCAGCAGATATTCCGTGGCAGTGCAAACATCAACCAGGGAGGTCAGTACTATGTTACTGTTCCACTACACACCGGAATATGGAAGACTGGAGCCTACAAGATCTATGCTCAATATCTTACAAATAAAGTGATATCCTCATTTAACGTGACTGACCAGTTTGCAACAACTTCTACCAAGTTACAACTCTTTATGACAACTGATACTGACAAATATCTTCCAGGACAAACCGTTCTTGTAACTGGAAGGACAAGCTATATTGTTTCTATCAATAATGTGGATCTTGCATTTGGTCTTACAGGAGACACTGTAATCAGCGAGGGTCAGGTAATGTCCAAGCAAGGCAGTCTGCTTCCAAAAGCCACTGTATCATTTGATCAGTATGGATCATTTAGTTATGATTACAAGATTCCAAGTAATGCGCCAGTTGGAAATTACACCATAGTTGCAATGGTGCCGTTTGGATCATACAATGCATACTTTAACGTAGTAAGCGAATTACCATCAAAAATAATTCCAATCATAAACGAGACTAGTACCACAACTGGCACAAACCAAACAGGTTCCAACAATACTCATTCAACTTCACCGTCTGCAAACATTCCTTATACTATAGGTCCTACACAAAAGCCATCTAAATCGGCTAACATGTTTGTTGAAAAGACTGGTCAACTCTCAGAATCCGTTGTAGGTGTAAACATGAATGCTAAATTGGTTGGAAATGCAACATACTATCCAAAAGAACTTGATGGACTTCTTAGGGCGAACCCAAGTGATGTTAACTCGGTAAGTATCAAGGTAATATCACAGAATGGAACATGCATAATCGGGCAGGACCCAGGGTGCAAGATAACAACCTCTACTGTACGATCTGGACTCTACCAAGCAGTCACAATAGATGGAATGGACTATCTTGTTGGATACTCGGGAACAGGTGTGAGATTGGTACAGTTTAGTATAATCCCAGCACATACTAGTGACGTAATACCTGATGGACAGTGGGGTGTTGAAATTATCAAAAAAGACCAAGTGACTAGATTCTATTATCAAGTCACATATGGTACCAAATAATTTCATAATCTCAAACAATTTATTGTTGACACATCTTTTGTTGGTATGATGAAGATCCAGGTGTTAATGTTTGAACAAGACGATCCATCCAAGTGTACTGCTGCCAAGCTTGTGAAATTTGGAATTGCAACACGTATCAAACACCTGACCGGAAAAGACATGATTTTAAATCCATTTGCAAAAGAGTTTGTCCTAAAAAATGACAGAGACCTGACAGGATCCATTACCGCGATTGATTGCTCTTGGGAACTGGCACAAGGGATGTTTCTCAAAAGATTTGCAGGACTGTCAAGAAAACTTCCTCCATTGCTTGCTGGAAACCCCGTCAACTATTCCAAAGTGGGCAAACTCACAACTGCTGAAGCAATAGCGGGTGCATTGTATATCATGGACTATAAAGAACTTGCCGACTCTGTAATTGACAAGTTCAAGTGGGGCCATACATTTTTTGACCTGAATCAATATTTACTGCAGGACTATCTTAATGCAAAAACAACAGAAGATGTTATAAAAATAGCACAAGAATATTGCCTAGAACTGTGACTCTACATCTTTGAGCCAAAGTATTCTTCGTCAGTAGGAATTTTTCTGACTGGCATGAATCTGTAGAGACTGCGATAGATCTTGTAGATTACCCTGTTTTCCTTTAGTCTTGGGGCTATCATTTGCCAAAAGTATCGTGCTTTTATGCTTGCGAATCTTGAATCTCTTACTACAAAAACACTGTATTTGGATTTTTCAACAAGCTCCATGGTTCTTGGACTAAATGCTTGCTCTGATTGGTTTCCTGCACCTACAATTACTATTTCTGGATCCCTGTTGAGGTTTTCAAGTATGTCTTTTATGATCTCAGAACTTGTGGGGTATACTCTTTCAACCGGTACCTTTCGAAGATCAAGGTCGAACATTTTTTCATTGATTCTGCTCAAAATGTCTCGCTCTTCTTCTGGGGATTCTACTACACCACGTATGATTCGTATCTTGCTTCCAACAGTCTTTGAAAATGCATGCGCAATCTCAATTCCTAGATCCGAGTGTCTTCCCTTGTCGTATGACACCACCACGTGGTCCATTTCTTTTTCAAATTCTTTTTTGATGTTTACTCCAAGTATATCACACGTTGCAAGTGAAAGTAACTTTCTGTTGTTTTTCAGATCAAAGAAATCCATGATAAGCAAGTTGATTCCTTGCTCCTCAGTGGTTGCAAGAATTGCCTCTGTATTATCATGTGATAGTCTAACCAAATACCTGTGGTCAGAGAAGCCTGGTTTGTTTTTCAGATCTTCGAATGTTTTCATGATTGGTTCTGCGAATCTGTGACCCATTGAAAGTGGGATCTGGAGAGGAATTGTCGCCACATTCAAAAGTGAGATCTCTCCATCCTTGTCCTTTGCAATGGCAGATGCAATGGTAACGAGCTTTTCAATTGTTTTTTTGTTAAAGACCACCATTATGCGATAGCTCTTTCGTTCCGCAGGACCTATGTTTGCAACAAGTGGTGCATAGTGCTCTATCTCTTTTTTGGATATATACAACTTGTAAACTGAAAATCCAATCAATATCCAGATGATTGCAATGACCCAGCTTAGTGGATTGTATATGAGCAAAAAGATTGCAAGTCCTGCCTTGCAGATTATTCCTATGATTGGCATGAGGGGAAACAGCGGAATTTTAAATCCGTAATCAAGTTTGTGACCGTATAATCTCCTGATGTTGATTCCAGCCCAGTTTACCTGTGTAAATAGAAACAGGAACATGACTCCAGCTACCAATGCAATCTGTTCAAGTGGCAACCATGATGCCATTATCAACATGATAAATCCTGATGCAATTATTGCAAAGTGTGGCGTGTGATATTTTGAATGGATGGAGCTAAAGATGTATGGCAAGTTGTACTGTCTGCCCATTGCAAAAGATACTCTGCTTGAGGAAAATGTAGTTGCACTAAGTGCAGCAATACTTGAAACCAGTCCACCCACAAAGACAAGCGTTGTTCCATATGGGATGAGATATTCTGCTGCCTTTGCAATTCCAACATCTTTGTTGTCTCCAATAAACTGCCAAACTTCTTTTCCTATCTTTGTTGAATCAATTCCACCAAGAAAGACAAAAGTGAAAACTATGTAGAGCACTGTAACTATTCCTAGTGTAAGAAAGATTGCCTTTGGTATGTTCTTCTTTGGATTTTTTACTTCTTCTCCAGCCTGGACAATTATTTCATAGCCTTCAAAAGCGATAAATGTGATTCCCATTGCCAGAATGAATCCTGTTGCTCCGTTTGGAACAAAGTGTTGAAAGTTTACTGCCCAATCGTGGTTGACAAAACTCATTGCATAAATTCCAGACGTTATCAAAACTATGATGATTATGATTTGCATAAACGTTAGTCCGTTTCCAATTTTTCCTGTAAGGGAGACTCCTCTGTAATTTACATATGTAAAAAGTATGATTGAAAGTATCGCAATAATTTTTTCAAGTGGGATTCCGCCATACTGGGCTGCAAATCCTACGCTTGTTAATATGCTTCCAAAAAAGTCTCCGATTGATACTGCATACAAACTTCCTGCTATCATGTGAGCAAACCATGCTATCCAGCCACTGATGAATGCATTTGGTCTTGGTAGTCCTTCCTTTACCCATCTGTATCCTCCTCCTGCTTCTGGAAATGCAGAGCCTAGCTCTGCATATGTCAGGGCTGTAAAGAAACTGATTACGCCACTTGCAAGAAAAACTATCAAAAGAGATGGGCCTCCTTCGTGCATTGCTGGGCCTACTAGGTTGAAGATCGCACCACCTATCATGGCTGCAATCCCAATCATTGTTATGTCAAGCAATGAGAGGCTTCGAACAAGCCCTGCATGCGAATCGTGCTCCATGGAGATATCTACCGTGAGGACTGGATGGTCGAATAAATCTCTACTTGTAGATCTTGTCTGATTTGTGATGATTTTTTTTGGTATGTCTAGAATACGGGACACGTGATTTACTGAACTTTTCTTAATGCTAAAATAGCTAATCTTGATTCCAGTATCCAGTGCGAGCCGGTGAACGATCACTGCCACGGCAGAGGAAACTCCTCCCTCCATGCAGCAAGTGTGATCCGGAGACGGATAATCAGAGATGATTGGCAACAGCACAGAAAAAAATCCGACCTGGCGTACTATGATGGTAAAGCCTGAGGTTTCCAGCACAGGAATGAAAAATCTGTCCCACGCGGAGAAAGGCCAAATCAAACAATAAGCGCTGCACTTTGTTTAGGTAGGCCGCATAGCGAAATATCGTGAAAACAGAAGGAGGGTTACGGCTGGCGCGCACTATTTTTTTAAAATATTTTATTTCTTTTCTTCGTCGAACTTGTCTGCCCAGTGTTTTCTTTCTTCATACTGGAATGTTGGAGGTGGACTAGTGTCTTTTCCTCTCTTCATTGAATCTTTCATCTTCTTGTTGCTCCACCAGAAGATTCCTGCTGCAATAACTGCTGCAAATCCTGCCATTGCATAAATTGTCATTGTTGAAAGGCCTTGAGCCGTTGTACCGCCTCCGGTTGTAGATGTTTGTAATGTGGTTGAAATTGCTGGGTCTCCTTGAACTTCATATCCGTTTGCATGTCCGTCTGCATCTAATGTACCGGAGCTTGCTCTCTCAACTATTGTCAAGTGATATTTTGCATCTGCTGTAAAGTCAACATCGATGTTTTGAGCCTTTAGTGATCCTTGATATAGGTCACTTTGTCCATATGCGAATCCTGTTACTGCGACTTTCNTCCTTGAACCTCATATCCGTTTGCATGACCGTCTGCATCTAATGTGCCAGAACTTGCTCTTTCTACTACTGTTAGATGGTATTTTGCATCTGTTGTAAAGTCAACGTCAACGTTTTGAGCCTTTAGTGATCCTTGGTACAAGTCACTTTGTCCATATGCAAATCCTGTTACTGCAACTTTCTTTCCACCATAGCCATATCCTGCAGAATCTGCGACTGTGTATGATGGGTCAAAGAGAGTGTTCCATTTTTCAATTGGATATCCTACCAATGCACTGGCATCCATAAGATTTGTGCTGAGTGGACTCTCTGCTGGAGTTCCCTTCAAAACATTGTAAACGTCTGGTAATTGGTTCTTTATTANGCCTTGAACCTCATATCCATTTGCATGCCCGTCAGCATCTAATGTACCAGAACTTGCTCTTTCAACTATTGTCAAGTGATATTTTGCATCTGTTGTAAAGTNTAGTGCACTGGCATCTATCAGGTTTGAGCTTAGTGGACTCTCAGCTGAAGTTCCGTTCAAAACATTGTAAACGTCTGGTAATTGGTTCTTTATTATCCCAATAGGTGAATTAATGTCCAAGTCGCCAAGATTGGAAGTCGAAATGACTACAGGACCTGTCATCTTGAATCCCATCCATGATATGTCAAACANAGTGCTGGAGACTTGAACTGTTGTTGAAATTGCTGGACCTCCTTGAACTTCATATCCGTTTGCATGTCCATCTGCATCTAATGTACCTGAGCTTGCTCTTTCAACTATTGTCAAGTGATACTTTGCATCTGCTGTAAAATCCATGTCTACATTTTGGGCTTTTAGTGGTCCTTGGTATAGATCACTTTGTCCATATGCAAATCCTGTTACTGCAACTTTCTTTCCACCATAGCCATATCCTGCAGAATCTGCGACTGTGTATGATGGGTCAAAAAGGGTATTCCACTTTTCAATTGGATATCCTACCAATGGACTTGCATCTATCAGGTTTGAGCTTAATGGACTCTCTGCTGTAGTTCCATTCAAAATATTGTAGACCTCTGGTAACTGGTTCTTTATTATTCCAATAGGTGAATTAATGTCCAAGTTGCCAAGATTTGAAGTTGAAATGACTACTGGACCTGTCATCTTGAATCCCATCCATGATATGTCGAACACTGTTGGCACATCGCCTCCGCCCTTACTCAAAACATATCCGTTCAAAACTGGGATTAATGATATCTTGTAGTCGATGGTGGCTCCCTTGTCGTCACCGCTTATCTGAACTTGATAATTTATAGTCAAATTTGAAATTGTNAAACACTGTTGGCACATCGCCTCCGCCCTTGCTCAAAACATATCCGTTCAAGACTGGGATTAATGATATCTTATAGTCGATGGTGGCTCCCTTGTCGTCACCATTTATCTGAACTTGATAATTTATAGTCAAATTTGAAATTGTTGCAGTGGTTTTTCTGTCTGTTGCAAACTCTGTGTTTATGTCCTCCATGAATGCCTTGATGCTTGTGTTATTCGCTAGAAGTATCTGTAAATGACAATGTCATGTTTTTACCGTTCAAAAGATCCTTTAGTTTTCCGCCACCTGAATAATCAATTGCTACGTTTTTGGTAAATTTGAATTCTGGTGTGATTGGAGTTCCTTCCATTGGTAGATATGCGTTAAAATCTACGGTTGCAAAGATTGGAGCAACTGTGCCAACAACTAACAAACTCAAAATGGCTGATGCTAAAAGAAGTCTCTTAGTCACGAAACTGAATCTTCTTCAGGATAGTAATAAATCTTAGCATTGATTTTGGCAAATAATAATTTTTGTGCCATGCATTGGCAAGAGTAATATTTAGTTGGTGCAGGTTACTAACTTCACGGGGTAAATAAAAAAATGATTACAATTCTAGCAGGTGGAACAGGTTCTGTCAAACTGGTCAGAGGTGTAGCGACACAGACTAGAGATATTTCTGTAATATCAAACGTAGGTGACAACTATTGGCTGTATGGATTGTATATCTGTCCAGACATTGATACGATTCTCTACGGACTTGCAGATATTTTGGACACTGACAAGGGCTGGGGAATAAAGAAGGACACATACGGATTTTTACGTCAGATGGAGATGCTTGGAGAAGAGACTTGGTTTAACATTGGTGACAGAGATGCAGCAATCCACCTTTTGAGAACCAACATGCTCNAATGCTCGGAGAAGAGACTTGGTTTAACATAGGCGACAGAGATGCCGCAATCCATCTCTTGAGAACTAATATGCTCAAGNCCCTGATACCACCGAACAAATCTGTAGACTCATGCTTGAATCTGTTTTAAAGACTGTATCCCAATCTGATGTAATACAAAAAACGGTCCTTGTAAGCAAAGNAATCAAAGGAATTAGAAAGGAACTTTCCAAGTCAAAGAAAAAGGTCGTAGTTGTAAGTCCGATAANCATGATTCCAAGTTGGTGATAATTGCACCAGGAAATCCTCTAACTAGCATTGGACCAATCTTATCGATAAAAGGAATTCGCAAGGAACTCTCCAAGTCAAAGAAAAAGGTCGTAGTTGTAAGTCCGATAATTGGAAACACTGCAATTAGCGGTCCTGCAACAAAGTACATGGAGGCTGCTGGAATGGAAGTCTCTGTTTATGGTCTTGCAAAAATGTATTCTGAGGTTGCATCTCATATGGTAATTGATTCTTCTGACAGACTACTAACAAGAAAAATAGAAAACTTGGACATGAAAGTTTACGAGACTAAGATAAAGATGAAGGACAAAAAGGATGAAGAAGCACTTGCATCCTTTATTTTAAAACAAGTACATGTCTAGCTTGCGCACTGGCGCAATAATTCCGGTAAAAACTTTTTCAAGAGCCAAGACTCGTCTTGGGTTGTCACCTGATGTCACAGAACAAATCTGTAGGCTTATGCTTGAATCTGTCTTGAATGCCGTATCGCAGTCTGATGTAATACAAAAAACGGTTCTTGTAAGCAAAGACGAAGATGCATTAAACATTGGGAAAAAAGTTTGGGGCGTTTGGAATCTATGACGAATCAGAACAAGGTGTAAACAGCGCAGTCTTGCTTGCAGACAAGTACTTTGGCCAAGAAGGCTTTGATGGTACAATGGTATTTCCACAAGACATTCCTCTCATGGAGCCAGAAGACATACGTACACTCTACCAGATGAAGACATCTGAGAGGTGTGTACTGGTGGTGCCATCACGAAAATTTGATGGGACAAATGCACTTTTTCGAACTCCTGTTGGCGTCATGGAGACTCATTATGATGAGGACAGCTACAAGATTCANGTGTGTACTGGTGGTACCATCACGAAAATTTGATGGAACAAATGCACTTTTTCGAACTCCGGTTGGCGTTATGGAGACTCATTATGATGAGGACAGCTACAAGATTCATCTGAGCACTGCAGAAAAACGAAGTGCAAGCTCTGCATTGGTATTGATTCGAAGGATGATGCTTGACATTGATGACCCGTCTGATCTAAGATTCATCTTGTCATTTTCTGAGACTGATGTTGCAAATGCGCTCAAGAAAATACTTGACTCTACAGGTTTTGTTCTGTAGGTACTTTTCTTGTTTTTACACGTTCTAAAATCTTGATTGTTGTTGCAATTATTCCTGTACCTACAAGTATTATCTCAAGTGTATTTGAAAATGGATTTGATGAATCGGTAATCGCTGTACTTTGACCAAGGCTTGAAATGAAAAACAAGTATGAAAACAAAAAGTAGTTTGTAGCCCAGTGGATCAAAATAGCTGGTGCAAGACCATATCTGACATAGACCCATCCAATTATTACTCCTGCCATTGCTGCCTGAGTTACTTTTCCAGGACTCCATGGTGTGCCTGAAATGATATGAGCCACGCCAAAAAGCAAACCAATTGTTATGATTAATACCATTGATTTTTTGTAATCTGAAATGCCGAGATATTTTGCAGGTCTCCATAATGACTTGAAAAATGTCTTCCATGATGCACTATGTGAATACATGAGAAACAGCGGAACCCCTATCAGCAACACTCGAAACCCTGTCTCTTCTGTCAGTGGAGATATGCCAAGCTGAAAGAAACGGATAAGATCATTTGTTGAAGTGGGAAAGTCAATTTTTATCCCAAACATCTGTTGCACGGAATCAATTATTACGGAAAATAAAATCAGGATTGAAAACCATGCCATCATATTTGCCATGGCATTACCGCGAAAACTTTGCCATCCTCTTGACATTGTATTTGAGAGTGTCTTGAGAAGCGAGTCCTCTGGACCGAAATAAGAAATTGTAAACAGTATCAGGAAAATTGTCCATGTTACGACAAATGCATCACCCATCTCAAAAGAGAATGGTACCTTGTAGCCAATTCCGCCCACAAACAAGTCAAGCCCGTTGATTGGATATTGGTAATTGATCTCTTTTCCAATGTCTGAGTTGTACATGACATAAAGGCCAATTGGAAATGACAGTATCATTACTCCAAATATTACTGATAAAAGTCCCGAATATGGTATGAAAAGAGTTTTTATGATTTTATCTAATGTTTGCAAACTTGATTTCAATGAACTTCGATACTAGCTTCTGGAAATCCAAGCTTAACAAGCGTTGCCTTTATTGTATCTCTATGATCTCCTTGGAGAAATATGTAACCTTCTTTTACAGTGCCACCGCATGCATATCGAGCTTTGAGCTCTTTTACAACTTTTCCTAAATCATTCATCTTTGGATTTATTCCCTCAATCATTGTTCCTTTCTTTTTGAAACGTCTTTCTTCAATTCTAACAACAATCTGTGTTTGATCTTTTTCAAGTTCGCCACAGGCGCATAAATCATTAGGAAGTCCGCAAGTGTTGCAGATTACCGCCATTCGAAATAAAAAGGTCGTGATCCTACTATTAAGCCTTGTTTATCCCTCTATGTTTTTTTATTTGATTGCATACATTATTTCTGTGTCAAAGGATTTGACAAAAAAAGCAGTTGAAATGTTACTAAGTGGGGCTACACTTGTCAGTGATCCTTGTCCATATTGCAAGGGTGTGCGAGTTATGAAAAACGGCAGTGCACTATGTGTCAGCTGTGGAAAAGAAGCAAAAGAAGAAAGAGTAGAATCTGTACTGACAAAAACTGAAAAAACTGGTAATGCTGCTATTGACAACTTGGATCAAAAATTAAGAGATCTAACAATGGATCTACAAAATGAGAAGGATTTTGTCAAACAAAAACAGATCTTGCAAACAATGAATGAGATACTTGCAATTAAAGAGAAACTTGGGGTTCGCTAGGCACAAAAAGGTATTTATTTAAAGATCCTTGAAGCAGAAACATTATGAGCAGCAAAAAATCTGCACCACTGCCAGCATCAAGCGCAGGACTGCTAAGATTCTTCGAGGATGAAACAAAGGGTTACAAGTTAAAACCAGAGGTGGTGGTAGCAATACCAGCGTCTTTGATTGGAATTTCGTGGATTCTAAAGTTCTTCTTCTCGCCATGACGGAAAGCTCAGACGACGTATCTCGCATTCACAAGAGGTATACGCTAACAACATTTACTCCAACATCACACTA
Organism: Candidatus Nitrosotalea sp. FS; assembly: GCF_011319475.1. Taxonomy (GTDB): domain Archaea; phylum Thermoproteota; class Nitrososphaeria; order Nitrososphaerales; family Nitrosopumilaceae; genus Nitrosotalea. The sequence continues at coordinate 51,859 of NZ_RCMC01000018.1, forward strand.
TGTCTCACTTGCAATCTCTATTGCAGTTGCATGTGTAATAGTTGCAGTATCGTACATTAATTATTTCAAATCAACTGAAAACCTACCGTTTGCAATTGTATCAATAGTTGCGGCACTTGTGGTAACACAGTTCTTAGATCCTAAAATTCTCAAGACTGAATATTCAAAATCAATCCACATGTCTGCATTTGGAAATCTTTTGTGGCTTGTAACAATTCTATGTGGAATTCTTTCTGCATATGTATTTTCAAAACCAAATTTGTTGCCAATCTATATCACCGAAGGAATGCTACTGTTTGCAAGTTTTCGTATTGCAATATTTACATCGGTACTTGGCGCCAAGCTAAAGACTGCATGGATTGTATGTCTACTGCAACCTCTTGCAATGTTTCTTGCATTTGTACCAACAAGTACGTGGGTTCAAATGCTGTCTGACTCAAGAGCAATTGAATATGGTATAGTGTTTTGTGTTCTTGGAAGCATCTGGACATTGTTAAGTGATAGAATTGCAGGAAGCGGAAAATTATCCAGTACCCATGCATTCTTGCAAGCATATCTTGCAGCATGGACAAACGATGATCCAGTTCCAATGGAATCTCTAATGGAGAAGCGTTCTGAACCATCAAAGGTATCGACATTTCAAATCTTATTCAAGACAACAAACAAAAACTGTAGACTGGTGATTCCTGATTTGCATCCTGGACCGTTTCATCCAATAGGAGGAAGCAACATTCCATATTTGATATACAAAAATCTTGATTCATCTGCAATGGTTATGCACAGCATATCTGACCACTCGCTAAACCTTCCATCCAAATCTCAAGTTGACCTGTATATTACCAGTCTGCAACAAAACCAAAAGATACAGCAAGGTTCTACTAGTACAAAGCCTGTTACAATCCAGGTCAACAAGGCACGAACCACTGGCATGCTATTTGACAAGACTGCAATATTGATTCTCTCATTATCTCCACATGGAATGGAAGACATTCCATATTATATCAAATCAGACCTAGAACAGTACGGAAAGAACCGTGGATATGAACGAGTCTTAATTGTTGATAGTCACAATGCGATGGGAAAAGAGATTGAAAAACTTGATGNCGATCTAGAGCAGTACGGAAAGAATCGTGGATATGAACGAGTCCTAATTGTTGACAGTCACAATGCGATGGGAAAAGAGATTGAAAAACTTGATGCAGACGATCTTCTAAACGCTGCCAAGTCCACACTTGATACTTTGATAACCAAAGAAACCTTACCGCTTGAAGTTGGATATGCCAATTCTGAGAACCTAAATTTCCAGGCAGACGACTTGGGACCTGGAAAAGTTGCAATCATGTGTTTCAAGATTGGTGATGAGAAATTCTTTCTTGCATGGGCTGATGCAAACAACATGCTAAATGGATTGCGTGAAGAGATTGCAAGTCACTTTTCAAAGAGTGGATTTAACTTTCTTGAAATTTGTACCTCTGATACACATTACAAGGCACGAACGGCAAAAAACAAGCATGGTTATTTTGAGTTTGGAAGTCTCTCAAAAGCACCCGATGTGATAGCGTGGTTCTCAGATCTTGCCAAAAAAGCAGAACAATCGGCATCCCCAACATCGTATGAGCTCTTGGAAAGCGAGACAAATGTCAAAGTGATGGGAGGAAATCAGCTTGAACTCTATTCGAAATCACTTGATAATGCAATGAGAATCACTCAGGCATTTTTGCTGATAACAACTGGATTTTTCATTTACACACTTCTCTAGCTCTGCATCTCTTCGAGGTTTCCGTAAAACTCGTCGCAGAATGAATCCAGCTGGTGGATTGGAATTATTGGCACTTTATCGATAAACTGGACACTGTGCTGGTATAGTGTGACAATTGCAGGAATTGCACCCTTGACTTTGTGTTTTGAGACAAACTGCTTGGTTCGAATCACTTGTTTTTTGACTGCTTCTTGAAGTGCAGACTGGTTCATGTTGCTCCAGTGCTTACAATCAATCAGTATTGCAATATCTGACTTGATGCCTACTACGTCTATCTGTATCCTGGGGCTCTTCATGATGACATTTTTTGTTGTATCAAAATCCCGTTTTTCAAGAATCTCTGCTGCAAGTGACTCAAAGTCCTGCCACTCCAGCATTCTGGATATCTCATCAATTGGTGCACCCATGCTTATTGCAAGAATGCTTGTCTTTAGCTTGTCAGAATCTTCGAACTGGACCTGGTCATCCTCAAATCTTCCTACTCCATTTTGCATCAGGTTGTCAAGTATCTGTCTTGACATGTCTTCACTTGTCTGGGTTGCCATGCTAAAATCCTTGATGGACATTCCACCCGGAATTATTCCTGGTATGCCTTTTACAAGAGTTGCAAGGTTCATCATGAGTACATGAAATTTCTTTTATAAAATACTATGCGACAAATCAATCTTTAATTTTTTTAATTGTGGTACCATTGGACCATGGTTAAATACAGTTCATTGAAAAACATATCATGAAATTCATGCTAGTCTTGTTGCTAGCACTTTTTATTTTGGGACCTACAATTGCATTTGGAGTCAAGGGGACAAACTTTGATCAAGTGCAGTTTCTTCAATATTCTGATGACAATACTGCAGTAGAAGAAGTAAAAAATGGTCATCTTGACATTTACTATTCCGCAATACCCATTGACAGGCTTGATGACAACTCTAGGCAAAACTTGAATGTCTTCCAGTCTGCTGGGACAAGCTATAGTCTTTTGATAAACCCTGCTCCGTCTGAAGAATTTAATCCATTTTCCATCCAGCAGGTAAGGTTTGCACTAAACTATCTGATAGACCGGGATCTCATAGTAGATGAGGTCCTCAATGGATATGGAACCCCAATGATATCTGCATACAAGCCATATGATCCTGATTATCTCTCAATACTTGGAGAACTCCAGTCATTTAATTTCAAACACAATCCTGCACTTGCAAACCAGATGATATCTGATGCACTTGAGAAAGCAGGTGCACAAAAGACAGGTTCTACCTGGTACTATAAATCAAAACCAATATCTGTTACAATTTTTATCCGAAACGACGATCCTATAAGAAAATCAATTGGAGAGATTCTTGCATCGCNATAGTTGTTACAATTTTTATCAGAAACGATGATCCTATAAGAAAATCAATTGGAGAGATTCTTGCATCGCAGCTACAGCAGATGGGATTTACAGTAAAAAAAGACTATGGCGATCTGACCAAGGCATTTACAACGGTATATGGCTCCAACCCTTCTGATCTGAAATGGAACATCTATACCGAAGGATGGACAATTGGGGGATTTGTAAGATATGATTCTGTTATCACTGCACAAATGTATTCTCCTTGGTACTCGGACATGCCTGGTTTTAACAATCCTGCATACTGGAATTTCCAGGAATCCGAAGTTGATTCTCTATCAAAGGCAATATTTTTTGGAAATTTTACATCCTCTGAGCAACGCTCTAGTCTGATAAACCAGGCAGTTGACAAGGGGATACATGACTCTGTTAGAATATTTCTTGCAGCAAAGACTGACCAGTTTATTGCAAACAAAAAAGTAGGTGGAATCATAAATGACTTTGGTGCAGGATTGTTAAAACCAGGCATGTTCGA
>NZ_RCMC01000245.1 GCF_011319475.1 Candidatus Nitrosotalea sp. FS
AAAGCAAAAGGATGCAAACTATTGGGATCTATCTGCTGAATAAATTCTAGGAATTCTGACTGGCAGCTTCGTTTCTAAGCTTCTTTGTTATCATCATTTCTATATTGTTAAACAAGTCTAATATTTTCTGCTTGTTTGCCTGGAGATATTCTGCTCCCTTGTCTGTGAGTCTTACCTTNGTCTGCTGAATAAATTTTAAGAATTCTGACTGGCAGCTTCGTTTCTAAGTTTCTTTGTTATCATCATTTCTATGTTGTTAAACAAGTCCATTATTTTCTGCTTGTTTACCTGGAGATATTCTGATCCTTTGTCGGTGAGTCTTACCTTGTACAACCTAATGTCACGATGCTCTTCAAAAAAGTATTCAATCATCTGTCCGCCTTTCTTTGCAGGTTCGATGAATACATCAAGATTTTCAATTATTTCTTTGACATCTCCTTTCTCAATTGATGCCTTGGTAGATTGCACTGCCTCGTTTATCTCCTTTAGATTTNCTTGCAATGATTTCCTTGACATCGCCTTTCTCAATTGATGTCTTGGTAGATTGCACTGCCTCGTTTATCTCCTTTAGATTTTGTATTACAATTGGCTGGGATTTTTTTGCAGCTCCGAAAAAGCCTTTCTTTTCTACACCAATTTTTTCTGCAAGCTCTGGAACAATTTCAAATTCTTCGACTTTTTGTAATCCTAGATTCTTTTCTGTTTTTATCAGCAATCCTTTCTCGACAAGTTTTCTTGCAGCATCTTCGACTTCGAGCTTGCCAACCATTGTAGTCCAGACAATCTGTCCTACTTTGCGATATCCTTGTCTTACTGATTCAAGTACAACAACTTCTACAATTCTTCTGTATCCTTCATCGGTTCTGATGTTTTCAAAGTCCTTGTCCCTTACTGCTTTTTTTGCATTCTTGACATCGATCTCAATTGAGCGCTTTAATGCCTCAATAGATTCTGGTATGTGATTCAATAACGAGTGGTAACATGCCTTGTTGTACCATGACATTCCATCTGTGGAATTGGAATCAATTGCCTTTTCTACACTGTCTAGTGCTTTATCATAATTTTTTTGTTGATAGTAAATCAGACCTTTCAAGTTCCATGCTTCTGCATTTGTGACATCGATTTCATGGACCTTGTTGTATGATTCCATTGCGCCTGCAAAATCATTCATGTGAAAACGTGCATATCCTAACTTGAGCAATGATTCCATGTGTCTTGGGTCGATTCGTAATGCATCCTCAAATGCCCTTGCCGCATCCTCCAACCTCTCATCTGCCATGAGGGAGACTCCCTTCTTGTAGTGCTTGTTTCTGTTATAATTGGAATCTGTTATCTTGGTACTTGGCTCTGATTCTGCCTTTCTAATCTCAGAAAGTGGCTCTTCCTTTTTGTCCTTGAGTATCTTTTTCACGGTTAACAAAATGTGGATTAGCCGTAGATAAATAGATTAGTTTGAAAATCAGGCAGCCAGGAAGGTAGAAAACAGATTTCCAAGTGTCTAAAAATTCACAAATGGGCTTTATATCATATTGAAAATACAAAAATACTAAGGGATTACACGTAGAATATGTCATCAAAAGATAACACTATAGAGATCTCTGGCGAGTCACCCTTTAAGATCTTGTCAGGTGTCTTTGAGGTGCAAATTGCACTCTGTGATGCCCAGCCTTCTCTTGATGATGTAAAGAAAAGAAGTTTCCATTCTCTATGGAAGGACAATTTTCATCTTAGAGTAAAAGACAAAAAATTTACCCAAGTTATTGGTTCTGCAAAAAATCCAATTCCATCAACAGTATTTCAAAAGGGAACTGTCTGGGTTGTCGTAATTGACCAGTTTTCATCAATTCATTCTAGTTTTCAAATTACTGTTCCAAAAATTGACTCTGACTATGTCGAGCCAACTCCAGAACCAGAGCCAGTAACACGTCATACAAAATCAGATTCTGAAATTCCTAAACAAAAAATTGTGATGGAGCCCCATCCAAGGTGAAAGAGGCGCACGAGGTCCGTCCGGTCCAATGGGTCCTGCTGGTCCTATNCACTGTTCCAAAAATTGAATCTGACTATGTAGAGCCAGCTCCCGAACCAGAGCCAGTAACACGTCATACTAAATCTGATTCTGAAATTCCTAAACAAAGAATTGTGATGGAACCTTATCAAGTTGAAAGAGGCACACGAGGTCCGTCCGGTCCAATGGGTCCTGCTGGTCCTATGGGACAACCAGGACCAATGGGTCAACCTGGTGTACAAGGTCCAACTGGTCCTATGGGTGTACAAGGTGACAAGGGATCTCCAGGTCCATATGGAGAAAAAGGTGACAAGGGACCACCAGGTCCTCCTGGTGACAAAGGCGACAGGGGCGATAAAGNCGGACCGATGGGCCAGCCTGGTGTGCAAGGTCCTTCAGGACCTATGGGTGTACAAGGTGACAAGGGACCACCAGGCCCCTATGGAGAAAAAGGTGACAAGGGACCGCCAGGTCCTCCTGGTGACAAAGGCGACAGG
>NZ_RCMC01000031.1 GCF_011319475.1 Candidatus Nitrosotalea sp. FS
TACACCGACATTGTTCTTGCCACTGTGGTCGTAGCCATCGATCTCATTGAGTATAGCCTGCACCTTGTAACCGTCGTACTGCTTGGTTGATGCATCATTATCTTTCCACGCGATTCCACCTGGATATGGTTGACCATTTGGCTCGACTGCGTTTGAGTCGATCTCAGGTGTGAACAGATCGTCAATTCCATGGCCGGATGGACCGTTGAATGACTCGTACACAGGATGCTTGTCAGACCACGCGGTTCTCAGACCTGCAGCCTTTGCGACTTCAAACATTGTATTTACTTTAAGGTAAGAATGCTGGAAGATCGGTTGGCAAGTAGTTGGGTCGACTGGTAACGTCGATGGTACAATTACAGTCTGCGGATTTCCTGTCATGTCCATGATCAATGCTGGATTTGCATCGATTCCTGGGATGTTCTGTCCTGCATCTATCCTAGTCACGTTTATGTCATCAGGTGAGTCGTAGATGACGTCACCACCTGTTGGCTGACCATGACACGATGTTGTACCTGCCTCATATGTGGCATGGTTGTACGAAACATCATAGTAGATGCCAGTTGCGCGCGGATCGCCTCCTGTCATTAGCGCTGTGCCGCCTGGATCAGAGTCCGACGGATCAGAGGTGTGTGCATTTGTAAACTCTGCACCGCCCTGGACCATCTTGGCAAGTTCGGAGTTTGGATGATTATCGACATACCATTTGAGGTCAGATTGATGCAGTCCATCCACAGAGATCAGCAACACATGCTTAACTCGGCTTTTATCTGCCGATTCGTCCATTGCATACGATGGTAAAATCAGCATAGATGTTATAAGAAGTCCAATTATTGTTGTTGTTAGAATTTTTGTCATTGTAAAGCAGAATGACAATTTGTCAATTTGTCAATTATGCAAATAGATCATGTTGGCATTTATCCTCTATGATTATTGTTCTAGTCATTTAGTGTTTATGTTGTCAAATGATATTAAGTCAAAATTCATCTATGGCCTAGAATTTTCAGACAAGATTATGAAAAATAAAAGTTTGAGAAGTGTTTGTAGTCAACCACGTAGCTTATGCCATTTTATGTAAAGGCTTGCTACAAATNCCGAAATTCATCTAGCTTATGCCATTTTATGTAAAGGCTCACTACAAATTTGTAGTTGTACGATACATACTACTTTTATTTTTCTTGATGTTGCCCATCGATTGGTAGAAATTTATGAACGGCGAGTTTTCTTCTTCTTTCTGTTTTTACTAGATTGGTAGGCAAAAAAGCCAAGAGTTACCCCAATAACAATAGTCACTACAACTATGCCCATTAAAATTGATGGGCTGATATGAGAAGCATCCATAGAAATCAAGTATTAAAATCAAGTTAATTAAGATTCTAATTAAATACCTGCAAAACTCCTTTCTTTAATTTTTTATTACAAACAATTACGATCTAGCTAAAAGATGATATTATAATTTAGAAACATCTCTTTCTATTTTGTTGCCTTCTTTATCTACAAAGTAGTAGGTATCATGGCCATCATTTTCAAAATGTAATGTAAAGCTCTCATCTAAATCGTCTAGTGTGTCCCCTCTGACTTGAAATCCACATTCGACACAAATTCCCCTCATGTCCCTAGTCATATTACTTTATTATTTTATCATCTCTTACTATTAAACAAGACCTAGGTTTTCAATTATGATGACAAAATGTGATTACAGTTCATCTAAAGATGGTTACAATTTTAAAATCATAGGTTCGAGTCATGTAAGACTTGCTACAAAACTGCTTTTCCTAATTTTTTATTTTAGGATATGGAGTTTATGATATATTGTACATCTTGTAGCAATTGGGCTGCCTGAGTTTGAGTTATCTTCTTTCCGGTTTGTGCATTCACTTCATTGATGAATGCGTTAAGTTGATTCTTTGCAGTATTGTTACCATGTGAATTCAATGAGGAAAGCGCAGCACCAAGTTTTGCATCAAGACTGTTTGTTTCACCGCCTGGGAGGTTCATTCCATTAATAATGCTAACAAGTTTTTGGTCTGCCTGGATTGGTGTTAGTACAGTAATGGTAAAAGTTTTGATGGCATTATTTCCTGCGTCATCTGTAGCCATACATGTGACAATATCAGAACCAAANGATTTTCAGTAATGATGACAGTATGTAATTACAGGCCAGCCAAAGATGGTTACAATTTTAAAATCGTAGGTTTGAGTCCTATAAGACTTGTTACAAAACTCCTTTTCCTTAATTTTTTATTTTAAAAATCTATGGTATTGAATTTATGATATCTTGTGCGTCTTGTAGCAATTGGGCTGCCTGAGTTTGAGTTANATCTTGTACATCTTGTAGCAATTGAATTGCCTGAGTTTGACTTATCTTCTTTCCTGTTTGTGCATTCACCTCATTGATGAATGCGTTAAGTTGATTCTTTGCAGTA
>NZ_RCMC01000183.1 GCF_011319475.1 Candidatus Nitrosotalea sp. FS
CTGTAATGCAAGCAAATGTTCCTTTGTCTGAGGTTGTGGGACTTTTTCATTTGCAGCAACTAGTAACATTGCTCCATCTATCAAGGCAGACCCTGAGAGCATGTTTGCCATCAGGCTTTCGTGGCCAGGACTGTCTACAAAACTTACAACACGGGATAGTTCACTTTCCTTTCCACAATTGTTACACTTGGGTGTTACAGAATAACCTAGTGGAACTTCACAGCTCTTACATTTGTAAAATGCAGCATCAGCATATCCAACTTTAATAGTAATTCCTCGTTTGAGTTCTTCACTGTGTGCGCTGGTCCACACACCAGTCAATGCTTGGATTAGTGTAGTCTTTCCGTGATCAACATGACCTGCAGTTCCAATGTTTACACAAGGTTGGTAGCCATATTTTTTTACATACCAATCAGGAAGAGTATCTTTCCAGTGCACGTATAAATTTAAAAAACCTGATATGTTAACCTATGCCTTTTTCTCGGCAGCTTCTTTTTCTTGTCCTTCAGCTGCTTTTTCTTCTACCTTTAGCTCTCCGTCAAAAGCGCAATTTAGCTGATAGACTTCTTCTGTTATAGTATTGCCTCTTACAAGTTTGCGAATTCGTTGCCCGTTTTCTGCATCTCGAAGTCCAACACCTTTTGATAATAAAATATATTTCCTTGCACCGCCGTGGATGTCTCCTCGTAGTGGAACTCCTGACTTGTCGCTGCCGCCAGTTATCTTTAGTTTTCCTGCTTCTCCTACCAATGCAGCATCAAGTTCAGCACCTACAGTCAAGCCCAAGAACGGTCCTGCTTCTTTTTCCTTTACCTCTTTGGTAATGGTTCTTCCTTTCTTGTCAGATATGTTTAGCTTGAATGTTGCCAAGTAGTAAAAAAAATCTCTGAACTATTAATTAACGTTTGGCGCCCTAATCTTTTAAAAATGCGAAGACGTTGCTATATCATTGAACGAATCCATCAAGTGTCCACGCTGCGACAAGGTAATGGTATCAATGCAAGCCTGTCACATGGTATGCACAAACTGCGGAGCACACTTGGACTGCTCAGACAAGGGATCGTTTTGGTAATTAAAAACCAGGTCTGTCAAACTGAAAGTTTTCTNATATGCACAAACTGTGGAGCCCATTTGGACTGCTCAGACAAGGGATCGTTCTGGTAATTAAAAACCGGGTCTATCAAACTGAAAATTTTCTGCCAGTTGCCCAACCTTTTCCCTCATCATATCAAGATAGTCTTCATATTTTGCCTCAAACCCACAATATGGACACTTGACATTTGTTGCTTCATCATCAAGTATTGCAACTTTGTCACATTTTGGACATTTTGCATCCATGAATTAATTTGTCAACTAAACTATATAATGTTAGATACCAAATTTCGATCCAGCGGAGTTAGTCCAGCCTGGCAGGACGTCAGCTTCCCAAGCTGAAGGTCGCGGGTTCAATTCCCGCACTCCGCACTTATTTTATAATTTTTACAATCTTTTCAAATTCATTTTCATCAAGCGATGGTCGTTTTGAAAACATGCCATGTACAGGACCTGCCCCATCCGAAGAGTCCCGTGGTATCAAGTGAACGTGTACATGCGGTATCTCTTGGCCGCTTTCCTTTCCGTTGTGAACTGCAANTATGTACAGGACCTGCCCCATCAGAAGAGTCTCGCGGTATCAAGTGTACATGTACATGAGGCACCTCTTGGCCGCTTTCCTTTCCGTTATGGACTGCAATCAGTACAGATGGTGCAATTGATTCCAGTCTTCCAGCCATTATTCTTACNCAAGAACGCAAGAGAGTGTTGTGTTTCGTACAATTTTTTTGCAGGAATTGTTCCGTTTACTATCTTACAAAAGATGCAATCCATTTGTTTCTGATTAGAAATATATCGTTAAATTCTTTTTGCAAATATATCATTACAATTCAGATATTGCCTGCTCAATTCCAGCCCTGTCACGCGCTTCAGGCATCTGTTCTATATATTTTTGAAAGTCTTGTTTTGCTGCAGCAAGTTTTTGTTGTTCATATCTTACCAATCCACGGTTCTTGTAGATTGGTGCAAATCTTGTGGAATCAACCTCTAATGCAAGAGTATAGTATTTTTCTGCATTAGCATATTCCTTTGTCTTGAGATAATAATTTCCAAGCCCCCTATATGCAAGATAATATTTGGAATGTAGCTCTATGGTCTTGTTATAGTACATCACGGCTTCACTAGAGTTTTGGTCGTTTAGTATTCCAGCCAAGAGACACANGTATGCAAGATAATATTTTGAATGCAACTCTATGGTTTTATTATAGTACATCACGGCTTCGCTAGAGTTTTGGTCGTTTAGTATTCCAGCCAAGAGGCACATGGCAGTAGAATTTGACTTGTTGATTTCAAGTGCTTGTCTTAGTGTTGCCATTGCA
>NZ_RCMC01000072.1 GCF_011319475.1 Candidatus Nitrosotalea sp. FS
AGGACTATCATTCCTCCAGGTGCTACATTGAGCACATACGAAGACAGTATGCCTATTACTGCAGAAAATACTGCAAAACTCATTGAAAGTATAGCAGTCTGCTTAAAACCTCTAGAAAACAAGATTGCTGTTACATTTGGTACTACTATTAGAGAAGAGGTAAGCAATATTCCAACAAGTTGCATTGAGATCACCACCGCGATGGCTGCAATTACAACAAAAAGATAATTGAGTTTCTCTACAGGAATTCCACTTACCTTTGCTTGCTCTTCACTAAATGTTGTGTATACAAGTTTTCTATATAACAATAAAATTATAACAAGTACTGCACCACATAAACCCAAGATAAGAAGAGTATTCTGCAAGCTTANCTTACAAGCAATATGCTACCAAAAAGAAAACTGAATATGTCAACCGTGAAACCTTTTGCCAGACTTATCAAAATTACACCCATTGCAAGACCAGATGAGAGTAAAATTGCAACAGTTGCATCACTTGAAATTTGAAATTTTTGTTTGATCTTTGTCAGAGCTAACGCACTTGAGACAGATACTGCAAATGCAGCCCATAGTGGATATACACCAAGATAAAGTCCTGCTGCAATTCCTCCAAATGCTGCATGGGCAAGTGCATCTCCAAAAAGTGACTGTTTTCTCAAAACAAGAAACAAACCAATCAAAGAACACATTAAAGAAATTGCTATCCCAGATACAATAGCTCTGTGCATGAATGCATATGTTAGTATTTCAAAACTCATTCTAATCCCCGTGTTTATGCATATGTAGTTGCATTGATGACTCGGAATACATTTTCAACAAATCTTCATTGTGGAAAAATTCTTCAGATATTCCATGGAATGCCAAGGTTCTGTTAAGACATGCAACTTTTGTCGCAAGTTTTGCCACTGCATCCAGATCGTGTGATGACCAGATAATTGTAATACCTTCTTTTCTATTAAGATCATCTAGTATGTGATAAAAAAAATCCATACTCTGTGAATCAATTCCTGTAACTGGCTCATCTAAAATTAGTATCTGTGGATCATTTACCAGAGCTTTTGCAATAAACACTCTTTGTTGTTGTCCCCCTGACAAGTCACCAATTCTACGTTTACCAAGCTCATGAAGCCATACTTTTTGAAGAGATGCGTCAACCTTGTCTTTATCTTGATCATTAAGGCTCATTCCTACTACTTCTTCCACGGTTGCAGGAAAATTCTTCTCAAATACAGGTTTCTGGGGTACGTAACCTATCTGTTTTAGATGTTGTACAGATTTTCTAATATCCTTTCCAAAAAACTTGATTGTTCCATGGTAGTTTGTAATCAGACCTAGCATGCAACTAAAGAGGGTGGTCTTGCCTGCACCATTAGGTCCAATAATACCAAGAAAATCCTTCTCTTCAACTGAAAATGTTACTTTGTCAAGTGCAGATACCCCTTCATATGAGACTGTCAGATTTTCAATCTCAACTAGTTTCATGAACACAATGCCTCCTTAAGATTGGATAGATTATTTTGCATTTTTTCGACATAGTCATCATTTATGTTCGTAACCTCAAGTGGACTCAGGACAAGTACTTTTCCATGTATCTCATCAGCGATAACTTTGGCTACTTGTGGATTTACTGCTTCTTCAGTAAATACTACGTTTATTCCGAGATTTTGTGCCTTTTGTGTTATATTCTCAAGTGCTTTTGCAGTAGGTTCAGACTCTGGATTTAATCCACCAACAATTGTATTCTGATTCAATCCATATTCTTTTGAGAAATAAGAAAATGCATCATGAAATGCAAGAAAATCTTTTTTATTACAACTTGCAAGCTCTGTTCTGATTTGCTTATCAAGTAGATCTAATTTTGTCTTGTATTGGTTTGCGTTTTGTTGATAATAATTTGCATTTTCTGGATCAGCTTTTATCATAGAATCTGCAATGTTTTGTACTTGAATCTTAGCAAGGACTGGATCTAGCCATATGTGTGGATCAGTCATACTAGTACCTTCATTTTTTTGCAACAGTGGAATATTTTTGCTAGAGTCAACAACTATGATGTCAGGATTTGCAGAAACAAGTTTTGGAATCCACGATTCAAGACCTGCACCGTTTATGATGATCATATTTGATTGTTTGAGCCGTTCAATATCTTGCACTGTTGGTTCCCAATCATGTGGTTCAACTCCAGACGGAATGATTACAGAGACATCAACTTTTTCTCCACCAACTGCTTTTGCAAATTTGTAAATCGGATAAAATGTAACTAGAATTTTATGTTTCTCAGATACCTTCTGACTTAGTTCCACATTTTGTTCAGATGCCCATAAACCATAACCAGATAACGGTATGATAATTATAATACTCAGTATTGCTGCCTTGATGCCTATGATCAACATCAAAGCT
>NZ_RCMC01000061.1 GCF_011319475.1 Candidatus Nitrosotalea sp. FS
TACATCATAATAGCTGTCATCGTTGGCATAATGCTAGTAAAACAATTTGGCAAGCCAAAATCTGCAGGCAATGTATTTGACAATGATAAAGACAAGACAGATTTAGACGAGTCAGGAGCTAGTGTAGACAAGAGTTTGTCAAGTGACAAATCATATCTCACAGATGAATCAGGGACAGGTCCAAACAAGAGTTCGGTAGATGACAAGTCNCAAAAGATGATTACATTGGAAAAGTAGTCTATGTCATTCCGCAGATAGGCTATGTAACAAGAATACTCACGCCTCCAATAAATTACATCATAATAGCTGTCATTGTTGGCATAATGCTAGTAAAACAATTTGGCAAGCCAAAATCTGCAGGAAATGTATTTGACAATGATAAAGACAAACCAAATTTAGATGAGTCAGGAACTAATGCAGACAAGAGTTTGTCAAATGACAAATCATATTTTACAAATGATTCAGACAAGCCAACAGACAAATCACAAGATAAAGATTCAGAACTGAAATAATTTTTAATTATTTTCTTATCTTGAATACACGCTGGAAATAATCAGATTGTTCAGATTCGGGTTCAGGATTTTCCTTAATGCTTGCAAGATTTTTGGCTAGCTTTTTCTTGTATCCAAGCTGCATTTGACGTGCAATCTGGATTCTCTGGGCCTGTGGAGAGCCTGCCCCATGCATAGATTCTGTGAGGTATCCTACTGCGTTTCTACCCAGTGTCATGTTTTCAATAAGCCTCAAAATTCTTATCCTGTTTTCAACATCTACTCCTTTTCGTCCCCTAAGATACTTTTTCAGTATTGGACCTGTTGTTGGATTTTTCAGATCTTTTTCAGATGGAAGTGTGACAACAAGGCCACCTGCAATGTCTTGTGCTAGTCTACCAATTTCGTATGGAAATCTAGTGACATTATGTTTTGTAACATTTGCTAGCATGTCATCATTGAGCCAGACACCAGACTTGGTGCGATGTGCCTGAGACGATGAAGCAATGCCAGATGCATATATGGTTTCATTGAGATGGGTCATTTCTACAAGTTTGTCCTTTATGTGAGAAACATCTGGAACTCCGTTGTAATCAGCAATTGCAGCAGCTGCACCAATTAAAACATCACCAAGACCTGTCTTGCATACATAACTTCTTCTGTGATAACACGTGAATCGTTCTACAAGCATTGCGGCAAATTCATACTCGCCAAACATGAATACCTTATCCCATGGAATGAAGACTCGATCAAAAACAATGAGTGCCTCTTGGCCTGCAAACTTTGCATTTCCTGCATCAATATCTCCATCCTCCATGCTTCTTGTATCACATGACTGGCGTCCGTAGATGTATGTGATTCCAGGAGCATCGGCAGGCATTGCACCGACAACTGCATAATCCTTGTCACCTTCCAACAATCTCATTGTAGGCATTACTACTATCCAGTGTGAATTTATGCAACCAGTCTGGTGAGCCTTGGCACCTGTAACAAATATTCCCTTGTCATTTTTTTCTACTACATGTAAGAATACATCTGGATCTTCTTGCTGGTGTGGTGCCTTGCTTCTGTCTCCCTTTGGATCAGTCATGGCACCGCCAATAACAAAATTCTCTTGCTGGATCATTTTTATAAAATCGACTAGTCGCTTGTGATAACTAGTCTTGTGTTTTTCATCAATCTCAAAAGTAACAGAATATAATGAATTTAGTGCATCCATTCCTACACATCTCTGAAAACATGTTCCAGTGAGTTGGCCAAGTTTTCGTTGCATTTTATTTTGATTTACCAGATCATCTGCACTTTCTGCAATGTGCAAAAACCTGTTGACTTGCAAACCAGATATGGATGATTTTGCAGTTGCCATCTCGGAATCCTTTTCTGCCAGATCATATGTCTCTGCAACTGCATTTATTGATGGCCTAATCATTGGATGGTCCACAGGTTCTTTTACAAGTTCACCAAAAAGGTAGACTTTCATGTCACGACCTCTGAGACTTTGGATGTACTCAGCAGCCGTCTTGATAGGCATATCAGCTAATACCCTTTGCAAGTAATATAAATATTATAACAAAATTGTTGTTTTTCAAGCAAGCCCAATTCTTACGTCGACTACTTTGCAGCCCTTGCCTTTTTCAAAGACAAGAACTGGATTCATGTCAAGTTCTTTTATTTCTTGGAAATCAGTAACAAGTTGGGAGATTCGCTGAATACAGTCTGCAAGTTTTTTGACATCAGATGGTTTCTCTCCTCTGACCCCTTGTAACAACTTGTTTGTTTTAATCGACGATATCATTTCGTCTGCTTCAGTATCTGTGACAGGAGCAACTCTGAATGTGACATCCTTTAGTACCTCGACATAGATTCCACCCATGCCAAACATAACTACAGGACCAAATCCTGGTTCTTGTTTTGAGCCCACGATTGTCTCTTTTCCGCCTTTTACCATCTCTTGAACCAACACTCCCTTGATGATGGCTTTCTTGTCATATTTTTTTGC
>NZ_RCMC01000234.1:0-221 GCF_011319475.1 Candidatus Nitrosotalea sp. FS
ATTTCCAAGTGGAACTGTATTTTGAGCAAGCGATGTTGCTTCAAAGGTAACAGCAGCAGGTGGAGAGATCTTGGGTGGTGTAGTATCTACAATATTTACAATTTGTGTAGCAGTTGCAGAATTTCCAGATTGATCAGTTGCAGTCCAAGTTATCGTGGTCTTGCCTAATGGAAATACCGATGGAGCATTGTTTGTAACTGACTTTATTATTCCGTTATCAG
>NZ_RCMC01000234.1:314-486 GCF_011319475.1 Candidatus Nitrosotalea sp. FS
GGTGGAGTTGTATCTTGTACTGTGATAACCTGTGTTGCAGTTGCAGCATTTCCAGAGGTATCAATTGCCTTCCAGGTTACTGTAGTTTTGCCTATTGAAAAATACGGANGTCAGTTGCAGTCCAGGTTACGGTTGTCTTTCCTATTGGAAATACTGATGGAGCATCATTTGT
>NZ_RCMC01000234.1:536-834 GCF_011319475.1 Candidatus Nitrosotalea sp. FS
CTTACAACATTTGAAGCTGGACTTGATGCTTCTTGTTTTATATCAGAAGGAGCATGAATTACTGGCTTTGTAGTATCTTGTACTGTGACAACCTGTGTTGCAGTTGCAGCATTTCCAGATGCATCTATTGCCTTCCAGGTTACCGTGGTCTTGCCAATTGTAAAGTATGGAGGAGCATCATTAGTAACAGACTCTACACCCACTGCATCATTTACAGCTGGTAGTCCAATATCCACAGAATTGTGATCAGGTGACTTTGCTTCAACAGTAACTGGTTGTGGTGCTGTCAAAACTGGTG
>NZ_RCMC01000234.1:853-2337 GCF_011319475.1 Candidatus Nitrosotalea sp. FS
TGCCACATTTCCTCCATTATCGATTGCAGTCCAGGTTATCATGGTAATCCCTAGTGGGAATTTTGATGGAGCATTGCTAGTGATTGAAGCAATACCGCTGTCATCAGTTCCAGTAGCCTGGCCAATTGATACTGGTGTCAAGATTCCAGTTGCTTCAATTGTCATGTCAGCAGGAGCCGTAATAGATGGAGGAGTGTGATCATTAGGAGCCGTGATTTTGACAGTATTAGCCTGAGTGGTGTTTTGTGTGACTACTTGCTGTGTAGGAGTGGTTGTTTGTGTTTGGTTGACAGTTTGTGNCGGAGGAGTGTGATCATTAGGAGCAGTGATTTTAACAGTATTTGCCTGAGTAGTGTTTTGTGCGGCTGCTACTTGTTGTGTAGGAGTGGTTGTTTGTGTTTGGTTGACAGTTTGTGTTGGTGTTGTAGTTGCAGGTAAAGCCTGAGCCTGGACAAATTTCTGAATTCTATTATTGTTTGAATCCACAACAAAGACATTTCCGTTCGAGTCTACTGCAGTGGATCGTGGAGTATCAAAATAGTCAGCACCTGTGCCTTGGCTTCCCCAAGATGTAACAGTATGTCCGTTGGTATCAAGCTCTACAATTCTGTTATTTCCAGTGTCTGCAACAAAGATATTTCCGGATTTATCAATAGACATTCCAAGTGGAGTCTGAAGATTTGAGCCACTTGAGCCACCAAAAGATTTCAAAAAGACACCGTCTTCTGTGAATTTTTCTATTTTATTTCCACCTGAATCAGCTACATAGATACTTCCTTGTGAATCGGCAGCAACTGCACGCGGAGAAAGAAACTCGCCATCACCCAGTCCACTCTGTCCAATACTAAGCAAGAATTTTCCAGAGCTGTCAAACTTTTCGACTCTGCTGTTTCCCGTATCAACAACATAAACATCACCTGTAGGATCTACTGCCACACCTTGTGGAAGTAAGAATTGGCCATGGTTTGATCCTTGGCTACCCCACTTTGTTACAAATTTACCTGTGCTATCAAATTTTTGAATATTATTTTGTGCATTGTCAACAACATAGATTGAATCACTTGTTACTGCAAGTCCTGCAGGAGCATTGAACTGGCCATCACCGCTACCTTTTGTTCCAAAAGTAAATAGAAAGTTTCCATTGTTATCAAATTTCTCTATTCTTCGATTCCCAAGATCAGTTACATACACATTTCCTGATGAATCAACTGACACTCCTTGAGGAAATGCAAATTGACCAGTGTTTTGTAGTCCGTATGTACCCCATTGTACAGAAAATGATGGGGCTGAGGTAGTAGCCCAAGAATAGTCAAGAAAGTACTTGACAGTACTAGTATCATAATCCCAATTAGAACTGGGTAAGTCTTCAACACGAACAAATTGCAAGATACTAAAAAGATCTCCTAAGTGAGTAATTGTTACAATTTTGGTCAATTCTGGTAAATTAGAATGGCTTGTTGACTTCTCTTGTGAATACATAACTT
>NZ_RCMC01000221.1 GCF_011319475.1 Candidatus Nitrosotalea sp. FS
TACCTTAAAGTCTGCACCAAAGTTTGTAGCGGAGGTAATAATCTTGATCCCCCTTTTTCTATATCCTGGCGTACCGGACTTGTCATCTAAAAACCTAGATCCGATAACTACATCAACATTATTTTCTTGCAGTGTGTTTACTAGAAGAGGAATCTGTCCTGGGTCATGCTGCCCGTCTCCGTCAATTATTGTAAGAATATCGGCATTTTCTTGTCTTGCCCTATCAAATAGCGTAATCACTGCAGCTCCATATNGAATCTCCGTTGTATGATACGGTAATTGGGACCTCGGCAACTGAAAGACCCTTGTTTGATATTTTTAGTAAGATTTCTGTTGATACGGACATTCCTGTTTCCGTTGGATGAATGGAATCTATTGCTCTTTTAGAGTATGATCTAAAACCAGACTGAGCATCGCTTACTTTAAAGTCTGCACCAAAGTTTGCAGCAGACGTTATTATTTTGATTCCTCTTTTTCTATATCCAGGTGTACTGGATGTATCATCTAAAAATCTAGAGCCGATAACCACGTCGACATTATTTTCTTGCATTGTGTTTACCAGAAGAGGAATCTGTCCTGGATCATGTTGACCATCTCCGTCAATTATGGTAAGTATGTCTGCATTTTCCTTTCTTGCCCTGTCAAACAATGTAATAACTGCAGCTCCATATCCTTGGTTTTTTTCGTGCGATATTACCGTAGCTCCGCTTTGTTTTGCAATCTGTGCCGTTCTATCGGTTGAACCGTCGTCTACAACTATGACTCTATCAGAATACTGTAATGATCTTTTTACTATATCTCCGATTGTCTTTTCTTCGTTATATGCAGGAATGCCGACAAGTTTCATGATTTGTATAAACTCTCTATCCAGTCTTCTAATGTAGTTTGCGGTTTCCAGTCAAGAAGTCTTTTTGCAAGGGAAACATCAGCTTGGCTTGCTCTCACATTTCCCTCTTTTTCAGAGGCAAATACTGGTTTTATGTCAAGTCCGGAATATTTTGTGAACATGTTGGCAAGTTGTAGAATTGATGTGGTAATGCCAGAGCCTATGTTGATAAAAGCCAAGCCTGTATTTTTCTCCATTGAGGACATGGTTGCNCCTTACATTTCCCTCTTTTTCATTGACAGAGACTGGCTTGGTATCCAGTCCGGAATATTTTATGAACATATTTGCAAGCTGTAGAATAGATGTTACAGTGCCAGAGCCTATATTGATAAAAGTCGAGCCTGTGTCTTTTTCCATTGCAGATATTGTTGCCCGTACTACGTCTTGTATATGCACAAAGTCACGTAGTTGATTTCCGTCGCCGTCAATCACAGGCGGTTTTTGTCTTTGTATGTTTTGGTAAAATTGTGTGATTACCCCTGTGCCTGTTATCATGGCCTGTCCGTAAACGTTGTAGTAGCGCAGTCCGACAATATCGCAGTCCTTTGAGTAACGTATCGCAAGATTTTCTGCCTCTAGCTTTGTCATCCCATACGGGTTTATTGGATCCCTTTTTTCAGATTCGGAGGTAGGAATGTTTTTGGTATTGCCATATACACTTGAGCTTGATGCAAATACTGTCTTGATGTGGAATTTTTCTGCAATCTGAAATACGTTCCCTGTTCCCTTGACGTTAACGTCATTGTACTCTTTTTGTTTTAGGTATGATTCTGATACAGATGTAAGTGCTGCAAGATGAAATATTCCGTCATTTCCCTGGAGAACTTTTTCTAGGTTTTTGTAATCTAGTACGTCTATATCATGAAATGATATTTTTTTCAATATACCATCAAGGTTTGACTTGGTTCCGGTAGAAAGATTATCTATTATTTTTACCGAGTCTCCCTTTTCTAAAAGAGCCTTTGCCAAGTGACTACCGATAAATCCTGCACCACCGGTTATAACATAATTCATCATGGGTACCTCAATTTCCTTTCATTAAAGTCAATCTGATTTTCATGGAAAAAAATTGTATGATGTAATCTGCCAAATCATTATACTATCGTCTAATCTGTTCTGCAAGTCAGCGATTCCGTTCAAGTTTTAAGGTACTTGATTTTATGCAAAACATGGCCGGTTCCAAGACAGGTTCGGAAGATGCAGAAGTGCCAAAGGTCAGACAGACAAACAAGATCCTTCCGTGGGCAGTCTTTATTCCCACACTTGTCATTGTACTGATCAGCATAACTTCGTTGGTTTTTCCTGCTCTAATAGTGCGTGCATCAAGTCCATTTCATTCAGATGTCTTGGGAACAGAGGTCATTGATCCATTTACTCCGGGATTTCTTGCGGCTCCTTTGATTGGGGTAAATCTCTTGGTTTTAGGAATTGGAATTGCTTACTACAAGGGAACAAAGGCAAGAGAATTGATAAAAAAAATTGCAA
>NZ_RCMC01000090.1 GCF_011319475.1 Candidatus Nitrosotalea sp. FS
CGGTGGTGTATCTTTTGGTATGAGTTCTGATATATCAGATGAAAACGTAAATTTTTCTGGGGTAAGGTATTTTTTGATGTCATAATTTTTAGACAGAGCATGAGTTGTTCTTTTTAGTGTGGAGACGCGAATATTTAGAGAGAAATCGTTGTTATTTACCTTGGAATTGGTAACCTCCTTTGTTCGCTGATTCATAAAGTTATCCATATTCCTAGATCCAGTGCGTGCAAGTATACTTAAGCATGGAATATGTATCATTGTACTACATACAGGCGGTTAAGTCTCACAACATATGTCTAGAAGATGAATATGAATCCAAAGATAGAGGTAACTTCATTATCATTTTCAAAATTAAAAAACGAGCATTCTTTTTCCAAATATAACATAGAGGCATCCCTTGATGAGGCAGAAAATAGGGATTCAGAAGTTGTCTTAAAATACAAACTTGTTTTTCTGTCAAATCCTACTAATACCAAGATAAACGTGGAAGGGTTAGCAACACTTTACGGTGACCAAGCAGAGATATCAGAGCAACTAGGCCCAGACGAAAAAAATATTCCAGTAATTCTGAGTTCCATATATCAAGAAATATTTCCATTGTTTTTCATTGTATCAAAGAGTATGCAGATACCATGTCCTGCATATAGATTATCACAGATGGCAGCTCCATCACAGACAGACAAGATTGTATCAGAAGCAGTACAGGAATCAAATGATACCATAGTCAAACCGTTGGATGTTGAAAGTGGTTTGGANCATCACGTAGGGGTCTAAGTACGATAGTTACTGCTGGAATAATGCTCAGTGCAGTAGCAGTTCTGGGAAGTGCAGTGGTTACATGGTCAAATGGAAACCTCAAAGTTTTTGAAATGGCATTATCTAATACTGCAGCTGCCAACACTAACAAAATTACAGAAAGTTTGNAGGTCTGAGTACCATAGTTACTGCAGGGATAATGCTCAGCGCAGTAGCAGTTCTTGGGAGTGCAGTGGTTACATGGTCCAGTGGAAATCTCAAAGCTTTTGAAATAGCGTTATCCAATACAGCAGTCTCTAACACAAACAAGATTACCGAAAGTGTGTCAATAGAGAATATTGCATTTTGTTCTAATTGCGGTCATGTCAACAGTCAAAATGTCACAAATGTAACTCTGACAAATACTGGAACCGTNCGAGACAATGAAGAGAGTAGGATCATCACGTAAGGGTCTAAGTACCATAGTCACAACAGGAATAATGCTTAGTGCAGTAGCTGTTCTTGGTAGTGCATTGGTCACATGGTCCAATGGCAATCTCAAAGTTTTTGAAACTGCATTATCCACTGCGGCAATTAACAACACCAATAAAATTACTGAAAATGTAATTATAGAAAATATTGCATTTTGTTCTAATTGTGGTCCTATCAACAGCAAAAATGTCACAAATGTAACTCTGACAAATACTGGAACCGTAAGTGTGAAAATAACTCAAATCCAGCTAAACAGTACTACCATAACATCATACTATTATTCTAAAAACTCACCTTCTTTTACTTCGTGTAATCCCCCACCTTCTGGGTCATCTACATGTTTACCTACCAATATATTGCCAAAGCAATCGTATACAGTATCAATAGGTCTCAAGTCTCCTGCAAAATGGGGCAGTCAAAAGCCTGATACCATTACCNTTCACCTTATTCATCTTCTTCATGTCCACCACCTTCAGGCAAATCTACATGTCTACCCATCACAATATCACCAAAACAATCGTATACAGTATCAGCAAGTCTCAACTCTCCCACAAAGTGGGGTAGCCAAAAACCTGACACCATCACTGTAACCACTGCAAGAGGTTCAATATTTACAACACAGGTAGCACCACCATGAGATCACGAAGAGCACTTAGCACTGTGATAGGAGCAGTATTTGCCATAATTGCGCTGACAAGTACGGTTACTTACATTTCCTACAGCATGGGAGTTTTAAATAACTATAACCAATCCATCCTTACAAAAAATCAACAACTATCAGATGCAAACAAAGAAACATTTCAGATTTCCAGTGTGACAGTTCCAAATAGTAAGCTCAACATTACCGTTACAAATACTAGTAATCTCCCAATTAATTTTACAAAGATATGGATTCAAAATACTACAACAACCGATTGGATTCAAAGCTATGTACCAAAAAACAATTTTGTAGNAGTAGGAGCAGTGTTTGCCATAATTGCACTAACAAGTACAGTTACCTATGTTTCATACAGTATGGGAATTTTGGATAACTACAACCAGTCAGTTCTTACAAAAAATCAACA
>NZ_RCMC01000020.1:0-1140 GCF_011319475.1 Candidatus Nitrosotalea sp. FS
AGATAGTTTCCATCTTCATCATATGCGTAAAATACCGTAGCCACACTTGGATCACTAGCATCTTTTGAGGCATTTCTAGTCATTTCTCTTGCTTTCTTTATTGCCTCATCACGGTCATCAAAATCAGCAACTACCCAGTGACCTTCACCTGGAATCTCAAACTTGTCTATCCCAATGATGCGAAATTTGCCTTTTGATGGTTTGAGTTCAGGAAAGTCTCTAAACACAAGATCATTGGATCTACTACAGTTTTAAGAGTAATTGAGTAGATTTGACGATCAAAACTATATCGCAAAACAAAATCATCCCTATTTTCANATTATAAATAATGGTTCCCTTGCTTGCAAGTTGAAGAAATTTGGAATATCTAGTCATGTTGCCTGGACCAACAAATGTTCCAGAGCGAGTAACAAGAGCAATGTTTACTCACATGATAAATCACCGAAGTAAAGACTTTGTAAAATTATACGTAGATACCATAGAAAAAAGCCAGAAAATTTTCGATACAACAAGCGACGTTGTTGCCCTTTCAGCATCAGGAACTGGTGCAGTCGAAGCTTCAGTTGTCAACATGGTAAAAAAAGGCGACAAGGTAATCATTCCAGTCAACGGAGAATTTAGCAGCAGATCGTCTACCATGCTCGAGTGGGCAGGAGCAAACGTTGTAAGACTCACAACACCATTTGGCCAGAACGCAACCTTTGATCAAGTAAAAGAGGCATTTGACAACAACAAGGATGTAAAGGCATTCTATGTTGTATGGAACGAAACCTCAACTGGAACCATGGTAAAGTATCTTGATAAAATTAAAGACCTTACCGCAAGAAATGATTCATTCTATGTTGTTGACGGAGTATCAATACTTGGCGGAGAAGAGTTCCACATGGACAAGTGGGGAGTAGACGTATGTGTAACAGGCGCACAAAAAGCACTTGCAGCCCCACCCGGCATTTCACCAATTGCAGTCAGCCAAAAAGCAAAAAAACACATGATTGCAAATCCACCGCCGACATTTTACTTTAACATGGCAAGATACTTCAAGTATTATGATGATTCAAAAGAGACACCATTTACTCCGGCAATACCGTTGCTATACGCATACAGGGAAGCACTTGATATTATTCTAGAAGAGGGAATTGA
>NZ_RCMC01000020.1:1164-2280 GCF_011319475.1 Candidatus Nitrosotalea sp. FS
TTGTACAGTGGTTTGAGTACAATGGGATTATCACCATTTGCAAAAGAAGATGCACGCTCTACAGTTGTAATTGCACTAAATTATCTTCAAGGACTAGATGACAAGACATTCCGAGGAACACTCTCTGAGAAATTCAGAGTGCTAGTTGCCGGAGGATTTGGAGAACTAAAAGGCAAAGTGTTTAGAGTCGGATGCATGGGTGAAGTAAACAAGTATCACGTAATGAGAACACTCTCTGCAATAGAATCTACACTTGGCATGATGGGACACAAGACAAATCCAGAAGCACTCAAAGTTGCTGAAGAAAAACTAAAGGCTCTATAATTTCATGCAGAATCTTTCTGAATCAAAAGATAATTCATCTAGTTGATTATTTTAAGAAAAAATCACACTAAAATACGGCGTAGGACATATCATGTCATTGAGCATAGAGAAAGTTGAAAAGTTGTTCAAAAAAACCATCGAGTTTGATTCTAAAAGCCAATTATTACGCAAGCTAGGNATCACTCCTTGACATGGATTGACATACGAGGAAACAAAAAATTGCAAAAACTTTTTGCTTCCGCAGTTCCCCTCCGCTGAATTTTACGTATAGCACAAAAACAAGACTATCACATTATCATCAAAAAAGACGGCAAGTTTTATGTCGGATATTGCCTTGAAATTCCTCAAGCTAGAGGACAGGGAATTACCAAATCTGGTGCAATAAAGGACACTATCAAATCTATCAAAATTTGCAAGTCATATATTGAAAACAAAAAGAAAAATTTTGCCTCTAAACTGGTAACTGTTTCAGTTTGAGTCTGCCCAACCTGCCCAATAATTCTTTAACTTAATATTAGGAATTCAAAGGACCGATCACGTTGGCATTCACAAAAGGAACTTTAATTCTGGTGGACTATACTGCCAAGGTTAAGGATTCAAACGAAGTTTTTGAGACAACACGCGAAGCTGACGCTAAATCAAGTTCAATTCATGATAGTAACGTAAAGTATCAACCAAGACTAATTTCTGTTGGAGAATCATGGGTCCTCAAGGGCCTCGACGATGCACTTGCAAATACTAAAGCAGGTGACAAGCTCTCATTAGAAGTTCCTCCAGAGAAAGGATTTGGAA
>NZ_RCMC01000265.1 GCF_011319475.1 Candidatus Nitrosotalea sp. FS
CAAAAGAAGAATGAAAGTCGTGGTGCGAAACTATCAATTTTCAATCCCCTGTCAACACATGTCTCGATGTATTCTATTGCGTTTGCAAGTGTGAATGCAACTTCTTGAACTGCGTTGCATCCTGCCTCCCTCATGTGGTACCCAGATATTGATATTGGATACCATTGAGGAACTTTTTTTGAACAATATTCAATCATGTCACCAATTAATCTCATTGACGGACGCGGTGGATAGATGTAGGTATTTCTTGCAATGTATTCTTTTAGAATATCATTTTGTGTAGTGCCACGTAGTTGCTTGCTGTCAACTCCTTGTTTTGCGCCTGTTGCAATGTATAGTGCAAGTAATGTAGATGCGGTAGAATTGATTGTCATAGATGTACTTACTTTGTCAAGAGGAATTCCACCAAAGCATTTCATCATGTCTTTGAGTGATGTAATAGAGACTCCAACTTTTCCAACTTCGCCCTCTGCATGAGAATCATCTGCATCATATCCAATCTGGGTTGGCAAGTCAAATGCCATAGAAAGACCAGTCTGACCTCTTTCAAGAAGATACTTGAATCTCTGATTTGTCTGCTCGGCAGTACCAAATCCAGTATACTGTCTCATTGTCCATAATCTGTCTCGATACATTCCAGGATGAATTCCGCGTGTGTATGGATATTTTCCTGGCTCCTCTGTCTTGCTTTTTGGTTTAACCTTTGAATCGTAGAAACGCTTTACTGGAATGTTAGAATCAGTCTTGATAGATTTTACCATATCATACTAGCCCCTTTGATATTTTATCTGCTGCCTCAAACGGGTCGACTTTGCCTGACTGGACTTTTTTAAGATATGTCGCATATGATTTACTTGAATCAAGCATTGTTGTAACTTTGTTTTTAACATTATTTAAAACAATATCTCGTAGCTCAGAGTCTAGTCTTGAAGCCTCCTTCTTGGCCCGAGTCTTGTGTCTTGCTTTCATGACATCTTCCAATTTTTTTGCAAAATCGGCAATACCCTTGTTTGATTTTGCCGAAGTCATCATCACGACTGGGTTTTTCTCAGACATGCCGATAAAGTCTCGAACAGAATCAAAAAGCTGGTTTGCACCAGGCAAGTCGCTCTTGTTTATCAGATAAATATCGCCAATCTCTGTCAGGCCCGCCTTTATTGTCTGGATACTGTCTCCAGTGTGAGGATTAAAGACAACAACTGTTACGTCTACAACTTTTTCAATATCAACTTCAGTCTGTCCAGCTCCCACACTTTCAATTATTATCGGATTAAATCCTGCATACTCTAAAATTCTGATGCTGTTTCGAAGCGATGTCGATATGGCACCTGTTGCACCCCTTGATGCCATACTCCTAATGTATGTACCAGAATCAGTAGACTCGGTCATTCTTACCCTATCACCAAGTATTGCACCTCCAGTAATGTGGCTAGTCGGGTCTATTGCAAGAACTGCACTCTTGTAGCCAAGTTTGTTTAGCTCAAGGCTGGTTCTGTTTATCAGAGTGCTCTTGCCTGCACCGGCAGGTCCTGTGATTCCAATCTTCATAGATTTTCCAGAATGCTTGAAGATCTTTTTTATGATGAGTTTAGCGTCCTTTTCGTTATTTTCAATTATAGATATGGCACGTGCTATTGCTCTTCTGTTGCCTTTCTTTATCTCTGCCACAATATCCATAGAGAGGTCACGCAAAGAATCCACAATAAAGCTTATTGTTATGCCAATAAAGCAAAAAGATCCCAAGTGTACGATTTCAAATAAAGCTTTTAAAACAGAAAATTTACTTGTAAAGTACATGTCTCAAAAGGCTCAAACAAAGAGAATCAGGATCTTGGTTTCAAAACTAGGACTTGATGGCCACGACAGAGGAGCCTTGGTACTATGCAGGGCATTTCGAGACGCAGGCATGGAAGTAATCTATTCAGGACTGTTTGCAACCCCTGAAAGAATAGCCCAGATAGTAGAAGACGAAGATATCGACGTTGTTGCACTAAGCCTTCTAAATGGCGCACACCTTACCCTATTTCCCAGAGTTGCAAAAGCAATCAAGGACAAGGGAATAAACGATGTTCTAGTAATTGGTGGAGGAGTCATCCCAGAAGATGACAAGCCAGCACTTGAAAAATCAGGAGTGCTTGGAAACTTTGGACCAGGAACCCCACTTCCGTCAATAATTGATTTTATCCAGACAAAT
>NZ_RCMC01000199.1:0-44080 GCF_011319475.1 Candidatus Nitrosotalea sp. FS
TCTTTTGTAATTTTAGTTCTGCTTCTTACTACTACTATATCAAAATTAGAAATTTTTTCTTTTATCTGATCTGGTGTAATCTCTGGCTCATATGTTATCTTTAATCCGTTTTTTTGCAATATTTCATTTAGAATAGGCGCCACTTGATCACAGATCAATACAGATTGATTCATGGACATAAAGGAAAGCCATCAGTGACAGAATATAATCATTGCCCAGATCATGTTGAAAATATTGNGTTCATTGACATAAAGGAAGGCCATCAGTTACAGAATATAATCATTGCCCAGATCATGTTGAAAATATTGACAGATTAGAATTGTCACATAATCAAGATTAGAGAAAATCAAAACAAAAAGAGAAAGATTTGGGGGGTTTACCCGCTCATTGATTTCGCAATTGCAGCTGCTTGATCATCAGTACATAGACAATGAACTATTTCCTTTTGTGGAATGGAGTTCATACCGACTGGAGGTACTGCGTCAGATGGGTTTGGCATATCGCCTGCTTTGTATCCCAAGTTGAATGGGTCGCCTGCGACAAATACTGTGGCCGCACCTGTAAAGATTGCTGCATAGTCATGATTGACTGCGACATATGCACCTGGACTGTTAAAGACAGTATCAATTATTGCATCCTGTGAGCCACCAATTAACCAAGTCTGTGAGCCTTGAGCTTCGACATGGTTACCCTGTGACACACGGTCCAACATTCCACCCACAATGTGGAAGAATACTGGCATGTCTCCTTGATTCACTACAAATAGTCTGTAGTGTGTGTCAAGGTCTACAAATAATGGATGTCCTTGATATTGTTTTAGTGCTGGATCATTCCAAGNTACATATGCGCCTGGGCTGCTAAAGACAGTATCAATGATTGCATCCTGTGAACCACCAATTAACCAAGTCTGTGAGCCTTGAGCTTCGACATGGTTACCCTGTGACACACGGTCCAACATTCCACCCACAATGTGGAAGAATACTGGCATGTCTCCTTGATTCACTACAAATATTCTGTAGTGAGTATTAAGGTCGACAAATAACGGATGTCCTTGATATTGTTTTAGTGCTGGATCATTCCAAGGTTGCACTGGGAAGACATTCTTTGTTGGATCACCCTTGATCAGCTTGTTGATATCTGAGTTTGGTGTGTAACCAAATGCCATTCCGTTTACAACAGTTTGTGTTGTGTTATGAAGGAACATTGCTGTTTGGTCATAGCTGCCATCTGCGGTCAAGTACAATTGGTTGTACTCTAACACAAATTCTTTTGCGGCAGCTTCATAGCGTTGATGTACGACTACGACTTTACCGCTTTGGGTATCAGTCTTGTCTACTATCAATGGTTTGTAACCATCCAATGGATCAACGATTGTTACTCCGTACATACCGGACATTACATGTTGGTCCATTGATGCCAGATTGACTCCTTCACAGTGATACTTGAATGCACCAGGAACCTCAGCTATGAATGCATAGGTTGCAGATTGACCAACCTTAACAGCTCCAAAGTTTGTTGCACTTAGTTGACCTGCGTGCATGTCTATGGAGTGTGGTGTTGATTCAGTTGATGGTACGGTAAGTGTTACTTTGACGATATCGCCTTGTGTAACTCTTACAGTTGGTCCTGGGACTTGACCGTTAAAGGTCAGTGCGTGGTATTTTCCACCGCCCATAATAGGTAAGTCGACGCTTTGAGCAACCAACTGTACATCTACTACATGACGTCCCTGTGCGGCCATGGTATCAACTTGATCCGCTGGTATCTGTGCAAATGCACTTGGCATTTGGAACTGGATACCGCCCATGTCATTGACTGTCTGTACAGAGTTCTGTGCTGTTGCACTTGGAATACTCTGGCTAGATGCAGTCATCTGAGTCTGTGAATATGTGCTTGCGAACAATAATCCTGCTACTGCCACTACTGCGGCAATAGACATCATACTGTATCGTCTGTTCATCGTTTCGGATGTTTAAATCTAAATATATTAACTTATTGGGTGTTTTCTTGAGAAATTCGCAGATTCTTGAGATTTTACATTACTCTTAATTTTAAAAATGCGAATGCATATTAGGAAAATTAATTTTAGTTTTGGCGTGAAGTTTAGAACAGACTCAGATTCGTTGGGCAAAGTTGAGATTCCAATAGATGCATACTATGGAGCTTTTACGGCAAGAGCAATAAAACAATATCACGTAAGTGGACAGAGATCTCATCCATATCTTATCATGGCATTTGTGATGATCAAAAGATCAGCTGCAGTAGCAAACATGAAAGTAAAAGCACTTGATGCAAAAAGAGGAAATGCTATAATCAAGGCTTGTGACAAGGTTCTTTCAGGAAATCATCTTGATCAGTTTGTAGTAGAAGCAATCAACTCTGGTGCCGGAACAGCATTTAACATGAATACAAATGAAGTAATTGCAAATATCGCACTAGAAATAATTGGAAAAAGTAAAGGAAACTATGAAGTCATACATCCAAATGATCATGTAAACATGTCACAGTCAAGCAATGATACATTTCCAACTGCAATGCATGTTGCAATTTTATTTGATGTAAATCAGGTTATACCTGCAATTGACGAACTTGTAAAGACGTTAACCAAAAAGGCAAAAGAATTTTCAAGTTATCAAAAAATTGGAAGAACCCATTTGATGGATGCACTTCCTGTAACTCTTGGAAGTGAGTTTGCAGCATATGCTACAGCAATAGCAAGAGCACGTGATGCAATCGTTGAATCAAAGAAAGAATTAGAACGTGTTGCACTTGGAGGAACAGCAGTGGGTTCCGGTGCAAACACTCCAAAAGGATACAGAACACTTGCAATATCTGAGCTTGGAAAAATATCAAAACTCCCACTCAAACCAGAACAAGATATGCAGTTTGGACTTGAGAGCAGATTTGCAGTTGCAAGAGTTTCATCATCTCTTAGAAATTTGGCATTAGAGCTTGGAAGAATATCAAATGACATCAGATTGATGGCGTCAGGACCTGTTGCGGGTCTATCTGAGATTGGAATTCCTGCAGTTCATGCAGGCTCTTCAATCATGCCAGGCAAGGTGAACCCATCTCTTGCAGAATGTATGAACATGGTATGCTTTGATATAATTGGTAAAGACTCTACGGTAGCACTTGCCGCACAAGCAGGCCAGTTTGAACTCAATGTGATGCTTCCAGTGATGCTAAAATCAGTTCTTGATTCTATGGATATGCTAAGAAACTTTGTTCCAATATTTTCAAGAAATCTGATTGAGGGACTTACTGCAAACAAAACAAAGCTTAGCCAATACATAGAAAACAGTCCAGTCATAGTAACTCTTCTTACTCCAAAGATCGGATATCAGGTCTCTGCAGATTTATTCAAGGAATCCCTCAAGACAGGAAAAACAATCAGGCAACTTGTTATCTCAAAAGGACTGTTGACTGAAAAAGAAGTAAAGGCCTTGCTTGGATAAACAATGGCAAAGATCTGGGTAGAAGCATATGGTTGCTCTGCAAGTTTTGCAGATTCTGAAATGATATCAGGTCTTGTTGTAAATGGTGGTCACACACTTGCAGAAAATGAAAAAGATTCAGATCTTAGTGTGATAGTTACTTGTTCTGTGAAAGATGTCACTGCACACAAGATGGTTCATAGAATAAAAAAATTAAGATCAAACCCACTTGTTGTTGCAGGTTGTCTTCCCAAGGCAGAACAAACAACTGTAGAAAAGTTTAGTCCAAAAGCAAGTTTGCTTGGACCGAACTCTCTTGGAAAAACTTTGGAGGTTATCACTTCTGCATTAAACGGAGTAAGAAAGATAGAGCTTTCAGATACTGATGTCAGCAAGGTAGGACTTCCAAAAGTCAGGCTGAATCCAGCAGTAGGGATTATCGAGATAGCAAGTGGGTGTATGAGTGAATGTACATTTTGTCAGACAAAGATAGCAAAAGGAGATCTAGCAAGCTATCGTGTAGGAGACATTGTAAGGCAGGTAAGACATGAAATAGAGGACGGTTGCGCGGAGGTCTGGCTTACCTCAACTGACAATGGTTGTTATGGATTGGATATTGGTTCTAGCCTGCCTGAATTGGTACATAGTGTTTCAGAAGTAGAACATGAGTTCATGATACGTGTAGGAATGATGAATCCCATGTATCTTCCGCGAATTCAAGGCAAATTATTGGAGAGTTTTACAAATGACAAAGTCTTCAAATTTCTTCACGTTCCAGTTCAGAGTGGCAGTGATAAGGTCCTAAGAGACATGAAGAGACAACATACCTCAAAGATATTTCATGATGTAAACTCTGCCTTTAGGAAGAGATTTGACAGATTCACCATTGCTACGGACATCATAGTGGGCTTTCCTACAGAGACGGAGGAAGACTTTGACAAGACTGTAGATCTGATAAAGGAGACAAGGCCAGACGTTGTAAACCTCTCAAGATACAGTGCAAGGTCTGGCACCAAGGCATCTCAGATGCAACAGATCGATGTGTCAGAGGTCAAGAGAAGAAGCAAGATAGTCTTTGATATCGCAAAAGAGATCTCACAGCAGCGAAATGAAGAGTGGATAGGTTGGAAGGGCGAGGTCTTGTTTGATGAGGTATCAGATGGAATAACAAAGGGAAGGAATTTTGCATACAAGCAGATAGTTACAGAGAACAAGGTAAAACTTGGACAAAAGGCCATTGTAAAGATCGATGGAGCAGCACCAAATGGTCTGTATGGCAGTATAACGAGCTAAATATTTTAGATCCGATCTTGGATCAAAACTAAGCAACAAAGTTTTTTAATCAATTTTGTAAGCAACAATAAGTCATGGAATTTCAGATGAAAGATCCAGTTTTGATTATAGGTCTAGGTGGAGCAGGATGCAAACTTGCCGTTAACATAAAGGAAAAACTAGGCTATGATTGTCTCTTGATAAGCCATGATGCAAGAGATCTAAACCATGACACATCAAAGATTTTGATTAATACCAGTCCTATCTTGAATCCGTCAGCTTACCTCATAAGGGGTGTCTCATTTGGTGCCAGAGGATCAATCGAGGAGAAGATTGATGGATATTCAACCATAATGGTTATTGCCAATCTAGCAGGAAAATCAGGGGCTGCACTTGCACCAGTGGTGTCACAGATAGGCAAAGAGGCAGGAAAGAGCATACTCTCCTTTGGAATCATGCCATTCAAGTTTGAAAAAGACAGAATATTCTTCTCAGGAGTATCCCTTAAGAGACTAAAGACAAATTCTGATTGCACTGTAATAATAGACAACGATGCATTGCTAGAGAGCAATCCAGATCTTACTCCAGATGCATGTAATGTCATAACAAATTCTGCCTTGTTGCACGTAATATCCACTCTAAAGAATTCATCTTTACCACTTGAAACAAGCATACTTTCAACCAGCAAAGACATTCCAGATGTGGAAACTTCTCTTAGAGATTCCATCAAGATGCTGTATGAAGATGCATCATCAACTAGCATCAAGAGCGCATTAATGTACGTAGTAGGTGGAAACAAAGTACCAGTAGGAGTTTTGAATTCAATGGTAAATACCATAAGCGGAATCTTTGGAAATGACAGTACCAGAGT
The DNA here is from genome assembly GCF_011319475.1 of Candidatus Nitrosotalea sp. FS. Taxonomy (GTDB): domain Archaea; phylum Thermoproteota; class Nitrososphaeria; order Nitrososphaerales; family Nitrosopumilaceae; genus Nitrosotalea. Next base: position 5,581 of record NZ_RCMC01000199.1, read on the forward strand.
AAGCATGTCAGTGACAGCAGGAGAAACCTCCAAAGTGGTACTACTCACTTCAATCGAGGGCGAGACACGCTTTGACAAGTACGATCCACTAGGATTCATACCAAAAGAGAATGTGCTTGACTGGGATGAACCAGATGCAAGCGTAAAGATTGATCTTAATTTAGATCAAATAGAATAAAGTTCTAACAACAAAAATAATTTTTGCACTACATTACAAATACAGCAGATTAAAATTTAGAATCTATTCTTTCTTTGGCTTTTTTTCTGCCTTGGATTCTGTTTTCTTTTCTTCTGATTTTGGTTTTTCTTCAGCCTTTTTTGGTTTCTCTTCTTTCTTTGGCTTTTCTTCAACCTTCTTTTCTTCTACTGCTTTCTTTTCTTCTTGTTTTGGTTTTTCTTCTACTATTTTCTTTTCTTCTACTTTCTTTTCCTCTTTCTTTGGTTTGTCATCAGATTTCTTGCCGGTCTTCTTTTTGTCATCAGACTTTTTGTCAGATTTCTTGGAGACCTCTTCTGCTTTCTTTTCTTCTTGGTACTTTGAGACAATAACGTTACCATCATCTTTTGTAATCTTTACTCGTATCTTTCTTGGAGGATGTCTGATGCCCCTTGCCCAAACCAAGTGACTGATCTCTTCTTCAATTTTGACATTTTCAGATTTCATGTGCTTTGTAGCAAATTCTCTTATCATATTGATTGCTCTCTTTGCCCTCTGATTGTTTGGTGACAAGAGTACTTTTCCAAGGTTAATAGTGTAAATTCTTTCTATTGATTCAGTAGACATTTTATCCAACACTCACATCTGTTCTGCGCCACTGTCTTTTCTTAGGATTGGTTCTCACCCTTCTCTTTGTCCTAACAATTATCCAAGCTGGTACAGACGAATTCTGTTTTATCTTCTTCATCAATCTGTTCTTTCTTGGAGTTGACTTGCGGGCAGCCATAAAAATTTGACATTTTAGCCTCTTTTTAAATGAATCTCAGATACATGAAAGACTCTAGGACAATATCTTGTCATGTATCTGTTTTAGCATTCTTGCCGATGCTCCCCAGATCAAATGAGTCTCAAACTTGAAAGTATGCATCTCTAGGATCGATTTGTGTAATGGATCCTTGTCATTTTCAATTGTTTGTAAAAGTGAAAGCAATGGAATTCTCAGAACCGAAGCAATTTCAGAATTTGTCAAAATTTTTGGCAGTTTATCCAGTATTGCAATAAATGGAGTTATCGTAAAACCAGAGTTTAGGGTTGTAACTGGCTTTAGCTGCCCAACAATTATTGACCGTGAAATATCTATCCCCAATTCCTCCCTTGTCTCCCTGATTGCAGTCTCAAGTAGATCATTATCTTTTTCCTCCCAGGTTCCACCAGGAAAGGATATCTCACCTGCATGATGATTCATTGTTTTTGGTCTCTCAGTCATTAGTACCATAGGCTCATCACCAAATACAATTATCATGACTGCCGCAATTTTATTTTTAGAGCCACTTGGAGGTTCTGCAACTATTCCACTTGACAAGATCTGTTTTAGATTTGCAGCATCCAATGTTTTGTTATGGTCACGATTCATTATTGTCTTTTATCATTTTGTGATATGTATTACTATAGAGTAAAGTACTCAGCTTCAGGATGATGAACAACAATGGCAGCGGTAGATTGTTCAGGAATTATTTGACCTGCCTCGGTAAGAGTCATGCCAGATTTTTGTGGCTCTAACAGTTTCCACACAATATGATGTTGGGATACATCCGGACAGCTTGGATATCCCCAGCTGTATCGCAATCCTCGTTTATCGCCAATTTTGAGATCTTCTCTAATTTTGTGGTTTATCCATTCTGCCATTGCCTCTGCAGTCTCTACTGCAATCCCATGTAGATAGTAAGCATCAGTGTATCGGTCTTCTTTATTCCATTTGTCTATCAGATCAGATACTTTAGTCCCCACGGTAACTGCTTGAAATGCAACCACGTCATCCTTTCCAAAATAATCGGTAAGACAGAGATGTTTTGATTTTGAGGAACGTGGAAAATCAAATAATAATTTCTCACCATTTGGATGGTCTACTACCAGTTTTCCATCTTTGTTGTGGCATGCAAAGTAACCGTATACTGCACTTGGTTCAAATAATTTTTCATCAACTATCTTCTTTTTCCACTCTTGGAACAATACCTCATGTTCCTGTTCTGAATCCTTGGCAGACTGACCCCTAACTCCCCATGATAAAACAAACAGTGATTTTTTGTTTAGATATTTCCAGATTTCATTGAGATCAATGTCTTTTGGCTCCAATCGAATTACATTATTTAAATTAGTACAAACTGGCGGCGTCACTGGAACAATTCCACTGTGAGCAAATTCTGATACCTCTACTTTTTCAAAAGTTGGCTCCTTCCATTTTTCAATTTTTTCATGCCACTCTTGGATAAATTGTTGTTTTTCAGGTGACACTAGTTTATCCATCATTTTTAATCCATCAAACATTGTCTTGCAGTAAAATACACCCGAAGTGTAAATTCCACCTTCCTTTGCAACTCTATTGATATAGTTAGAGTTGATTGCAGCTCCTCCACAAAGAACAGGAATTTTCATGTTGTTCTTTCTTGCATGTTCCACAAAGTACTGCATCTGTTTTGATGTTGATACCAATAATGCAGAAAGACCAATTGCATCAGCATTTACTTCCTCGATTTTTTCAATAAATTTTTGCATTGGCACCTGCTTGCCAAGATCATATACAGTATATCCATTATTTTCAAAGATTGTCTTTACAAGATTTTTGCCAATGTCATGAACATCACCATAAACTGTTCCAAGTACCAATCGTCCCTTGCTTGATCCTTCCTCTTTTAACAGATATTTTTCAAGTTCTGCAACAGATGCCTTCATGCATTCTGCAGACTTGAGCACAAACGGCAAGATTAGTTCTCCTGAACCGAACTTGTCACCTACTTCTTTCATTGCAGGTAAAAGATCCTCGTTAAGCGTAACAATAGCAGCCTGATGAGTCATGTCTCTTGGTGCATCAATCTCTAGTCTACCATTTTTTTCCACAAGGCCAAACTTGGCAGTGANTTTAGTGTCACAATAGCAGCCTGATGAGTCATGTCCCGTGTGGCATCAATCTCCAGTCTACCATTTTTTTCCACAAGGCCAAACTTGGCAGTGATTTTGTCTGCAATTGCACTGACCACATCGTTTTCTATTCCATCACGTAATCGGTTTACTATCCTAAAGTTTGCTCGTTTTCCAGCAGGCCAAGTTGGGTCTACATCTACTTTCTTTGTAGTCTGCACAGTTCCTTTGGTGTTTTCAAAATATGCAATATAGTCCGCTAGTGCATTTGGATGTTTGTTAAATATTAGATCTTCTGCAAGTTTTTTTTCTTTGTCGTCAATCTCTGTATACGGTATGACATCCTTTGGATTAATGATTACAGTATCAAGTCCATATTTTACTGCATGATACAAAAATACTGCATTTAGAATCTTTCTTGCACGAGGAGAAAGTCCAAAACTGACATTGCTCAGTCCAAGTGTTGTAAATGAATTTGGAAACTTTTCCTTGACAAGACGAATTCCTTCCAAAGTATTTTTTCCAGCATCCAAAAATTCTGCTTCTCCAGTAGCCAAGGTAAATGTAAGTACATCAAAAATGAAATGCTCTTCAGTCAGACCATATTTTTTTCCGGTCTCAACCAAGAGTTCTGCAGTCTCTAGTTTTTCTCTAGGAGTCTTTGCCATTCCTTTTGGCCCAATACACATGGCAACAGCAGGAACTCCGTACTTTACCATCAAGGGCGCAAGTGAGTGAAACCTACTTCCATCACCTTCAAGATTTATGGAATTTATGACAGGTTTTCCAGGAATTTGTTCCAGTGCAGCCGCAATCACTTTGGGTTCGGTTGAATCAATTACTAGCGGTGCATCAATTTCAAGACTCAATAATTTTACAAGTTTTTTCATAAATTCAAGTTCGTCTGAGCGTTCTGTTGTTGCAACACAGACATCAAGACAGTGAGCCCCGTCTTCAACTTGATCTCTTGCAAGTTTTACCAATTCCTCAAAATTGTCATTTAGTACACATTCCTTTGCCTTTTTAGATCCTTGGGCGTTTAGCCTCTCTCCAATTATCAGAGGCGCAGGATTTTGTCGTAGGTCAACAGCCTTTAATGCAGAACTTACTCTGGGAGTTTTCAACAGCATCGTTCTCTAGATCTTTTTCTAAATACCTAGCGGTTATTTCCTGTAGCCTTTTCGTCAATTACTTTACGTAGAAATGAGATATGATCAACATTTGTGCCGCAGCACCCCCCAATTATCCTCACATTTGGATACTGGTTTAGAAAATCAGCCATTATGTTTGCCATCTCTTTTGGCTCCATTTTATAGACTGCGCTGCCACCTCGGTTTTCAGGCATTCCGGCATTTGGTACGACAAGTAACGGTAACGAATTCTGCTCGTTTAACCATTGCACGCTAGAGATCATTTCAGTGGGACCAGTGGAACAGTTCAGGCCAAATGCATCAATTCCCATTTCAGATACCGTAGTGTACGNTGGTAATGAATTCTGTTCGTTTAACCATTGCACACTAGAGATCATTTCAGCAGGACCTGTGGAACAGTTCAGACCAAATGCATCAATTCCCATTTCAGATACTGTAGTGTATGCAGCTTGAACATTGGTACCAAGAAGCATTTTACCATACTTGTCTAGTGTAACATTTGCAATTATTGGAACCCTCTTGTCAGTTTTTTTAAATGCATTGTGACATGCTTCAATTGCAAGCTTTACTTCCAAAATGTCTTGACTTGTCTCAATCAATAATGCATCAACACCACCGAGTATGAGACCCTCGGCTTGGATCTCAAATGCTTCTCGGATTTCGTCAAGTTTTATCTGTCCAAGAGATGGATCATTTGAACTTGGAAGAAAACCTGTTGGACCCATGGAACCTATAACATATCGTGGTTTGTCTGTAAACTCTTGTGCTACACTGACTGCAAGTTGTGCTATTTTTTTGTTATAGTCTAGTGTCTGGTCTCCATACCCATACTCGTCTAGTTTTAGCTTGTTTGAGCCAAATGTGTTGGTTTCAATACAGTCTGCACCTGCCTGTAGATATGATCGATGAATTTTTTTTATCCATTCAGGTCTTGTAAATGAGAGTCCATCATTGAATCCTTCCTTGCCGTCTGGAAAATCTTCGGGTTTTGGATTTAGTTTTTGGATCTCAGTTCCCATTGCACCATCAAAGAGTACAATTTTTTGTTTCATCAAAACATCTAATGGAATTTTTTCAGTCAAGTACAGCTCATAGAGAGCATCATCAATTTAATTCTGTTTTGTTTTGATATACCCTGAGTCCCTTCAAAGGTTATAATCAAGTAGTCAGGACAGTCAATTATGACTATAATCTATGAGATAAATCCACCAAAGGTTATTCAGGATACCATATTATCTCATGATCAGCTCTCAGAGTCTGTTGAGAGACTAAAGGAAAGGGCTACTAAGATTGGTCAAGCAAGCGATGGAATTCACCTTACAGATTCAGTTCTTGGGATTCCCAGAGTATCTCCAATTACAGCTGGATTTTTCATAAGAAACTCTAACAGCAAAATAAGAATTACTGCCAGCATACGTGTTCGTGACCGAAATGTTACATCAATTACTCAGACAGTGTGTGATGCCATTTTATTGAATCTAAACGGAGTTCTTGTTCTCAAGGGAGACACTCCCCCATCAGGTCCAAAAGATTCAGGTCTTGTTCCAAGTGACATAGTAAGACAGTTCAATGAACAGGGTTTTGGAAAAAGAATTGACATGTATCTTTCAATTTCAAGCAATCCAGATTTTGAAAAGATGCATAAGAAGATAGAGTCCCAACCAAAAGGGTTTGTCACTCAAGTAGTAAGCTCAATAGACCAAGTCACCAGAATGGTTGACAAGCTAAAACCTCAAGGATTTCGAATAATTCCTTGTGTGTTGTTATCATCTGAAAAGAACAAAAAATCTGCCCAGATGTTAAATCTTGACTGGTCAGAATATAGCAAAGACATGGTAGGATTTGTAAAACAGATAGACAAAATTGCAGGAAATGTATTGATAAGCTCTCCAAATGACTTTACAGGTGCATTGGATCTCTTGCACAAGCTCTAGAATAGTTACACCAAATTTGTACGAGAATTGTACATCAGAGATGAAAATTAGCATCTAGATTAAAATTAAAGAGCAATTCACAATTGAGCATCATCACATGCGATTGTTTGTTACATTATCCATATTTGCAACATTAATCGGACTTGGTATCATCACAGCTCATTCTGCGTCTGCCAGTGTATGGATTCCAGATAACGAGTTTATGGGATTTTACAATGCAAATGGTACCTACACAGTCATTGGAGCAGTCAAAAACACTGAAGCCAGTGCGATAATTCCAACAATTACAATCAATGTAAGAGACAATGACAAGACAGTGTCAGAAAGTTATACTCTATCAACGGTAAATTCTCAAAAAGACATTCCGTTTAACATCAAAATACTACAAGTAGAAGGGAAAAATGCCACACTTGAAAAACCTCAAATCAGTTTTGTTGTGACAAATCACAATTCAACAGATATTGAGATCATCTATGACAAGACATTGAAAAAACATGCCGATGGTCATGAGACTGGCTTTATCACAAACAATGACACATCTACTGCTTACGGAGTGAGGGTTTATGCCGCAATATACGGCAAAGATGGCAAGTTTTTGGATGTTGGAAAAAGTGTTGAGACAATTGAGAAAATGAGNTGAGGGTTTACGCAGCAATATACGGCAAAGATGGTAAATTTTTGGATGTTGGAAAGAGCGTTGAGACAATTGAGAAAATGAGCCCAGGAGAAAAAATTGCATTTTCCATGTATCCGGATCCACAACATGCCTCAATGGTAAGTTACTATAGCTGTTTTGTGGTAGGTGCTGATCCAACTATGCCAGTATCAGTGATCAAAGATGGCAAACCATACAATTTCGTATATCTCACTTCAGGTTCTGTGGTAGATACCAAATATGATGATGCTACACATAGTGTTACTGCAACTGTAAGATATCCATTTCCAGATTCAGGGTTTGTAAACTTTATGTTTCCAGAAGAGACAGGTGCAGAGAAATTTTCTGTTTTATCAAATGGCAAGCCAGTAGAGTTTGTGCAAAGCAAGGATCCTGATGGATATTGGCACGTAGAATTGTCACTGTCTCCAAGATCCACATCATACCTTTCAATTTCCGGATTTGACCAATCTGGTGTGTCATACCCAGATAATTTCAGAAACTATATTCTAGTAATAATACCAATTGCAGCAGCTGCAATCAGCATAGTAATTTGGAAAAAGAGAAAGGACTAGGGTATAACAGGCAAGTTTTGTGCTTGTAACACTTTGTCAAGTATACTTAGATCAAATATGTTTGAGAGATCTGGCTTTTTGTCTCCCAAAAACCCAAGATCAAATGCGCTCTGGGCAGATGTGGAAACAGAAGATTTGACAGGGTCGTATGTGATATCCATCCTTGCAAAGGCATTAGAAATAACATCATTTGGAATTGTTTGTCCAGTTATCTTTTGTAATTGAATATTGAAATCCTTGATTGACTCCTCTTTGTTATTGTTAATCCACATGGTTTCTTTTACATGAGCCTCCAATAGTTTCTGTATAACATCAGGATGGCTCTTCAAATAATCAGTTCTTGCAACTATTAGTGCTGTGGCAAACTTACCGTTTGGCCACAAGTCTCTCTCATCAAGAAAGATCTTGCCGTTTGCTTGTTTGACAAGTATAGTTCCCCACGGTTCTGGCACCCATGCTCCATCAATGTCTTTTTTGGACATCATTGTAACAATATCCGAAGTCTTTGCAGGAAGAATTGTTACGTTTCCTCCATTTTCAGTTGTCTTGTAATTATTCTTTAGCAGATAAGATCGTAGCGCAACATCCTGTGTATTGCCAAGTTGTGGAGAAGCAAACTTCTTGCCTGCAAAATCATGTACATTTGTTATTCCAGAGTCATTTCGTATAACAAATACTGCACCTCCACTTGATACACCTGCTATTATTCTGAGCCCTTGACCATCACTTTTGATGTATCCATTGATTGCAGGATTTGGACCTACATATGCAACATCAATTCTATTTGCAAATAGTGCCTCCACTGCAGCTGGTCCTGCATTGAATACCTGGGATTCAATCTTTACATCGCCAAGTGCATTTTGAAAGTCGCCGTTGCCAACCCCTATCACAGCTTGGGCGTGGTTTATGTTTGGAAAATATCCAAGTCTTAGGACATCGCTTTTTTCAGGCAAAGAAGAGGAGTGTGTCAAAGGGTGAGACGTAAGACTTAGTGCAATTACAATTGCAATTATTACGCCAGCAATTCCAAACTTTATTCCAGATTTTACCAATTATTCCAACCTCGCCCTAAAACNGCAAAATCATGTACACTTGTTATTCCAGAGTCATTTCGTATAACAAATACTGCACCTCCACTTGATGCACCTGCTATTATTCTGAGTCCTTGACCATCACTTTTGATATACCCATTGATTGCAGGATTTGGACCTACATATGCAACATCAATTCTATTTGCAAATAATGCTTCTACTGCAGCAGGTCCTGCATTGAATACTTGTGATTCAATCTTTACATCTCCAAGTGCATTTTGAAAATCACCGTTGCCAACCCCTATCACAGCTTGTGCGTGGTTTATGTTTGGAAAATATCCAAGTCTTAGGACATCGCTTTTTTCAGAGAAAGATTGAGACTGTGTCAAAGGATGCGACGTAAGACTGAGTACAATTACGATTGCAATTATTATACCAGCAATTCCAAATTTTAGTCCAGCTTTTACCAATTATCTCAACCTCGCTCTGATACCATAGAACTCATCTGTGATTATCCAATCCCCATTTTTTTCTGATTTTATCTTCTAATTTTTGTAAAACAAATCTGTCCACTAGCAAACCAATTGCAAATATGGTTATCATGCTTGCAATCACCTGACTCATATCAAGAAATTCACGTCCTACAGACAGAATGTGGCCAAGACCTACAATGGACATCAAGATCTCTGCACCAATTATAGCATGCCATGCAAATGACCATGCCTGTCTTAGACCAATTATAAGAGAAGGCGTAGCTGCAGGGATGGTAACATGTCGAAATAGTGATACTCCTTGTGCGCCCATATTTTTGGCAGCATCAATGTAGATTGTGGGAATATTTCTGATACTACTGTAAGTCGATATCATGATTGAAAAAATTGAGCTCATAACAACTACGAACATTATTCCAAATTCATCAAACCCAATCAAGAGTATAGAAAACGGCACCCATGCAATGCTTGGAAATGACAATAACCCTGCAGAAAATGAGTTTAGTGTCTTTCCAAAGCCCTTGAATTTTATCATGGTAAACCCAATCAGCGTTCCAAGAGTAATTGAGACCCCAAAGGCACCCAATAATCTCGCAAGAGTTATTCCCACACTTTGAGGCAATGACCCATTCAGTGTTATTTTGGCAAATGTCTGTGCAACCATTGCAGGAGAAGGTAGAGAAATTTGTGGCCAAATTCCAAGCATGAATACGATTTGCCACACTCCAATGAATACAGATACCAACAAGGCAGCATTTGCCGCATCATCAATATTGCCTCGAGATCTTTTTAGATGTACATTTCCAGTCATTGTGCATCATCCTTTGTTCTTGCAATTACTTCGCTTTTTAGCTCATCAAGAATTTGATGATAATATTGTTGTAGATTCTCATCTTCTGCAAGTCGCGGTCTTCTATAATCAATTAATATCTCCTTTTTAATTTTTGAAGGTCTGTTCTTGAACACTTCTACTTTATTTCCAAGTATTACAGATTCGGATATGTTATGTGTAACAAATATTATTGTCTTTTTTGTCCTTTCCCAAATTAGCTGTAGCTCCACCAAAAGCAGATCTCTTGTCTGAGAATCAAGTGCAGCAAATGGTTCATCCATCAAGAGAATTTCAGGATCCATTGCAAGTGCTCGTGCTATTGCAACCCTTTGTTTCATTCCAGTCGATAATTGATAGATATACGAGTCTGCAAATTTTGTAAGCTGCATCATGTCAAGATATCTCTGAGATATTTCTCTACGTTCATCTTTTGGAATCCCAGCCATCTTTAGCCCAAACTCGACATTGTCAATCACTTTGAGCCATGGAAAGAGTGCACCCTCTTGGAAGACCATCGTCCTATCAGGACCTGGAGTAGAGATTGGATTTCCATTTAACAAAATCTCGCCAGAGTCTGGCTTTTCAAGACCTGCTACAATATTTAGAAATGTAGATTTTCCACATCCAGACGGTCCTACGATGCATATGAAATCGCCTTCTTCAACATTGAGATTAATGCCATCAAGTGCAACTATGGGGTTTCCATTATGATCAAAGTGCTTTACAATGTTTTTGGCTTGTAGCTTTGTCATTAGCCAAAATCCCCCTCACCAATTCTAGATATAGTTGAAACTAATATCGACACATGAGATACGGTTTTCATATAACGTCGTTATAATATTTATCTTAAATAGTGTTCGAATTTTAGCTTGGACTAACTTGTTTTATCTCACATGGCAAAAAACCAATTTTGTCATTTTCCCAAAACAAAAAACTAGATCGATTGTATGATCATAAAAGATAAATGCTAAATTCTGATCACAGAAAACCTCGATGATGAAAGGAAAAGCAGTTCTAGCTTTCTCTGGTGGACTTGATACTTCGGTTGTAATAAAATATCTCCAAGAAAAACACAATCTTGATGTCATAACAGTCACAGTTGATGTCGGCCAAGAAGACAATCTAAAAAAGATTTCAGCCAAGGCAAAAAGCCTTGGTGTTTTAAAACATTACAATATTGACGCACGACAAGAGTTTGTAGACAGTTTCATTTTCCCAGCGATTAAAGCAAATGCATTATACCAAAAAAAATATTGTCTTGCAACTGCACTTGCACGTCCACTTATTGCACAAAAAGTAGTGGAAATTGCAAGAAAAGAAAATGCGTCAGCACTTGCACACGGATGTACAGGAAAAGGAAATGATCAAGTAAGATTTGATGTAACATATCGTTCAGGCTCTAGCCTTCCAATCATTGCACCAATACGTGATCTCAATCTTACACGAGATGTTGAATTAAAATATGCAAAAAAGCACAATATACCAATTGACAATACTGCAAAAAAATTCAGTATTGATCAAAACTTGTGGGGAAGAGCAATCGAAGGAGGAGATATGGAAGACGCATTCTCAGAGCCACCAGATGATGCATTCATCTGGGTCAAGACAAAAGACTTGCCAGAAAAACCACAGTATATTGAAATAAAATTTGAAAATGGAATACCTGTTGCAGCTGATAGAAAACACATGAAACCAATAGAGTTGATCAAATACATCAACAAAAAGGCAGGTGCAAGCGGAGTTGGAATAGTAGACCATATCGAAGACAGAGTAGTAGGCATAAAATCAAGAGAAGTGTATGAGACACCAGGTGCAACGTGCATCATAGAAGCACATACTGATCTTGAGAAAATGGTTTTGACAAAACATGAATTAAAGTTCAAGGCGATGGTTGATGCAGAATGGTCATGGCTTGCATATTCTGGATTATGGCAAGATCCACTAAAATCAGATTTAGATATGTTTATCAATACTACTCAGAAGAGGGTTAGCGGAACTGTCAAGCTCAAAATGTTCAAAGGAAGTCTCAGAGTTGTTGGAAGAAAATCGGAATATTCATTGTATAGCCACGATCTGGCAACATATGGAGCCGGTTCTACTTTTGACCAAACTCTTGGAAAAGGATTCGTTGAGCTATGGGGGCTTCAATCAACAGAAGCTAATAAATTACTAAAAAAGAGGTGAATGATCAAAGAATGAATTGCCCAGAATGTGATGCAACAATAAAAATTCCAGACGATGCAAGTGTTGGAGAGATAGTCTCATGTCCTGATTGTGGGGCAGATTTTGAGATTGCTTCCAAGAATGGCGGCGTATGCGAATTAAAGCATGCTGAGAAAGTTGGCGAAGATTGGGGAGAGTAAATGCCCAAAGTTCGAATCGTGTTCGATAGAGTAAGATTAGAAGAGAAGATGCTCGAGCAAAAAGCAATCGAGCTTGGACACGATACGAAGATGATCGACGCCAAGACTACCCAATTTACCACCGAAAGTAAGAAAAACGATTATGATTTCGGAGATGTCGTTTTAGAAAGATGCGTCAGTTACTTTCGTGGTCTTCATTTTACAGCAGCCCTTGAATTTTTAGATATTCCAGTAATCAATAGTACCGAGGTTGCAAACAATTGTGGAAACAAGATGTTGACTTCGCTATTGTTAAAAAAACACAACGTACCTACTCCAAAAACATACTTTACATTTTCATCAGAGGCTGCGGTGGAAACATTGGAAAAAGACGGTTATCCCCTTGTGATAAAGCCAATCATAGGAAGTTGGGGAAGAGGCATAGTACCACTAAGAGACAGGGAAACAGCAGATGCAATAATTGAGGTAAGAGAGCTAAATGATGGGCCGTTGGACAGGATTTACTACCTACAAGAGGTAGTATCACGTCCTCCAAGAGACATACGAGCCATAGCGGTAGGAGACCAGCTTATTGCTGCAATGTACAGAACATCAACTGGTGGCGGTTTTAAGACAAACATTGCTCTTGGAGCAGAGCCAATTGCGTGCGACATTACAAAGGACTTGGAAGACATTTGTATGAAGGCGTCAAAGGCAGTAGGAGGCGGAATCTTGGGAATTGATGTAATGGAAGACGAAAAACGCGGATTTGTGGTACATGAAGTAAATAACACGGTTGAATTCAAGGGATTATCAAAAGTTTCCAAGAAAAACATCCCAAAAGAAATGATCGACTACGCAATAGGTTACGCCAAGCGATAAATTCTAAAAGTTGAAAAAAATTTTAGAGTTTAAATTATACTATATTATGGTAGGAGAGTATCAATGAAAGTTGGTGTAGTCGGTGCATCAGGATATGTCGGTGGAGAAATTCTTAGATTACTTGTTAGTCACCCACATGCAGAAATTTCCATGGTAACTTCCAGACAATATGTCGGTGAATACATTTCTAGAATCCAGCCAAGCTTGAAAGGCTTTACAGACATGACATTTTCAGAACTTGATTATGATAAATTAACAGACAAGTGTGATTTGGTGTTTACAGCAGTGCCACATGGAACTGCAGTAGACATTGTAAAAGCACTCTATGATAGAGGAATGAAAGTAATTGATCTTAGCGCAGACTATAGACTGCACAATCCTGCAGACTATGACAAGTGGTATGGTTGGCAGCATCCTCATCCAGAGTTACTAGAGAAATCAGTCTTTGGAGTTCCAGAACTTCACAGAGAAGAGATAAAGAAATCACAGATTGTATCATGCCCTGGATGTATGGCAGTGACATCAATTCTTGGATTATATCCATTGATCAAAAAGAAAATTATTGATACAGAACACATCATAGTAGATTCAAAGATTGGCTCTTCTGGTGCAGGTGCAGNTTATATCCGTTGATCAAAAAGAAGATCATAGATACAGAACACATTATAGTCGACTCAAAGATTGGCTCTTCTGGTGCAGGTGCAGGAACTGTTTCCGGTACGCATCACGCAATGAGGTCAGGTGTAATTAGACCATACAAGCCAGCAAAGCACAGACATACTGGTGAGATAGAACAAGAGTTGAGCCAAGCAGCTGGAAGCAAGATAAAAGTATCAATGAGTCCACATGCAGTAGATATCGTAAGAGGAATTCTTTGTACAAATCATGTATTTCTCAATCAACCAGTTAGTGAAATGGATTTGTGGAAGATGTATCGTGAACAATACCAAAATGAAAAATTCATCAGATTAATACGTGACAAGAAAGGATTTTACAAATTCCCAGATCCAAAGTTTGTGGTAGGTTCTAACTTTTGTGATGTAGGATTTGACATTGATGAAGATAACAACAGACTTGTAGTTCTTTCAGCATCAGACAACCTCATGAAGGGTGCAGCAGGTTCTGCCATCCAAAACATGAATGTCATGGCAGGATTCAACGAAATGGAAGGAATTGCATATTCCCCATTAACTCCTGTGTAAAAAGATGATTACAATAAAGATAGGAGGAAGTGTGGTAGATGGTCTTCATCCTAGTACCATATCAGACATAAAAAAGATTTCAGAAAATGAAAAACTCATTTTGGTACATGGTGGAGGAAAAGAAGTCACAAAAATTTCTGAGGCCTTGGGAAAAGAACAAAAATTTATCGTATCCCCCAGGAGGAGTCAAGAGTAGGTTTACAGACAAGGAGACTGCTGAAATATTCACAATGGTCATGTCAGGAAAGATAAACAAGATGATAGTAGGCATGCTTCAAAAACATGGAATCAATGCAGTAGGTCTTTCAGGAGTAGATGGTAAAATAATACAGGCAGAACGAAAAAAGAAATTAATTGTAATGAATGAGAAGGGTCGCAAGATGGCAATAGATGGAGGATATACAGGAAAGATAAAAGACATCAATACAGGATTGATTCGATCTATTTTAGATCAAGGATATGTTCCAGTAATATCTCCCATTGCAATAAGTGAAGAGTGTGATTTTCTCAATGTTGATGGAGACAGAGCTGCAGCATATGTAGCAGGCAAGATGCAATCTGACAAAATACTATTTCTCACAAATGTAGATGGTTTACTCATGGAAGAAAANTAGATGGAGGATATACAGGAAAAATAAAAGATGTCAATACTGGATTGATTCGTTCTATTTTAGACCAAGGATATGTTCCAGNTGCATACGTAGCAGGCAAGATGCAGTCTGATAGAATATTGTTTCTCACAAACGTAGACGGTTTACTCATGGAAGAAAAACTAGTCAAGAAATTGTCTCTTGCAGAAGCTAAAGAGATCTTGCCAAAGATTGGATTTGGTATGGAAAAGAAGATACTTGCCGCAACAGAAGCATTAGAGATGGGTGTCAAGGAAGCACTTGTTGCAAATGGCAAAAAGGAAAACCCAATATCTGCGGCAATTTCTCATGACAATTGTACGGTGATATCAAAATGACAGAAGATCAATTCATGGGAAATATCTACCAGAGATTCCCTGTAACAATAGAACGCGGGCTTGGAGCTCGTGTATGGGATGCAAGCGGAAAAGAGTACATTGACTGTATGGGAGGATATGGTGTTGCACTAGTTGGCCACTGCAATCCTCGAGTAGTAAAGGCAATCAAAGNACTTGGAGCTCATGTATGGGATGCAAGCGGAAAAGAATACATTGACTGCATGGGAGGATATGGGGTTGCGCTGGTTGGCCACTGCAATCCTCGAGTAGTAAAGGCAATCAAAGATCAACTTGACAAAATCATAACAGTACACAGTTCTTTATACAACAAGACAAGAGAAACGTTTCTTGAAAAATTGATAAAGATTGCACCAAAGAATCTAAGCCAGGTTTACCTAAACAATAGTGGAACAGAAGCAGTAGAAGCTGCAATCAAGTTTGCACGCAAGTTTACAGGTAAGAAAAAAATGGTTGCAATGAACGGATCATATCACGGCAAATCACTTGGTGCATTATCAGNGAAGAAGAAAATGGTTGCAATGAACGGATCATATCATGGGAAATCACTTGGTGCATTATCAGTCACATTCAACCAGAAATATCGCAAGGCCTTTGAGCCACTTGTAGATACTGTGGGATTTTCCTCCTTTGGAGACATAGAGGCATTACGAAATACAGTTGATTCTGATACAGCAATGATAATCATGGAGCCAATTCAGGGAGAAAGTGGAATCAATGTTGCACCAGATGGATTTTTGCAACAGGTCAGAAAGTTATGTGATGAAAAAGGAATTGTTCTAGTATTTGACGAGATCCAGGCAGGGCTTGGAAGGACTGGAAAGATGTGGGCAAGCCAACATTGGGATACAGTTCCAGACATAATGTGTCTTGCAAAAGGAATTGCGGGAGGCGTACCAATGGGTGCAACTCTAGTGAGACCAGATATCCTGGCATCAATTAGCAAGGGAGAACAGTCATCAACATTTGGAGGCAATCCATTGTCATGTGCAGCAGGAATTGGGGCAATTGATGCACTTACAGAGGACAAGCTGGTTGAGAATGCAGACAAAAACGGAAAGTTGTTCAGAGAAGGACTAGAAAGACTAAAAGAAAAACACAAGATAATTCGAGAGGTAAGAGGCAAGGGCTTGATGATAGGAGTAGAGATGAAGTTTGAAGTAAAAGACATATTGTTTGACGGTATTGCAAATAATCTATTACTGCTTTATTCTGGCAAGAACATATTACGATTGTTACCACCACTTGTAATATCAGAATCAGAAATAAACAAAGCTTTAGAAACTCTAGATATAATACTGACAAAGGAGGAACAGAGAAGAAATGTCTAGAGATAAAACAGACGATACAATAATTGAGATGCTAAAAAAAGACTCTAGGCAGTCTTTTGTAGAAATTGGTGAAAAACTTGGACTGTCAGAATCAGCAGTAAGAAGAAGAGTAAAGAACCTCACAGATGGAGGTACAATCAAGAAGTTTACAATTGAAACAGGAGATGCANCAGGTCAATATGATATTGCAACAATAATCAAGGCGCCAACAATTACAGACATCAATGTATGCATAGATGAGCTACGAAAGGTTCCAGGCGTATTTGATACCAATACCGTCATAATATTGCGCACAGTAACATAAAACGAATTTCGTTATACAGTTCTGAAAANACCAGTGCAATAATTTTGATTTCAGTTGATTCATCTACTGATACATCCAAAGTGTCTGCAAAACTTTCCAAGCTACGTGGAGTACATACTGTATTTGAAATAACAGGTCAATATGATATTGCTACAATAATCAAGGCACCAACAATTACAGACATCAACGTATGCATAGATGAACTGCGAAAGGTTCCAGGCGTATTTGATACAAATACTGTCATAATACTGCGTACAGTGACATAAAACGAATTTCGTTATACAGTTCTGAAAATCGCCGATAATCGGTTCAAAAATAACAAAACTAGACGATTTCTGTACGAATATGTTTATATTTGTAAAACCCAGAGAAAATTTGAGAAATGGACGACGCAAACTATTACGCATATCAATACAACGAGATGGGCGTAAAACCAAAGAAGATTAGAATACTTGACAGTACACTAAGAGAGGGAGAACAACACCCAGGTGTTACTTTTTCAAACAAGCAAAGAATCCAGATTGCATGGATGCTTGATTATTTTGGAGTTGATCAAATTGAGATATCACCTGTAGTATCACCTGATCACAAGGAAGCAACAAAGACAATCATCAAACAAGGTCTAAAGGCAGACATTGTTGCACATGTTCGTGCATTAAAAGAAGATGTTGATGTTGCAATTGATTGCGATGCTACATGGATGGCAACCTATCTTGGAATCTCCGAGATTCACATGAAGGACAAGTTAAGAATCACAAGAGAAGAAGCATTACGAAGATCAGTTGAGACAGTAGAATATGCCAAATCACATGGACTCAAGATGAGGTTTACAGTAGAAGATGGTAGTAGAGCAGATCCAGAGTTTCTAATGCAGGTATGCAAGGCAATTTCTGATGCAGGTGTTGACAGAATTAGCTTGCCTGATACTGTTGGCATCATGAGACCAAATGGAATGTATAATTTTGTAAAATCAGTTCGTGAGGAAATAAAAACTCCACTTGATGTACACTGTCACAATGATATCGGTCTTGCACTTGCAAATGCATTGGCAGGATGCGACGGTGGTGCAGACCAGATTCACACAACAATTGATGGAATTGGAGAGAGGACAGGAATACCGGC
This sequence comes from Candidatus Nitrosotalea sp. FS, assembly GCF_011319475.1. Taxonomy (GTDB): domain Archaea; phylum Thermoproteota; class Nitrososphaeria; order Nitrososphaerales; family Nitrosopumilaceae; genus Nitrosotalea. The sequence goes on from NZ_RCMC01000199.1 coordinate 23,491, forward strand.
ACTTGCAGAAACAGCGGTTGCTCTCACCTATCTTTACAAATCGCCAAATAACTTTAGACTAGACATGCTCATGGATCTCTCAANCGGAATACCTGCACTTGCAGAAACAGCAGTTGCCCTCACTTATCTCTACAAATCTCCAAATAACTTTAGACTAGACATGCTCATGGATCTCTCAAGATTAATTGAGCAATATACCACAATTATTCCCTATGATTCAAAGCCAATTGTAGGTCCTACTGCTTACAAGCACAAGGCTGGAACTCATTTGGCTGCAATTTTACGAAACCCAGCTGCGTACGAGCCAATAGAGCCAAAGGTAGTAGGAAATAGGAGAAGAATTGTCTTTGGAGAACTTGCTGGAAAGAACGGCGCAGCATATTTGATGTCCCTATTAGGCCTTGAGCAAAATGAAGATCATGCAAAGTCTGTAGCAGCTGGCTTGAAGAACCTAAGGATGGGAGACTTGCTTGAGATACCACTTGATGATAGACTCGAACGAAAGATAGTTAATTCCGAACAAGGTATGGAATTAATAGAGAAGAAAAAACAAGGAAAATAATATGAAATGTCTAGAATGTGATGCAAACATTAACCCTCCAAAGGACTCGATGGAAGGAGAGATAGTAACCTGTCCTGATTGCGGTGCAAGTTTTGAGCTTGCCAAGGGATCCTCCGGCTTTGAGTTAAAACCAGCACAATCTGTTGGTGAGGACTGGGGCCAGTGAGCTCCGGTTTATCGATTCTCTACGATACCATCCGGTGGGAAGAAAAAGCGCTCTTTGATGCTGCCAAGGAAAAAGGCATCAATGCAAAGATGGTGGACTGTAAGAATCTATCCATTAATTTAGATAAAAGCAAGGAGGATTATGGAACTGTAATACAAAGATGTGTCAGCTATTATCGTAGTCTTCACTCTACTGCCGCACTAGAAGGAAAAGGAGTAAACATAATCAATTCTTTGAATACAAGCATCTTTGCAGGAAACAAATTATTTACTCACATGCTTTTGTTAAAAAAAGGAATACCTACACCGTTTAGTGCAGTTGCATTTTCACAAGAATCAGCACTAGAGTTTCTTGACAAAAATGGATACCCTATGGTGATAAAGCCAACTGTTGGTAGTTGGGGAAGAATGATTGCCATGTTAAAGGACAAGGAGGCTGCAGAGGCAATAATAGAAAGCAGAGAGAGCATGTACCCAATTTACCAGGTGTATTACCTAGAAGAATTTGTCAACAGACCTCCACGCGATATCAGGGCAATTGTAATAGGAGACAAGGTTGTTGCTGCAATTTATCGATATTCTGGAGACAGCCAATGGAAGACAAACATGGCACTAGGCGGCAGGGCAGAGGAACTCAAAGTCACAAAAGAATTGGAAGACATATGCATCAAGGCAAAAGAGGCAGTTCAAGGGCAGATAGTTGGAGTAGATCTAATGGAAAGTAAGGAAAATGGCCTTGTTGTTCACGAGGTCAACAATACAACGGAATACAAAAATACTGTCAGAGTTACAGGCGTAAACATACCAGCAATGATGATTGATTACGCAATGAATCAAGGAAAGTAAGAATTGGATTCGTCAGTAACTAGTACACCAAGATATTCAGTAAAAGTTCTAGAGAAGGCTCTAAGACTCTACACACCTTCTCTATCAGAAAAACCACTTGCAGAGTTTCTAGCTGACAAATGCGATGATTTTGGATTTGAAGATATCAAAATAGACGATGTAGGAAATCTCATCGCTACAAAGGGATCTGGATATCCAAGAATAATGCTATGCGGTCACATGGATACAGTCCCAGGAAAGATAAAAGTAAGAAACGAGGACGGGTTCATTTATGGAAGAGGTGCATCTGATGCCAAGGCACCCTTAATCTCAATGCTTCTTGCAGCAGCATCAATACAAGGCAACAACAATGGCACCATAACATTTGCAGCAGTAGTAGATGAAGAAGGAAATGCAACCGGAATCAAGAGCCTTGTAAAACAAAAGCCAGAGATAGATTATGCTGTGTTTGGAGAGCCAAGTGGAANTGGAATCAAGAGTCTTGTAAAACAAAAACCAGAGATAGATTATGCAGTGTTTGGAGAACCAAGTGGAATTAAAAATATTACAATTGCATACAAGGGAAGAATTGCAATAAACTTGAGAGTAAACGTAGGCGACAGTGCTCATGCTAGTGCACCATGGCTTGCAAAGAATGCAATTGAGGAATCATATGTATTTACAAACGCATTAAAAAAATCCCTAGAGCAAAACCAAGAAGGTCTGGCAAAAAGCATGATGCTCACATCATCTTTAACTGAGATTAAAGGAGGCACCAGTCACAATGTTACACCACTAGAGTGTGATGCAATAATGGATATCAGAATCCCAGTAAACATGAATTGTAAAATTGTCGGAGAAAGAATTGCGACTACGGTTCAAGAGATTGCAAAAAAACAAGGAGTCAATGCATTTTATTCAGTAATAGATGAAACAGAGCCATTTGAGGCTCCACATAGCTCCCCACTCGTAAGAGCGCTCACACTAGGCATAATGGATGTAGAAAAAGCAAGACCACNTGTAATAGATGAAACTGAACCATTTGAGGCTCCACATAATTCCCCACTGGTAAGAGCACTCACATTAGGCATAATGGATGTAGAAAAAGCAAGACCACAGTTGATTCGAAAGACAGGTACTGGGGACATGAACATAATAGGAAACTCGTTGAATATTCCAGTGGTAACATACGGTCCAGGAGATCCACATGCATCACACACAATTGATGAAAGAGTTTCAACAGATGAATTTCTAAGAAGTATTGAAGTCTTTAAGAGAATGTTGTCCCACCTTAGAAGACTNGCATACAATTGATGAAAGAGTTTCAACAGACGAATTTCTAAGAAGCGTTGAAGTCTTTAAGAGAATGTTGTCCCATCTTAGAAGACTGCATGAGTTCAAAAATTCAGCAAAATCCTAAAACGAAGCTCAAAATATAGAGCCGTCGGAGTTTTTTTACAATGTTATGGTTTGTAGGTCTTGGCATTTCAGGACTTGATGGAATAAGCGCAAACGCAATTCAGGTTTTAAAAAAAGCAGACATGACATATTTTGAGGTTTTTACTAGTCCAATAGGAAAATCAGAACTAGTAAAGATAAAGAAACTAGTCAAGGGAAAACTTACTGTTGCCCCTAGATGGATGGTGGAGGACGGTAAGGCAATTCTACTCTTAGCCAAAAAGAAAAATGTCGTACTGTTAGCTTATGGAGACCCATACGTAGCAACAACTCATGTGGAACTACGTACAAGGGCAGAAAAAGACAAGATCAAAACAAAGACAATTCATGGAGCATCGGCAATCACGTCTTTGATTGGAGAGTGTGGTCTACACCATTACAAGATTGGAAGACCAGTAACAATCATGAGAGAAAGCCCATCACTGAATACTGTATACTATACAATTTATGAAAACATGGTAAAGGGAAGTCATAGTTTACTCATACTAGAGTTTGACAATAGTTCCAACTTCTTTTTAGATCCCAAAGATGCTCTAGTCAGCTTGCTTGAAACCGAAAAGGGCCAGAAACGAAATGTGATTGACCAGTCCACATTTGCAATAGTGGCATCAAGAATTGGCTCCAAAAACCAAAAAATAATCTCAGGAAAGATATCAACTCTTATCAAAACAGACTTTGGCAAGCCACCACATACTATCATCATTCCAGGAAGATTGCATTTTACTGAGCATGATGCAATCAAAATATTTTCCCAATGCTTTGACGAGCCATTTGACAACTCATCAAAGATTCAAAAAATATCAGATCAGATGCTTTCAAAATACATTCCAAAAGCAAGAAAGGCATTAGAAGAAGTTGTAAAGATGTTCAAAGATGATTCAAGCTTAAATTCTGTAATAGAAAATGCCCAATTGTACATAGATGACGCTGAAAAGTTCCAAAAGGATGGACAGGAAGAACTTGCAGTACTCAGCATAGGATACGCAGAGGGTCTAATGGATGCATTACGCCTATCAAAAGGAGTCGATCCTTGGGCACAGAGTTTATAGATAAATCAAATTGTAATAGTTTCGCTCTAGTGATAATATTTGGATGCATTTGATAAAGAGATAATCACGGCCTTTTTTGTGGCAACACTTTCGGGGGATACTCCAATTGGCATCATCCGAAAAAAGCTTGCCCTAAGCCCAGAATATGTACAAGATAGAATCGAAGATCTTGCAAAAAATGGGTTTATTGAAAGTAACAAAAAAACCCTCACCGACCTTGGAAGAAATTCTATACGAGTGGTACTTGCAGGAGGAGTTTTCGACATAATCCACCCAGGACACATTCACACTCTCAGAGCAGCAAAGGCTCTTGGCAATGTTCTAGTTGTAGTGATTGCAACAGACAAGACTGCACAAAAAATGAAGAGTCGAATTCCACTTCACAACATGGAGCTTCGTAAAGACTTGGTGAAATCACTTTCAATGGTAGACTATGCCGTAGTTGGGTACGAAGGAGACATATTCAAGTCAGTTGAACTCATCAAGCCAAATATCATAGCACTAGGATATGATCAGGTTCATCAAGAGAAATTCATAATAGATGGATGCAAAAAAATTGGAATCGAAGTATCAATTGCAAGACTCCAGTCCCCAATACCAGACATCAAGAGCTCAAAAATAGAAAATGAATACGGCAAGTCAATTTATGGAATCTAGTCCCGCACAGGTTTTACGCTTATTGGGACTCGTATTGTAACTTTTGAGCCAGTTGAAAGTTTTGTTGCCTTTTTGATGTTCTCTTCTGAGATCAACTCAATTATAGAATCATCGTGATGAGTTCGCTCAAGTAGTATTAGTGCAGCATTTATGCCATTTATTTTTGCAGGATAGCATTTTACCCAGCCATATGTCCTCTTACCATCAGAGAAGCCATCAACCAATATTGCAGTATATGCATCAAGGGAACGCTTGGCCTCAATTGATTCCTTGTCTTTTAGTTTTACATTAAGTGTTCCAGGAAATGGAACATAACCAAGTTTTGTCTTGAATTGTTTTGTATATCCCTTCATTGACATGTAATATGCTCCTTCACCCATACCAGAGATTATTGTTCCACGAAATTCCAAGTGAGCAGGAACTGATTCAAGGCTGGATTTTAGTATAGAAGATATCTTGATCATTTCAGAATGGCCTTTTGTGGTTATTCTTACAGAGACCTTTTGTCCACTTCGCAGTCTTTCCACATATCCATTTGCTTCAAGTTCCATCAGATGCTTTGATGCAGCTTGCTGTGACTTGTTGATGCTTTTTCCAAGAGATGACGTGGTTATTGGAACAAAGTTATAGCGTGCGCCTTTTGTAAAAAGTTCTGCAAGTGTGAGAATATGTTGAATCTTTAATTCTGACATTAATTTTATGCAACACCAAGCTCTGTAAATGTTTTGAGTGTCAATCCATCAGTGGATTTTAGATTAGCCATTCTGTGACCAATCAGATACCCAATTCCAGCTTGTTTTGCAGAGTCAACTAGTCGTTGTGTTATGATTCCATCTAGTATTAGATATCGTATTCCAGATCCTGGGGCAAGCTTACCTACAACCTCGCTTACTGGAACCTTGAAGAGTTGGTTAACACCATCATCGAGAGCTATTGCTTCCAATGATTCATTTAGTTGCGGGTAAACCTTCTTTACAACATTAGCAATCGGCTCATCCTTTACATCCTTGAGCACTGGTTTTGCGGTCTCTTTTTTCATGTCTTCTGCAGTATCTTTTAGAATGTCTGCAATCTGTATAGGAGTAAGTTCTTCAACCTCTACACCTTCTGGTGCTCGATGTACCACATCTACGTTAACAAGTGATTTTAGTTCTTTTAGTATGAATCCACCTGCTCTATCTCCATCAAGGAATGCAACTACTTTGGCTTTAGAATCGCAGAGTGACTTGATTGATTCATCAATTCTTGCGCCTTCGATTGCAAGCGCATTATCAAAACCGGCTCGTAATAGATTTATCACATCTGCTCTTCCCTCTACAAGAATTATCCATGGTGAATCAAACACTCCAGAACCACATGCAAGTTTTTCTTTTCCAAATGCTGCAAGCTTACCGGCAGAACCAACATCAGATACATCCTTGAGCATCTCTTCTCCTTCACTGATTGTTTTTGTAGACCACTTTTGCACAATATCCTTTGCTCTGTCTACAATCTCTTTTTTCTTGGCAGTGCGTACATCATCAATTGCATCTAATTTGAATGCCGCCTGGAAAGGACCTACCTTGTCAATGCTTTCTATGGCTGCTGCAATCAATGCAGCAGTGTTGATATCAGTACTCATAGGAATCAGTGCATCTCCCTTTGTTTGAGTAGACGAGGCCGTGGTATTGACTTCTATTCGTCCTACCTTCGACACCTTCTGGAGTTCATTCAGGTTCATTTCTGGGCCAAGCAGACCTTCTGTCTGGCCAAAAATTGCGCCTATGATATCGGCTTTTTCAACGAGTCCATCGACGTCGAAGCTGAGCTTAACGTGATACTTGACAATTCCCTTATACGACAAATCATTATCCTCTTAATTTTTGATCAATTATTTTTGATAACAGTTCGATATAAGTGCTTATTCCTAGTTTCCTTACGTTAACCTTCAAATGCATATGCAGACAGATCTTCTACGTTTTTTATCTTGCCTTTTGTGATAACGGTGAGTTGTTTTCGATATGACAGGTCCACAGTCATCCTATGCTGTAGCTGAGAGATTATTCTCTTTGTGAGATATCGTCCTTTTCTATCTGAATCCAGTAAGAGTATGAGATTTTTGTATCTAGGCATACTATCGGCAAATTTTATGAGACCTTTGAAGCTATGAAATTGACATATCTTTCCAGTAAAGCCCAACTTTTTGAGAGATTCTTCGTCACGCTTTCCTTCTACAACAATTATGCTGTGATGTTCAGAGTTGAGTGATTTGATAAAGTCTTTTACTTTGTAGATCTCATCTGATTCAAAATTCACAAACTTATTTACAAGCTAGACTATTAAGCAATTTTCAGATCTCATGTCAGAATTTCTAGTAATTCAGAATACAAAGATAGAAGGGATTGGCACATTAGGAGATCTACTCAAAGCAGATGGGTTTAGCATAAAGACTGTCCTTGCAAAGAGTGAAAAAATTCCAGAGACCAAACATGATGCGGTAATAATTCTTGGCGCCCCCGAAAGTGCAAATGATGATCTTACATATCTAAAGCAAGAGATGGANATTTTTGAAGTTCACAATCATTTTCATAACTCAACATTTGTTATTGTTTTTCTGCAACGTACTTGTCATAGTATGGACTATTTGGGGAACAACGTTCATCTTGAATTATACCTGCAGTTTTGTTATTATCAAACCAACTTGTTTTAGAAGGACAAAATGTGCCGCCGCAACTTAGATTTTCACACATTTGTATCACTTTTGGCATTGTATGACCGATCCAACATGCTGTAAGTGATTTGACCTGACCATCTGGAAAAGTGGCTATAAAATGTCGTGTCTCATTTATCTTGAAGTATCCATCATAGTTTACAATTATTGGTGGATGATGACCGCTAGTAGAATTTATTGCTCTTGGAAGCATATTATTGCAATTTATCCCATCAACTTCGGGTGTACTGCTACCGATGTATACAAATTTCACACCATCAAATTCAACAGGTTTGTTTACTTCAGTAGTAATAGGAAATCCATCATAAATTCTGCTTTCGTTGTCTACTTCCATGTTTAAACTATAGATGCAGTTAGTCGAATTGCCTTGGCATTCTTGAGGTCGTATTGATTCATTTTGGAATAAAAGAAAAACATACAATGAAATGGTAATTACCAAGACAGATGCCGAAATTATAGTAAGAAGCTGTGTCTTCAAAATACACTATCATTCATTCTTCAAACTTTAAAAAACTGACGTAGATTCCCACAGTAAGATTGTTCAAATAAAAGCAAACTTGGTAGATAGTATTTTCTCGATTTTGACAAAAGTTTAATATAAAACACTTAGACCTTCGGNAGAGTTTGACAACACCAACCAGTCCAAACTCTTCAATGGAATAAAGAGTCCATCTCTTGTGTTTCATTGGCATGGAGACACGTTTGATCTACCAAAAGATGCAACAAGACTTGCGCATTCGAAGGATTATCAGAACCAGGCAATAAAAATAGGCAGTGCAATAGGAATACAATTCCATCTAGAGATAGATGAACCAACCATAAGGCTATGGCTAGAGAAATCAAGTGAAGAGCTTGCCAGCGTGCCATACATACATCCAGACGTAATCAAAAAACAGATACCACAAAAAATTGGCACAATTAAAGACACCCTAGAGATATTTTATAAAAACTTCAAGTCAGAGTTTAATTTTTGAAGATCATTAGGTTCATCATGTGTTTTCCCATTTGTCACATTAGACCAAATCTAAACTAGAAATGAGATCAAGTGATACCATTTGACAAAAGTTTAATATAAAACACTTAGACCTTCGGATCACGTTATGATGCACAAAAAAACACAGATCTCATCATTGCGATCTGCAAATAAAGAGGAGAAATCCTTTTGAATCCAGTAACAAAGATTTTTGAAGAAACATTTGCAACGGATCATAAGGTAATTACCGAAGATCTATCCAAAGCAGTATTGAAAAAGTATGGAATCAAAGTTCCAGGTTATGCACTTGTAACAAATGCAAAAGATGCTACCAAGGCTGCAAAGAAATTAGGTTATCCATTAGTTATGAAGGTAGTTTCACCACAGATACTCCACAAAAGTGATGTAGGTGGAGTAAAAGTAGGACTACAAAATGAGAAAGACGTAAAGAAAGCATTTCTTGAAATGTATCCAAGACTTTCAAAGAAAAAAGGAGTCCACGTAAAAGGAATTTTACTTGAGAAGATGGTTCCACAAGGAGTCGAACTTATCATAGGACTCCAAAATGACCCACAATTTGGTCCAGTAATAATGGTAGGACTTGGTGGAGTATTAACCGAGATATTCAAAGATGTGGCATTTAGAATGCTACCAATCACAGTAGATGATGCAAAGTCAATGCTTACAGAATTGAAGGGTGCAAAGATCCTTCAAGGATACAGAGGTAGTAAGCCAATTGATTTGAACATGCTTGCAAAAACAATTGTTCAAATCGGCAAGGTCGGAGTAGACAATGCAAACTACTTTGACAGCATTGACTTCAATCCAATCGTAGTTTATCCAAAGTCATACTATGTAGTTGATGCAAAGATAATCTTAAGAAAAGAGATCAAAAAAGATGCAATCTCAACAACAAAACCAAACATCGAATCCATGGAGACATTCTTTACACCACAATCAGTCGCATTGGTTGGTGCATCTGCAACTCCTGGCAAAGTAGGAAATTCGGTTCTTGATAGCATTGCAAAACACGACTACAAAGGAAAAGTATACCCAATCAATCCAAAGGCAGAGGAAATTTTGGGATTGAAATGTTATCCATCACTTGAAGCAATTCCAGAAAAAGTTGACTTGGTTGTTGTATGTGTTGATCTATCAGTTACTCCACCAGTTCTTGAATCATGTGCCAAGAAAGGAATTCACAATGCGGTGATCGTATCAGGAGGTGGAAAGGAACTGGGAGGAGAGAGAGCAGACTTTGAATCTCAAATAAAGAGCCTTTCGGAACAACACAAGATCAGAATAATTGGTCCAAATTGTATTGGTATGTTTAACGCAGCCAATAGACTAGACTGTGCATTCCAAGGCCAAGAGAGAATGGTACGCGCAAAACTCGGACCAGTGGCACTGTTATCACAAAGTGGTACAATGGGAATTAGCTTCCTTGAGACTGCAGATTCATTTGGACTATCAAAGATGGTCAGCTATGGCAACAGATCAGATGTAGATGAGGCAGACATGATCTGGTACTTGGCAAATGATCCTCAAACCAAAGTAATTGCACTATACGTAGAAGGTTTTGGAGATGGTAGAAAATTCATCGAGACTTCAAAACGTGTAATGAAAGAGATGCATAAACCGATAGTAATCTGGAAGAGTGGAAGAACTGCACTTGGAGCAAAGCAAGCAGCATCACACACAGGTTCACTTGGAGGTTCTAATGCAATAATCCAAGGAGCATTCAAACAAGCTGGAATAGTTTCAGTAGAGAGTTATCAAGAACTTGCTTCAGTTACAAAAGCATTAGCATGGCAACCAGCAGCAAAGGGTCCAAGAGTGGCTCTTGTCAGCAATGGTGCCGGACCAATGATTGGTGCAATAGACCAATTTGAAAAATATGGATTAGAACTTGGCAAAGTAACAGAAGCAACACTCAAGGAAATGAAAGAACATTATCCTCCGACATATGTAATAGGAAATGGAAATCCTGCAGATGTCACAGGTGGAGCAAATGCTGATGACTATAGATACTCCATCCAAAAATTCATGGATGATCCAAACATCGACATTGTCATGCCATGGTTTGTCTTCCAAGATGATCCACTTGAAGAGACAATAATCGATTATTTGGGAGAGTTCTCAAAACAAGGCAAAAAGCCATTGCTTGTTGGTGGAAATGGTGGTCCATACACAGCCAAAGTCTCAGGATTAATTGAGAAACACAATGTTCCAGTGTATGACGACATCCGAAATTGGGTTGCAGCAGCATCTGCCCTACACCAATGGGGAAAGCACAAACCCAATAAGGTTTAATTTCCTCATCATTTGGAGTTTTGACATGTCTCTAGTTAATGTCTCAAAATCAGAAGGAATTTGCACAATCAAGATAAACAGACCTGACAAGCTCAATGCAATGAACATGGATGTTGCAAATGACATCATCAAAGTATTCAAAGAAATTGAAGGAGACGATTCAGTAAAAGTTGTAGTCATCACAGGAGAAGGAGACAAGGCATTTTCTGCTGGTGCAGACATTGCATACATGTCAACCATCACACCAATAGAATCAGAGACCTATGCAAAACTTGGCCATCTTTTGACTTATACTGTAGAAAATTGTAGCAAGCCAACAATTGCTGCAATCAATGGATTTGCACTTGGAGGAGGATGTGAACTTGCACTAGCATGTGACATTAGAGTAGCTGCAGACACTGCAAGGATGGGACAACCCGAAGTAACAATAGGTGTATGCCCAGGATGGGGTGGAACTCAGAGATTGCAAAGAACTATTGGAATATCCCAGGCAAAAGATTTGATCTTTACAGGAAGAATTGTCAAATCAGATGAAGCAAAAGAGATGGGCTTGGTAAACAAAGTCGTAGAACTTGCAAAATTAATGGAAGAGACTAACAATATTGCAAAGATGATTGCTCAGAATTCTGCAATGGCAGTAAGAATGTCAAAGATCGCAATAAACAAGGGAAGAAATTCAGACATCGATACAGGTCTTGCACTAGAACTTTACACATGGGGCTTGTGCTTTACTCATCCAGACAGAGCAGAACGAATGACTGCTTTTGTAAACAAGTCAAAAAAGTAAGCTTCACCTAATCTTTAATTCCTATTATGTCAGGTATGAAAAGATTATTATAATTTAAAGGACGAATTAGTTCATGAGTAATACACAGACCACAAAATTGGTCACAATTACACCAAAAGCCGCAGAAAAAGTAATTGCTTTCATGGCAGAAGAAGCCGAAAAGCCACAATTTCTGCGAGTCTACGTACAAGGTGGAGGATGTTCAGGATTATCCTATGGAATGGGATTTGAAAAGACATCTGAAGAAGACGATCTTGTAATCGAAGAAAATGGTGTCAAGATGGTAATTGACAGTTACAGTGTCGACTATCTCAAGGGTGCAAATATTGACTACATCGAGAGCCTAATGGGTGCTGGATTTAAAATTAACAATCCAAACGTAACCAAATCTTGCTCTTGTGGAAGTTCATTTAGTACATCCTAAACCTGAAATTTCTTTAATTTTTATTTGTTAACAACCAGTGTAAACTAGGATCACAGACCATAGATTATTCACCATACAATACATATTATTTATAAAAACTATAGAATATGCTTATCAATTGTACCGGATACTATCAATTGAAAAGAGTTGACAGTGTTCAAAAGTGGAGAAAGGGTACGCATAACAGGAGTTAATGAATCCAATAAAATTTACAAAATCAAAAAGATTAGAATAACTGAAAAAGGTGGAATTCTATATTTGTTAAAATCTCTTGAAAAAAATTCCGTCTTGCGAATGTACCATGAAGATAAAAGACTGTGTTTAGAAAGAATCAGATAAGTTCTAGGTGACCATCAGGGTCATCGTAGTCAAGACATGCGGTATTTTTCTTACTTCTTTTGTAATTATTCTTTCAAGCATCATAGAATCTGATGCCTCTACTTTTACTATAATATCATAAAGACCCAAAGTCCCTGTGACCTCTGACATACCCTTGATTTCCATTAGTCTTCTAATTATTGGATTTTCTTTTCCAGTTTCGCAATGTATTGCCACAAAAGCTTTGCTCATAAAATATTATCACGATCTCAAGTATTAGGTATTTCTATGGCCAGAGGCCGCGTGCCTNCTTGTTCATAAAATATTATCACGATATTAAGTATTAGGTATTTCTATGGCCAGAGGCCACGTGCTTCAAATGCTTCCAGCACTCTGCCAACTGCAAGCACCATACTTGCTTTTCTCATGTCGACACTGTGTTTCTTTGAAAGTGCATATGTATCGTTGAAACCACGTACAATGTGGTGTTCCATCTTACTTGCAACCTCATCAAATGTCCAGTAATATCTTTGCAAGTTCTGTACCCATTCCAAGTATGATATGCATACACCACCAGAATTTGCCAAGATGTCTGGAATAACCATTATTTTCTTTTTGAATAAAACGTCATCTGCTTCAGGCGTGGTAGGACCGTTTGCGGCTTCTGCAATTATTTTACATTTGATGTTTCTTGCAACCTGTGGAGTTATTTGGTTCTCAAGTGCTGCAGGTATCAAAACATCACATGGTGTAGTAAGAAGCTCTTCTGTTGAGACCTTTTTGCTTCCAGGATAGCCAACAACACTGCCATGTCTAGTCTTGTACTCAAGAACTTTCTTTGAGTCAAGTCCTTTTAGATTAATTATAGAACCTTTAGAATCGCTTACTCCAATAATCTTTGCACCCATTTTTTCAACATATTCTGCTGCATATGTTCCAGCATTACCATAGCCCTGAATGACAACTTTGGCGCCCTTTAACTTGAGTCCAATTTTCTTTGCTCCCTCTCTTACACAATAAGCAACACCTAGACCAGTGGCTACATTTCTTGCAAGAGAACCTCCTGTTGGAATCGGTTNCTTGGCGCCCTTTAGCTTGAGCCCAATCTTCTTTGCTCCCTCTCTTACACAATAAGCGACACCTAGACCAGTAGCTACATTTCTTGCAAGAGAACCTCCTGTTGGAATCGGTTTTCCGGTAATAACACCTGGTTCTGCTTGTCCGTGCATCATACTATAAACATCCATTATCTGAGCCATTTCTTTTCCAGTAGTATACACATCAGGTGCTGGGATGTCTTTTCCTGGTCCAATGATTTCAGATATTGCATATGCATATCTTCTTGTGAGTCTCTCTTTTTCTCCAGCCGAGAGTCTCTTTGGATCACAGATTATTCCTCCCTTACCGCCTCCAAATGGAACATCAACAATAGCACATTTCCAAGTCATCCACATGGATAGTGCCTTTACTTCTTCGATTGAAACATCTGGATGATATCTTATTCCTCCTTTGTGTGGACCTCTAAAGTCATTATGTTGTGATCTATATCCTGTGAATACCTTGATTCTACCATCATCCATCTTTACTGGTAGTGAAACTGTTAGAATTTTTTTTGGACTTGCAAGCATTTCATGAATACCGGCATCAATTTTCAAAATTTTTGCGGCATCTGCAAGTTGCTTGAGAGCATTTTGCCAAGGATCGATTTTAGTCAATCTTAACCGATATGTCTCACGGTATATTGTATTTAAATTTGTTGAGATCGTTGCTTATTGTTTTGTAGTATCTTGATCGGGTTTTGCAGAACCCCCAAGTTTAGAATTTACCAGACTACGCAGATCATCATCAGTCTTACCTTCAGTGTTGACACCCAAAGACTTGGCAAGTGTTTCAAGTTTTTGTCGTTCAGACATGACAGGTCCTGAAATGTCGAGGTTAAACTCGCCTTTGGCTTTTTTTAGTTCATCTTGAACCATGTTTTTTGTTTTATCGTATTGTGCCATGACTCTAGCAAGTTTTTTTGTTGCATCAGGTAATCTTTTGGTTCCAAGAAGTAATACCAATGCTACCAAGACAATCATTATCCAGTCATTTCCTATAATGTTAAGTGCAAAATCAGACATGGAGTAATTTGGCTTGTTTCTAAAATTAAAGCTTTAGACCAACATGACTTGTTTTCTCTTGAGAAATACAAATCCCAATACAAATAGCCCAACTACAGATAAAATAAGATAAGGAATCGAACTTCCAAAAGAGTTGGCAATTACACCAATAATCAGAGGTCCAAAGGCCCAACCCATTCCAAAGGTTGCCTCATACGCACCAATCAATGCACCAACATTTTCTTTTGTTTTTCTCATTATGATCTCAAATGTAAGTGGAAAATACACGCTAAACCCAAATCCCAGTATGAGAACTGCCACACTGAATTCCAGTACAGAGTGAGAATAGTATAGCATCAGCATTCCAGCAGATATTGATATTATAACAAGCAGTATACTTGTGAGAAACTTTTTCATAAGAAAGTTAGATGCCAACAAGGAAACAAGTCTAGAGATACCAAATACGAAAAAGAGTAATTCAATGTTTGATTCTGAGATTGACCTCTCATTCATGAATGCTGGAAGTATTGCCAAGAATACGCCAAAGCTTACACTACAAAACAAGAGAATTGCAATCACCGTAGGAAATTTTATCAAATGTTTTGCAGATGCAATANGATGCAATGGATATAATTCCATTATGAGCCACATCCTTATCTTTCGATAACATTAATGATGAGACAAGTGAAGTCGCTATTGCAAATGCGGCAATCTGGAATATCATCCCATATGAAACACCAAAGTGTTCAAGCAAAAATGAACCAACAAGCGGTCCAATCATAATACCAGTAACAAAAAAAGCCATGAACCTAGAAATTGCTTTGACTCGATTCTGTGGACTGGTAGATTTTGATATAATCGATTCACAGGGAGGCCAGAAAAACGAATGTGCGACACCTACCAGTGTTCTAAATATTATAATTTGTGGCACAGAATCTGCTACAGATAACAAGTAAATTGACACAGAGTCAAGGACTAGCCCAAGGGAAAGTAGTATGCCTTTGTTGAACCTGTCAAGTAACAGCCCAACAAAAAGTGGAATGAACATGTAAGGGATAAAGTTTGCAAATCCAATTACTCCAAGATCAGAATATGAGGCACCCATGTTTTTTGCAAACAGTGGAACTATTGGATTGTGTATTCCATATGAAAATCCAACAATTAGGGCAATAACGTAGACAAGAATTACTTTATTCATTTTACTTGTATGCTGCAACCATGATTGCGCCCCCAAGCATGCCTTTTTCAAATTCTACTCTTGAGAACCTTTCAAGAAGAAGTGACTCTAGCTTTTTGTTTTGAGGCCATAGTTTGTACGTACCATAAAGAGTGGCAAATTTTAGACCAAGTCTTCCACCACCAATTACTGCTAATATAGGAAGTACAGCCCTGAGGTAAAATGACACTCCTGCTCTAACTACAGGATTATCAGGCTTGCCCAGATCAACTATGACAAATCTTCCATTCTTTTTTAGCACTCGATGTATCTCAGATATTGCAATTCTGAGATTGATTGCGTCTCTTAGTGAATAACCAGTAAGTACCGCATCAAAGTTTTCATCACGAAATGGAATATGTTCAAAGACTCCGCATGTTAATACTGGCGTTGTAGAAAATAATCTACTGGTATTTTTGAGCATGGGTCTTAACGGATCATACAATGTGATGTTGACGTTACCATCACAGATCTTAGATGCAGTCTTTGACATGTTACCAAAACCAGAGCCAGCATCAAGGATGTGATCTCCAGGATTGACTCTTCCCTTAATTCCTCGTTGACGAAACTCTGAATCTCTTCCAAGTGAGATCAGCGAGTTTACTTTGTCATATACCGGGATTATTTTTTCTAAAACATCGAGGACTTCGCCCCAATAACTTCCAAGACCCACATCAGTCTAGAAATAATACGATATTATATGTCATCATGGTTTTTGAGCATGTTTTTTGCTCCGGGTTTTACTTGTGATCAATACGATAACCAAAAATTAAATCATCCAGAATTATTCCATGAACTAGTGCATTATTGTCCCAAGTGTAAATCCAAGATAGAGGTGCAACGCACGTTTAATCAAAAAATACACTTTAGCTGTCCCAAGTGCAAAATTGAGGACATTATAGACTCTACAAAGAATATTGACGAGGCATTTTTGGAATTTTTGATAAAATTTGACAATGATGAGATACCAAACAAGAATCAACAAGAGTCAACCCTGGAAAAAGAAGGCATACTGCAGTCAGAAGATGAGATAAACAAGATGATAGGAGGTGCAAAGATTGCAGACATTACAAGATCAGTTCTTTTCTCAAAGAGGCATTATGTCTCACACTTTAGGGTAATAGAAGAGCCGGATCCCGAGATGGGCTCTACCGTATCAGAGTCAGGCCTTGACCAGCGAATAGTTGAGGCTCTAGAATCAATAGGTATAAAGAAATTCTACAAGTTTCAAGAAGAATCCATTCATCACATTATTTCTGGTGACAATGTAGTAATCACTGCACCGACTGCATCTGGAAAAACAGAATCATTTGTTGTGCCAATCATTGAAAGAATAGGTAATTCAAAAAATCCTGTTCCCACAATACAAGCAATTTTTGTCTATCCAACCAAATCTCTTTCAAGAGACCAATACCCAAAGATAAAAGAAATTGCAGACAAGATGAATGTACAATGCGCTGTATTTGATGGGGATACAAAACAAATAGAGCGTGCAGAGATTCTTGTAAATCCTCCCCAGGTGATCATAACTAACTTTGATGTTTTGCATTATCATTTATGGCACAGGACTAGGTTTGCATCTCTTCTTAACACAACTAGATTTCTTGCAGTGGATGAAGCTCATGTATATTCTGGAATCTTTGGTTCCAATGTTCATTATATCATAAAAAGATTAAAGAGAATTGCACCCAAGTTACAGATGATTGCAGCATCTGCAACATTAGATAACGCATTATCATTTTGCCAGATGCTATTTGGAGTAAACATGGTTCAGATCTCAGGATCTGGCAAGAAGGGCAAGACAGAATTTTCAATGCTCTTTCCCTCTTTGATGACCCAGCGCGCATTAATGATTGACATACTAAAAAAACTGACTACAAAACAACACAAGACACTGGTGTTTAGTAACTCACATCTTAATTCCGAACTTTTGGCTCTACAGGCAAGAAGACAAAAAGTGGACATCAAGGTTCATCGAGCAGGCCTAATGGCAAACTATAGGAGATCAGTTGAGAACTTGTTCAAGACTGATAAACTACTTGCAATTTCTGCAACCCCTACACTTGAGCTTGGCATAGATGTAGGCAATGTAGACGGAGTAATCTCATCTACGATTCCAGTAAATAGACTCACGCAGAGAATAGGAAGGGCTGCAAGAAAAGGCCAAGGAGGATATGCATTTCTAGTACTGGGCAACGATCCAATTTCACAGTATTACAAGAACCATCCAGCTGACTATTTTGAAGATGTTGAACAAATTTACATTGATCCAAAAAATCCCTTTGTTGAAGAGTTTCAAGTTATCGCAATGGCTTGTGACAAACCAATTGCAAAACACGAATTGTCAGAACACAAAGACGTCATTGAAAGACATGTTGGTGCAGGCAACCTTGTCTTGATTGAAAATAGATATGTCCCAAATTATGATCAAATAAAATCAATTTTAGAAGATTATAGCATAAGAGGAATAGGAAGATCAATTGACATATTCCTAAACGGCAAAAAAGTTGGAGAGCGCGTATTGCCAATTGCTTTAGAAGAACTGCATCCGCAAGCAGTTTACTTTTTGGCAGGAATTAGATATCAAGTAAAAGAGATCGGATATCCAGAAAAAATGACTGCAAAATTAGAATATCTTCCAAAGAATTATCCATACTACACCAAGGCGCTAACAGAAGAATGGCCAACAATAGAGACAATCTTTGAGAAAAGACGTGCAAATGGAATTGAGGTTGCGTTCTGCAAGTTACACATTCAGAAGCGAGTTTATGGATATGTCAACTTGGAGTTGGGCCAAGAGGTAGGACAAGGACAGAAAATAATTTTAGAAAAGCCACTTGATTATGATTTTATCACAAAGGGAATTGTATTCAAGGCTCCAAGACCGCTAGACGAAATAAGCAAGGCAGAAAATGAAGAATATGTAGAAGCAAGCGGGTATCATGCCACAGAGCATGTTGTCATAGAAGGAAGCAACATGATAACAGGAGGCGTATCACAAGATTTGGGAGGCATATCTCTTGGCACATCTGGCTTGGTCTTTGTCTATGATTCCGCAATAGGCGGAAATGGTGCAAGCAGAGCACTTTATGATAGACTTGAGAAGGCATTTGAGAGAAGCCTTGACATTGTAACAGAGTGTCCTTGCAAGAGCGAAGCAGGTTGCCCACGCTGTACTTTTTCATACAGATGTGGTAACAATAACGAATACCTCCACAAGTTTTCAGCAAAAGAGATCCTACAGAGAATAACAGATGGTGAAACAACAGATGTTACAGAACCTGTAGAAGGAGACAAACCTCTTGTATGATAAATTTAGAAGTACAAAATGAAACAAATTATTAACATCATCAACTGAGAGTTATCATGGATAAGGTTGCAATAGTTACTGGAAGCTCAAGTGGAATAGGTTTTGAGACAGCACTTGCACTAGCTCGAGAAGGATATCACACCTATGCAACTATGCGAGACATCAAAAAAGGCGACAAGATTTTAGATATTGCAAAAAAGGAGAATCTGAAGATCAGAGTAATAGAACTTGATGTCGACAAGGAAGATACGATCAAGAAGGCAGTTGAAGATATAACAAGCGAGAAGAAAAGAATCGATGTTCTAGTAAACAATGCAGGTTATTTTCTTGTAGGGTGTTTGGAAGATCTAACAATTTCAGATCTAAAGGATCAATTTGAAACAAACTTTTTTGGAGTTGTCCGAACAATCCAAGCAGTATTACCCACAATGCGTAGCCAGAAATCTGGAACAATAGTAAATGTAAGCTCAGTTGCAGGAAGAATTGGTTTTCCAGTAACTCCAGGATACATCAGTACCAAATTTGCATTGGAGGGCTTGAGTGAATCAATGCGATACGAGTTGTTTCCATTTGGAATTAAAACAATAATCATAGAACCAGGTGTCATCAAGACAAACTTGTTTGCAACTCTGAAAAAGACAACAAAACAAGACTCTCCCTACAAGGACATGACTGAGAAAGTGATGAACGGACTATTGATGATGTCAGAGATGGGCACTCCTCCACAAGAAGTTGCCAAGACCATAGTCAAGGCAGTCTCATCTGAGAGTCCATTACCGCGATATCCAGTCGGTAACGATGCCATAATGTTCCTAGAGGCAAAGAGGGACAAGACCGACATTGAGTTTGAAAATTACATAAAAAAAGAACTTTTTAGCTAAAAACATCTTTTTTGTCACCATTTTATCATTATAGAAATGTCATGGCACAGAATTTGATGAATTTTATACTATTCTTTTGGTTAGATTGATATACGACGTAAAGTCAATTTTTGTCAAAGTCAACAGATTTAACCAAAAATTTAGTGATAATACAAATGAAATGGAAAACACTTCAACATAATGGCATTGCGTTTCTTCCTCCCTACGAATCAAAAGGAATTACAATCAAGATCAAGGGAGCAAAAGTTCCACTAAGTATAGACGCTGAAGAAATGGTCTACCAATGGGCAAAAAAGAAAGATACGCCATATGTTAAAGACCAAGTGTTTCAAAAGAACTTTCTTTCATATTTTGTAAAAACACTTCCTGCAGATTTCAAAAACATTTCACTTTCAGATATTGACTTTTCTGAAGCATTCAAGCTAGTGGACATGGAAAAAGATTCCAAGCTAACAATGAGCAAGGAGGAGAAGAAAAAGATCGCAGCCACAAGAAAAGAGATCAAAGAAAAGATGAAGGCAATGTATGGCAAGGCAACAATTGATGGAAAGGAAGTAGATGTAGCAAACTGGATGGCAGAACCTCCAGGTCTTTTCATCGGAAGAGGAGACCACCCACTAAGGGGTAAGTGGAAACCAAGAGTTACAGAAAAAGACGTTACACTAAATCTTGGAAAGGAAGCCAAAGTACCGCCAGGCAAATGGGGCAAGATAATACACGAACAAGACTTTATGTGGCTTGCAAGTTGGGTTGACGTACTAACCGATAAGAGAAAATACGTATGGTTATCTGATACATCAGATCTCAAGCAAGAGCGCGACAAAATGAAGTATGACAAGG
>NZ_RCMC01000199.1:44133-54792 GCF_011319475.1 Candidatus Nitrosotalea sp. FS
ACTGTTTGCTATTTGATTTACAAAACTGCAATGAGAGTAGGTGATGAAAAAGATCCAGATGAGGCAGACACTGTAGGTGCTACCACACTTAGAGTAGAACACATCAGTCTAAAACCAGGCGTTATAGAGTTTGACTTTTTGGGAAAAGACAGTGTGAGATGGCAAAAACCACTTCCTGTAACGGAACAAGACAAGATGTTTTATGAAAATCTCAAAAAACTCACAGAGAAAAAGAAAAAAGACGATCTAATATTTGACGCAATCACATCAAGACACGTAAATGAATTTCTTAGTGGCATAGTAAAGGGCCTTACTGCCAAAGTGTTCAGAACATATCTTGCAACCCAAGTAGTTACAAATTATCTCAAAAAAGTTGACAATCTAAAATCAAAATCAGAGAACATCAAGATTTACCATGCAAAATTAGCAAACCTTGAAGCTGCTGTGACATGCAACCACAAGAGAACTATACCAAAGAACTTTGATGAAACCTTGCAGAAAAAGCGTGAGGCAATAAAGAAACTAAAGGAGACAAAACCCAAGACTGAAAAACAAAGTGAGAAACTAAAACAACGTGAAGAAAAATTAAAACTCACTTTAGAGCTTACAGAGAAGACCCGAGATTATAACTTGGGAACATCACTTCGAAATTACATCGACCCAAGAGTAGTCAAGGCATGGTCTGATGCAGTTGGCCTAGAATGGGAGAAACTCTACACATCTGCATTACAAAAGAAATTCCAATGGGTATCAAAAGTAGACACCAACTGGAAAACGATTGCACAAGTTTAAGCAAGCTACATTTAATTGCATCAAGAATTTAGGCGTTATTTATGCCGGGGTAGCTCAGCCTGGCCTAGAGTGCCAGTCCACACAAAGGGTAATACTCATAATCTGGAGGTCGTGGGTTCGAAACCCACCCCCGGTATACACCTTTTTTTCATAAGAAAGGCGAATACCTTTTATTCTAATACGATTCAAAATACACAAAATGTCTAAAAAGATTCTAGTTTTTGCAGTTTTATTTTCTATTGTATTGTCCATGACGATAACACAAGAGGCCAATGCTTTGACCCAAGGTGCTGGTCAATATAGTCGAACTACAGCAAGCCTTGATCCAAGCAGAGTGTGTGGCAATCACATTTGCCAACCAGGAGAACATTCCAAGTGGTCATCAGCGATGTTGTCATCACAACGCCAAGGTCCAGGCAAAGCTACTGGTGCACAATANACAGCCACACTACCGCAGGTCTTGATCCAAGCAGAGTGTGTGGTAACCACATTTGCGAGCCAGGAGAACATTCCAAATGGTCATCAGCTATGTTAGCGTCACAACGACAAGGCCCAGGCAAAGCTACTGGTGCACAATATGGAATCATCATAATGCATCAAATGGTCGTAAATGCTCTAGCAAAAACAAACTATGGATCTCAAATGGTTTGGAGCCATTCAACCATGTCAAACAGCACAACAAAGATGAATTCCACTGCAATGAAATAGATACAATCATTGCAACAAAATCAAATTCTAACAAAAATACAACCCAAAGCATACAGGTAGATCCAAAGTTAATGTTAAATTGGCAGGTTTAATCCAGTCTCATAATGACAGAGTTTGAGGAATTTGCATATGCCCTTTTGGACCAGCTCTCAGTTGAGCTAAATGAGGAAAAAGAGATAACAAATTCAAAAGCAAAATCTGAACAGACATTTGCTTCAAAGATAAAGTTTGAAGACATTGAATCAATCTGCAACAGGTTGTTTTCAGACATGTCAAAAAAGATAACAGAGTTTACCGAGATTCCAGTATCGCAGACAAGAGTTGAATTTCCAGAACTTGTAGAGTTTAAGCGTCTGAAAGGACGTAAAGTGTATCCCACAAAGGAATCTGCAGAGTTTGTGGATGAGCTTTTTACAGCAATTGCATACGAAGATGTTGAAAAAATAGCATCTCTTGCAGAAAAGCAGACTTTTCGATATCTTGTCTATTCCACCTATGCAAAGGGGTACATCTCACAGATATCGACTACATATGGCGATTTTTATGAATCTGTAATATACCTCAACAAGTTCATTTTATCCAGTTATCCCCAGATAATATTACACAAGCAAGGCGAACCCTACGAGTCAAGGTTTGATCAAGTAAACTCTGGATATATTGGAGCCTTGAAGATGACCATCCTTGAAGAACAGATTCATTCAATACAAAATAATCTCTACAACATCAACAAAAATGCTGTATCTGAAGTAAATGCAATCAATGAAGAGCTTGCAAAGATCATTCTAAATCTTGATGATACCGCAACAAAGAATCTTTACAATTATTTACAATTACCAGAAGTTCCAGACGAGTATCCAGTTGCAAAGAGAGCAAATCTGTTTTTCATATTAAATCCAGACAATTTCATAGTCCAGGTCTTGGGTCCAGATGTTATGACATTTACAAAGGTAACAGTGGATCCTAAAATTTTGGAAATGATTCCACAACTTTTAGACATTTATCAGAGATGGTTAAAGCCAATCCAGGCACACCATGCAGCTTTTACAACAATGGAAGGAATGGCAGAGTTTGCAGTAAAAAACATCCTAAAAGATGATCAAGACTTTAAGAATTATCTAGTTACATTTGCAAACAGCGACATCTCATCATACCAGGTCAGAAAGAATATGGGAACAGACTTTACAGAACACATCTTTGCAAAATTAGGCAAGAATACATACAAAACATTGATTGCAAATCCTCCCACAACTCGAGAACTCAAAAATCCAGAGAGTTATCTAAATAGAAAATGAATGAATTCGATCCATTTGCAGCAGAGTGGGTCTCTTATGCAAAAAGCCCACAATACACACTAGTTGAAAAGTGCCTGAAATTGTCTCAGATACTAGAGTTTCCAGATCTTGACATTACAGAATATGTCAAAAAACTACAATCGTTTGAACATGGATTGCATGATCACATATCTGATGTCAAAAATCCAATCTATCTTGTATCAATGCTAAACGAGTACATGTTTGACATTTTGGAGTTTGAAGCAAACAGTGATGATTACTATAACCCAAGAAACAACTTTCTTAACATAGTTATTGAAAAACGTACTGGAATACCAATCACATTATCAATTATTTACATCGAACTTGCAAAGGCTATCGGGCTTGAGCTCAGACCAGTAGGGTTTCCAGGGCATTTCCTTGTAAAATATTCAGAGGAGCTCATACTGGACCCCTTTAACAGAGGTAGTCTGCTTGATGTCGAAGATCTCCAGGATATACTTGATTCCACATATGGTGAAGGAGTAGAGTTTGAGCCAGAATATTTGAATGACATAGAACCAGAAAAGATACTGATAAGAATTCTAAGAAATCTAAAGGGGTCTTACACAGATTCCTTTAGTTATGAGAAAGCAATGCATTGCATCAATATGATACTAGGTCTTGATCCAAACTCATCAGAAGATATCAGGGATAAGGGAATAGTCCAGTCAAGACTGCTTCAAAATGATCTTGCTCTAGCATCCCTTAACAAGTATCTTGAGCTTGCACCAGAAGCAGATGATGTTGACGATGTACTAGAGATGATTAAAAGCATTAAAGAGAAATCTAGTCAATAATTGATTGTACGTCTTTTCCTTTTTTGATTAGTTTGTGTTCGTATCTTACAATCTTGTTTCGCATAGTTCCTTTGAGAACATCAATCTCATTTCTCAGGCTGGCTACCTCATCTTCAAGTCTAGCTACTCTTTCATAAATTGACTCGTCTTCGCCTGCCATATGTTTAATCTTCACTAGATATGACCTTAAAAATTTATGGTTTATTTTGTTGAGGGTTTTGTCAGTATTTTCTATAGTGTGAATTCGCCGTTGCATGATTGGCACTTGCCTTTCTCGCTGCCAATCAATCCTATTATCAAAATTTTTCCTATTGTACCGCATTTAGGACAGAGGCCGGTGGTAACGTTTTTTGGACCGCTTGATCGTGGTTTTACCGATTTTCTCCTTACCATTAAATGAATTCGCGAAATTCGGTTTATTAAGTTTAAGCGTAGATCGCAAAAAGCGCGGGGAGTGGGATTCGAACCCACNACATGGGATTAGCAATCCCACGCCCTACCAGGCTAGGCGACCCCCGCACAGATGTTGCTGAAATTTAAACTGTTATTATAACTTTGGAACTAGAGCGGGAATGAATTTTCCTATTCTTCTCCAAAACGTTTGTAGTTTTGTACAAGATCCTTGAGATGAATTTTCTCTCCACCTACAATCTTCAAGTCCACTTTGATCTTGCCTTTCTCAATTGTAATGATGTTGTATGTGTTCTCAAAGAGTCCTCTCATTCTTTCAGAAGATACTGTTCCAGCATTTGCAATAGACAGATTTCCAAAATTCCAAAACCATGGCCTGTGCTTGTGACCACAAATGACCAAGTCTATCTTGCTTGCAAGTGCAGTACGTAATGCATCTCCAGAATCTATTACAGTTACTCTGTCAGTACCAGTATCAGGAACTCCTATCAGATGGTGGTGCATTGCAAGTATCTTGGTCTTGTTTTCATATTTTTTCATGGTTCTTTCAAGCCATAGATTTTGTCTAAAACCTATCTCACCCTCGTCCCTGTCAGGTCTTGCAGTGCCAAGCGTTACAAGTACAGTATCATCTTCTAGCTCATTTACAGAGTCAAAGGGAAAGTATTTTTTGAATAAAAGATATCCCGTGTTTCTATAGTCATGGTTTCCACTCATTGCAATTATCTTTTCAGTCTCAAACTGTGAGAACTTGGCCTTGCATTTTTCATATTCCTTGAGGAGTCCCTCATTTGTAAGATCGCCTGTTGCTACAATAACTGATGGTTTTAATTGATTTATCTCTTCTACTGCAAGGTCAAATGTTTCTTCTTTGAATTGTGTACCAACATGAATATCTGAAATCTGCACTATTTTCATAACAAAATATTCCATCAATGAGGAGTTTAAGCTTTGGGATTTACAATAAAAATTTTCAAACAATTTTCTAGTTAGAGTTAAATATACTGCTACTACAATTTCGCCTGATTTGGGAAAAAAGGCTGCAATAATTAGAGGAGACGGCATAGGCCCCGAGATTGTTGATTCAATGTTAAAAGTATTGAAGGCATGTAACACTCAAACTGAATTGGTTTTATGCGAAGCAGGCTCTGAACAATGGGAAAAACATGGTGGGGAAACATACATTCCAGATGCTACTATGAAGATCCTAGAAAACTCTGATGCAGGTTTCAAGGGACCTACAACTACCATTCCAAAACCAAATTCTCCAAGAAGTGTTGCAGTAACTTTACGACAAAAATTTGATCTATATGCAAACATCAGACCAATTAGGACATACAAGAGAATAACGCCTGACAAGACACTTGACTTTGTGTGTTTTAGAGAGGCAACAGAAGGTCTCTACACAGGAATAGAGTTCAAGGTATCAGATGATGCCGCAATTGCAATTAGAAAGATAACAAGGCAGGGAAGTAGTCGTTTTATCAATTCTTCAATATCATGGGCAAAAAAATATCACATGAACAAGNCAAGACAAGGAAGTAGTCGTTTTATCAATTCCTCATTATCATGGGCAAAAAAATATCACATGAACAAGCTTGTTGCAATAACAAAGAGAAACATTCTCAAGGTTACTGATGGAATCTTTTGGGAAGAAGTAGAAAAGGCTGTCAAGGCAAANACTATACATAGACAACATGACCCAGCAGCTTGTCATAAAACCAGAACAGTTCAACGGTTCAGTCTTGATAAGCACCAACCTCTTCATGGATATAATATCAGAGTTGGCATCAGGCATAATTGGTTCCATAGGACTGGTCTATTCTGCAAACATGGGAGACAGGTTTGCCATGTTTGAGGCAGCTCATGGCAGCGCACCTTCATTCAAAGGACTAAACAAGGTAAACCCAACTGCTGCAATTCTATCAGGAGCATGGATGGTAGAGTATCTCGGAGAGACTCACATCAGAGATGCAATATTTGCTGCAACTGATCAAGTTATCAATGAAGGCAAGTATGTCACATTTGACATTGGCGGAAATGCAACTACAACACAGATGACAGATGCAATAATAGAGATTGCAAAACAGAAATTAAGAAAATAGTTTAGCATTCAAACTAGATTTTGACAAGACAAGAATAGATACTATAGATGCAATTAAAATAAAATATGACATGTGACTAAACTCTGGAACGCTTGCAGTGTTGTCATTTATTGTAAAGTTTTGATGTGTTATTGGAAGAGATTGGTTTTGGACGGGTGTTGACTGCGGAATAGATATCAGATCAACTGACCTGTCATCATTTGCATTCATGTCACCTGCAGTATTTGCAGAGTTTGCCTCAAAGAACAATTGGTATTGTCCATCTACTGGATTACTCCACGTAAATGTTACAGGAACGCTCTGTTTTGCAGGTACATTCAACTTGACAAGTCCATTATAAAAGAGCGAAGAGTTGTTTGTTATTTTTAGTGTAAATATTATGGAACTTGCATCCGCATTTCCAGTGTTTTGGATCTGTTTTGTTATCACAATACCATTTGATGTATAATTTTGTTTTTCAATTTTTAATGAATCTGGAACCCAGGAAAGTTCTGCATGTGAGAATTCTTTTGTTACCACAACAACTCCAGATGGCCACATGTCAGTCTTGTCATAATAGCTGTATCTTCCAACGGTACCAAAGAACTGGGTAAATGACTTGCCAGGTGGTATGATTCCACTGTCAAAGACTCCCTGTGGACCATAGTTTGAGGTCCCAGTTGTAGCAGTGTGGGTCTTGTTGTCTTGATTTATCCATGTGACTGTATCCCCTGCAGCAATATTTACCTGAAATTGTATAGCATGACAAACTGGGCCTACAGTGATTGTTGGATGTATCATTTACTATGGTCACCTGTGTATCAAGTGCTTGCGCGTTTGCAGCAGATGCAGTATAGAAGATAGCAGCTATTGCAACAGCATAAACCACATGATGAAATCTCAATAGCATCAGTTTTGTTTCTTTACAGATAAACTAGGTGTACTTGTTATAAGAAAATCATATTAGGGCTTGATTTTTGTGCATTCGATTATAATCAACTCTTCATAGAAGAGTTTCTTTTTTGCTGCAATTGTAACATGAAACCCAAGAGACTCTGCCAGTTGGACTAGTGTTTCATACTTTGCAAGAGAAGAGGTCAGAAATACCATCTTGCCATTTTTTTCAATTCTGGAATTGGCAGATTTTATTATCATGCTCGGAATTTCAGTGCCATTATGGAGTCCATCTACTGCAGGGTCAAGCAACTCATCAGATGGCAGATACGGCAAATTGCATACAACTAGATCAAATCTAGTATGCAATGCATCAGCAGCATTGCAACAGATGCAATTGTCAAGTGTCTCATGTGCCTTGACAAGAGCCAAGATGTTGACATCAGTTGCAACAACTAGTGAAAAATTCTTTGACAGGACATTTGCAAGGATACCAGATCCTGTACCAATGTCAAGTGCAGATCTTCCTTTTTTATCTTTTAGATAATCAGCAAAAAAGATAGAATCCTCTGCTGGAATGTAATAATTATTGTGGGATTCTTTTTGCAATGTCTATTATCTCACCATCTGGCATTTCTTCAAGTCTCTTATCAGAATCAATCTCTAGGCCCATCTTTTTTCCAATGTGTCGTATGGTCTTTCGCTTGAATGAAAATAGTTTGTTTACCGCATGTACCGTTTTATCAGACAACACATGTTTTTGGACAATGGAAATCACAATAGAGTCAACCTTTGGAGGAGGTCTAAAGTTTGTGTTTTTTACATCCATTATACCTTCAATCTCAAGACAATAATTTGCGATAACTGATATGGCTCTTCTTTCTTTGCCGTCTTTTTTGGTCAGTTTTTGGGCAAATTCCTTTTGGACCATCACAGTAGCATGCTTGAACTTTTTCTGAACAAGCCATTCCATGGCAGTACGGCTCTCAGAATATGGAAGATTTGAGACAAGGATTGTAAATGTAACATCTTTCTTGAAGGCATCTCCTTTTTCCAGGGTTAGGTTTGGAATATGAGAAAAAGCATCTTTTGCCTTGGAATACAAGACTGGGTCTTTTTCAATAGATATGACCTGTTTTGCATCCTTGCACAAGAGTGGTGTAAGTATGCCTTGACCTGTGCCTATCTCAAGAACAATGTCGTCTTTTGTTATACCAGCAGAGTCAACTATTGATTTTGCGATTGACTGCGATATTAGAAAATGCTGGCCTAGTAACTTGCGCTTGATCATTTTCTAACAAAGAGACTCATCCTTGTTTCTCCTGTTATCTCTTCGATGATTCTCTTTGCAATCTGTTTTGCTGGCTCTTTTAGTCCAACTCTTTCTTGTAAATCCTTAAAGTCTGTAAACTTTTTCTTTTCTCGTTCTTCTAGCATTGTCTTCATGTAGGTCTTTCCAATTCCTGGTATCAGCTCAAGTGCATGTATTCTTGGAGTAAGTGGCTGTGCGTTGTTTAGGTAATCTACAAATCTTTTTTCATTTTGCATGACAATTTTTTCAATTACTGCATTTAGTTCACTCTGTGCTGAAGATGAAATGTGTTCATGTTCTAGTCTGCCAAGCACTGAAAGTATTTTTGTCCTGCCTTCTTTGCCGATGTAGACTCGCTCTCCAATCTCAAAGGTAGAGTTTGGCATGGCAAGCAATTCAAGTATGGTTAGTCGTTCTTCTCCAATAGCTGTAACAATTATTCCGTCTCGTCCTCGTACTGTAGTTGATTTTCCCCTTGTAACAAAATCTAATACGTAGGCGTATTCCTCATACTTTCTAGTTTGAGTGTGTTCCAAGAAAAACCGTACTCCTAAACTTAAGAGTTCTCCTTGATTATCTTTAGCATCTTGTCGAGCGTTTCAGCAAGAATTAGTTTCTTCCAACCAAAAGTAAATGCTCGCAATTCAGCTTCAGTACTTGGGAGATTATTTACAATTTCTACTGCTTCTTCTTCTTGTATGCCACATTCTTTTACAAGTTGCTGCTTGAGTTTCTTTGCAGCCTTGGCATCAATTTTTGAAAACTTGGTAACATAATCATATGTCCATCTTTGGATTTGGTCCATTGATTCAGTATCCACTTTCTCCATTATTTCTTTTACTTCTGGAATAGAAATGCCCTGTTTCTTCTTTACTTCTTCCATTTATACAACACCGAATGGTTTGATATGGTCTAACCTAGTGATTAAGGTTTTTGACTTGTTACCAAGATTAACTGCAAGTTTCACGGTTCTTCTACCAACAGCATTGATTGTTCCGACCTTTCCATGATATCTTCGGTGTGGCAATGCCTTGTGTTGTGAAGGATCTATGATAACCAAAACTTTGTCTCCTACGGAATATTCTCTTAATAGAAAAGAGACTCCTCTGACCTTGTCCTTAGTCATGACGGATCGTGACTTGTGCATAAAGCCGTGTGAACGACCCTTTGGTTTCTTAGTAGTCATTAATCGTTAAGACTTGAGATGACCATAATTTAACACTTACTGGGTATAAAGGAAAAAAGTTAGACGGTATGGAAGATTGTACTTCCAACCGGGGACAGGATGAGAGACCTATTCTTCAGGTTCTTCTTTCTTTTTCTTCTTTGTTTCATCCTCTGGATCTGCAACACCACCTTCGGTTAGTGTGTAGATAGCCTCTTGTTCAGGATGATGAGGACTGTCAACCATTCTGGCAATTCTCTTCTTACCTGATTTCTTGAGGTAGACACGGTATGTTGAAGCATGTGCCACAACGTTTCCTCCAACAGGTCTTGTCGGATCTCCAAAGAACTGATCAGGAGAGGATTGTACCTGGTTTGTTGCTATTGCTGCAATATTGTATGTTTCAGCTGTTCTTGAAAGCAAGTGCATGAACTTGTTCAATCTCTGTTGTCTTACAGAAAGAGTTCCTCTGCCTAGGAATTCTGCTCTGAATAGACCTACTGCAGAATCTACAACAAGTAATTTTATTTTGTTCTCTTCAATTATAGGACCTGCTTCTTGCAAGATTAATTCTTGGTGAGCACTATTGTATGCTCTTGCTACCATAATTTTGTCAAGAACTTTCTCTGGATCAAGACCTTTTGCTTTTGCAATTGAAACAATTCTTTCAGGTCTGAAAGTATGTTCAGTATCAACATACAAGACTCCACCATCCAAGCCACCCTCTTCTTTTGGCTTTTGGACAGTTACACATAGAGTGTGACAAAGTTGTGTCTTGCCAGCACCAAATTCACCATAAACCTCTGTTACTGCTTGTGTTTCTATTCCACCATCAAACAAGGTATCAAGTGCATTGGTTCCTGTTGTTATCTTGCCAATGTCTTGTCTTCTCTTGTAGATCTCAGTTGCAGAGACAAATTCTTTAGCAATCTGACCATTATCAATTAGCTGCTGTCTTGCTTTATTTACAAGATTTACAGCAGCATCAAGATCCATACCAGTAATTTCTGATATGTCCACTGGTCCTCTTACAACAAGATCCAATATGTTATGGATGCCTGCATCGCTTAGCTTCTTGGAAGTTACTGGGCCTACCCCATCTAGATTTTCTAATCTTAAATCGTCCATCTTACCGTATGGTACGGTACCAGTACCTAATAAACTTACTGTGTCAAGGTTCTGT
>NZ_RCMC01000073.1 GCF_011319475.1 Candidatus Nitrosotalea sp. FS
CAGGATTAATCTCTGGAGTGGGTCTTGTTCCAGCACTAATTGGGGCCCATCCCTTTGGAGCATACTTTCTAAAGAAACCTTCTGCTATCTGGCTTCTTCCAGCATNTACACCATGAGTGCAACTGCAACTGCAGGTGCCAAGGCAACAAACCATAATCCAAATGTTCCAACATATTTTGCATCAAGAACTACAGAACCAGTTGCAAACACTACAATAACAAATGTTCCAATTATTTCAGCAAAAAATCTCTTTTGATTAGAGGTAAGTTTGCTAGTTAGATTCAAGAGTTGTGACAAGTTCCTTGACCTTTATTTCAATTTTATCTCTTATCTCACGCACTTGCTCGATTGGTTTTCCCTTGGGATCCTCAATGCCCCAATCTTGAAAATTACCTAAGAATATAGCAGGACATTCTGTTTTGTCCATACAACCCATACTTACGTTTAGAAACGACGCACGAATCAATTCCTCAGACAATTCCTTTGGTCGTTGCTTGCTTATGTCTATCCCAACTTCTTTCATGGCTTGTACTGCAACAGGATTAATCTCTGGAGTAGGTCTTGTTCCAGCACTAACTGGAGCCCATCCCTTTGGAGCATATTTTCTAAAGAAACCTTCTGCTATCTGGCTTCTTCCAGCATTTTCTACACATACAAACAAGACATTTTTTTCAGGTTTTGATTTTCCAAAGAATTTCATAATGTTCACTTTATTGCCCTTATGACAAGACTTGTGATTTTTCTTCCATTTACCTTCTCGCCTTCCATGTACACTCTCTTGTCTAGAATGCTAACGTCATGAAAACCAGCGTTCTTGATACTTTCGATATAATGTTCTTGTGTCAGTGCACCATCTATGCAACTGCACCATTGTTCTTCATTTATCTGGCCTTGCTCAAGTTCTTTATCTGTCACTAGATCAGAAATTACCATTCTGCCACCATTTTTCAATATTCTATGAATCTCTAGGAATGCACTTGTCTTGTCTGAAGTAAGATTAATCACACAGTTACTAATTACTGCATCAACTGTACCATCATCTACTGGAATATTTTTTTCAATGTCACCTTTTCTAAATTCTACGTTACCATAATTGTTGCCGCTTGCATTTGCCCGTGCCTTTTCCAACATTTCGTCAGTCATGTCAATGCCAATTACCTTTCCTGATTTTGATACTTTATTTGCAGACAAGAATGCGTCAATTCCTGCACCCGAGCCAAGATCTACAACAGTTTCACCTTCTCTAAGATTTGCAAACTTTATCGGTGCACCACACCCAACACCCAAAATGGATTCTTGAGGAATTGTTTCCAGTTCTTCTTTCTCATAGCCAATTATCTTTGCAGCATCAATAGGAGAGTCGCTTGTACTACATTCTCCAGGCATACAACAGCAGTCAGAATTGCCAGTCAAGGCAATCTTGCCATATCTTTCTTTTACCTTCTCTTTGATTTNGGAGGTTTGCAAACTTTATTGGTGCACCACACCCAACACCCAAAATAGATTCTTGCGGAATTGTTTCCAGTTCTTTTTGGTCATAGCCGATTATCTTAGCAGCATCAATAGGAGAGTCGCTTGTACTACATTCTCCAGGCATACAGCAGCAGTCTGAATTGCCAGTTAATGCAATCTTGCCATATCTTTCTTTTACCTTCTCTTTGATTTGTCCATCCATGGATTGGTTTACAAAGTAAACCATTTAAGTTGTCAAGGAGAAACAATAACAGTTGGTGTAACAATGGAAACTAAAAGAAAATCACTCCCAATGGTTAAAGACAGTTGCAGTTTTGATGGATATGATGCCTCTTCTCTCATGTCAGAGACATCAAGACTCAGAAAGATAATTACAAAGAGAGGCACACTTGAGATTTTAATTCCCTTGTGTTGCACAACACAACCTGTAAGATACAAACAATTCAAGCAAGCTCTGAAGGGAATCAGCAGTAAGACACTTGCTACAAGATTAAAAGAACTTGAAAAAAGCGGAGTATTGGAAAGATTATCCTATAATGAAATTCCACCAAGAGTAGAATACAAACTTACCAACAAAGGACAAGAACTAGTTGAATCCATGATAGACCTTTTACAATGGATGAAAAAATGGTCAAAATCAAAATAGATATCACATAATCTCAGAAAATCAGCAATACCAATTACAAGAAATTTATTTAAAAATATTTATCGTTACANCCCTGATATGTTTTGCTTCCATCCGTCTTGATCTGATCCCATACAAAGTTCTTCTCCTCTTTTGGATCAAGTTTTGAAACCACTTGGGCAGATATTGGA
>NZ_RCMC01000188.1 GCF_011319475.1 Candidatus Nitrosotalea sp. FS
CTCCAACTTTCACATTAGGAGAACTTATGCCAGTGCCAAGTAAAGCAGAAGCTTGTGTAAAATTGATTATGAGTAATACAAGAGTAATGATCAGGATTTTTTTTAACAAATAATCAATCCCGTGACTCCATTTTACTACAATCTTCTATAAAAAAAGGATCACCAGATTTGGAAATGATAATTTTTCTCATGTCATTTTATCCAGCATTAAAGAAATCACGAATACGTAAAAAGCCATAGTTAGAATCTTCTAGTAAATTCTTCTATTCATGTTTGCAATATGTGGTAAATTTTTTTGGCGTGTTTACAATATTGAGTAAATTATCCTTACATGTTTGCAACATGATGTAAACTAGTCATGTAGCATCTTATGCATCCTATTTTTCATGCATATTATGTATACCATCAGATTGTAATCCCATGCTCCAATTATTTGCAGATCTGCAATGACATCTTGATTAAGATGAAATATTCATTCAAAAAAAATCAACAAAGTGGCGGGCCCGGGGGNCACTATCCAAGCTGTGCTACGGGTCCACAAATAAAATTGAATCAAGACCTGTTATAATACATTTCAAAAGTAATGAAAAAATCTAGGATGCTTCTTTTTCAGCCTTGTTTACAAAGATATAGTTCATTACCAAACCTGCAATAACTGCACCTACTATTGGTCCTGCCCAGTAAATCCAGTGATAGTCCCAGTATCCAGATATGATTGCAGGTCCCAAAGTTCTTGCAGGATTAACACTTGCTCCAGTTAGCGGAACACCTACCAAGTGTATCAAAAATATCATTCCACCAATGGCAAGACCATACATTCCTGCTGGTGCTTTTTTGTGTACAGCAGTCATGAAGATGACAGTTACCAAGAAGAATGTAAGAATAGCTTCAACTGTAAATCCAGATATCGCGCTATTATTCAAAATTGCACTAGGTCCACCTTGGGTTCCAAAATGTACCTTATCTCCAAGTACAGGGAGTATTGCTTTTAGTGTTGCAGCTGCAACAATTGCTCCGATTATCTGAAACACAATGTAAGCAATTCCATCTTTGATGTTGATTCGTCTTGTCACTAACATTGCTATAGTAACAGCTGGGTTGATGTGTGCACCAGACACATGACCAAATGTGTAAACCATCAATCCTATTGCTGCGCCGTGCGCAAGTGCTATGACTACAAGTGCAGGAATTGTTAAAACTGAGCCAAAGTATGCGACTGATAATATGATAGACAGAGGTCCAAAGAAGACAAGTGCGTATGTTGCTATTGCTTCTGCAAGCCATGCACGTGGATTAACCATTAATCACTTTGACCTCTGAACATGCAATATAAAACATTCGAAATATGTAGGCAAAAAATAAGTATGGATCATTTGGAGTACCTCTCAGATGTTATCAGAAGGAGATAAAGTTCCAGATTTTGCATTAAAAGATGCAGAGGGTAAAACCGTGAAAAAATCAGATCTCAAGGGCAAAAAATATGTGGTCTACTTTTACCCAAAAGACTTTACCCCAGGATGTACCACAGAAGCTGCAGAATTCGCACAGGATTATAAGAAATTCAAAAATGCAGGAATAGAGATAATTGGAATAAGTCCAGACGATGAAGAGTCTCACAAGAAATTTGGCGAGAAGATGAAGGTTCCATTCATTTTGCTTGCAGACACTGAAAAAGACGTTGCAAAGAAGTTTGGCGTATGGGGCAAGAAACAGTTCATGGGCCGTGAATACATGGGAGTAAACAGGTCAACTTTTCTTGTAGATGAAAAAGGAAAAATCCTAAAAGTTTTTGAAAAAGTAAAACCTGCAGGACATGCACAAGAAGTGCTAGATGCCTTTAAGAATTAGGCTTTGAATCCTGCCGGAAGTGTAGTACGGAATGTAGATTTCGGTTTTGCAGGTTCTGCAGCTTGTTGTGGTGCAGTTGCGGTAGTTGTTGAACTACCAGTGAACTGTTTGTCTGCTGGATGATATGATAATCTCTTTCTTGTTGCAAAATACTTGTTTCCAGTATAACNGGTTGTGGTGCAGTTGATGTAGTTGTCGAACTACCAGTGAATTGTTTGTCTGCTGGATGATATGACAATCTCTTTCTTGTTGCAAAATACTTGTTT
>NZ_RCMC01000263.1 GCF_011319475.1 Candidatus Nitrosotalea sp. FS
GAACATAAAAGAACCATGGCAACTCCATGCTTGCTATAGAATACAATGAAAATTTTTGACACGCTGTCAGTAACAGAGAAGAACGTAGACACCTCAGGTTCTGTGAGAATCTACCTGTGTGGCGTTACGGTATACGATGAGAGCCACATTGGACATGCAAGAACCATCATAGTGTTTGATGTTTTTAGAAGATATCTGGAAACAAAAGGAGTCAAGGTAAACCTCATCCAGAATTTTACCGACGTTGATGACAAGATAATCAATAGAGCAAAAAAAGAGAATACTCTTGCTGGAACCATCACTGAAAGATACATAAAAAATTATTTTGATGACTTTGACAAGCTAAATGTAAAGAGAGCTGACTTGTACCCCAAGGCAACAGAGCACATATCAGACATGATAAATCTGGTACAAGGTTTAATCGAAAAGGGATTTGCATATACATCCAAAAATGGGGTGTACTTTGCAGTATCAAAATTCAAAGAATATGGAAAACTATCCAAGAAAAAAATAGACGAGTTAGTCTCAGGTGCAAGAGTTGAAGTGGACGAGACAAAAAAAGATCCGCTAGATTT
The DNA here is from genome assembly GCF_011319475.1 of Candidatus Nitrosotalea sp. FS. Classification (GTDB taxonomy): domain Archaea; phylum Thermoproteota; class Nitrososphaeria; order Nitrososphaerales; family Nitrosopumilaceae; genus Nitrosotalea. The sequence continues at coordinate 576 of NZ_RCMC01000263.1, forward strand.
TGCACTATGGAAGTTTTCTGACGAGCCCCCACATGGAAGAGCCCATGGGGCAGTGGCAGACCAGGATGGCATATCGAATGTTCTGCAATGAGCCTGAAATATCTTGGAAGCAATTTTGAAATCCATGGCGGCGGACGAGATCTGATATTTCCTCACCATGAAAATGAGATAGCCCAATCAGAGGCATTCTCTGGAATCAACTTTGCTAAAATTTGGATGCATGTAGGAATGGTCACAATAAATGGAGAGAAGATGTCCAAGTCTCTTGGAAATACAAAGTCAATTGACCATGTATTACAAAAATGGGGTCCAAACATCATCAGGCTGTTTTGCCTCTCAGGCCATTACACAAAACCAATCGACTATTCTGAAGAGATCTTAAAGGAGACGATAACAAAGTGGCGCCAGGTGGAGAACTGTTATTTTGAGATGATTCTGTCAGATGATTCCCAGTCAACAGAAGGACTGGACCAGGTGAAAAATATCATCCAGGAATCAAAGACAGAGTTTGATAGTGCACTTGATTCAGACTTTAACACGCCACTTGCACTAGGGGCCTTTTTCAAACTTGTCAAGAACATCAACCAACTTGCATCATCTGAGAAACTAACAAAGACGATATCAGATTTGATCTTGCCAGCATTCCAAGAAATGTCATCAATACTTGGCCTACAGTTAGTGCATGTGACAGACAAGGAAAAAGACGGCATAACAAATCTCATCAAGCAGCGAGATACATTTCGCAGCCAGAAAAAANACGCATTAGAATCAGACTTTAACACACCTATTGCAGTCGGGGCTTTTTTCAAACTTGTCAAAAACATCAACCAACTTGCATCATCAGAAAAATTAACAAGGACGTTATCTGGTTTATTCTTGCCAGTATTCCAGGAAATGTCATCAGTTCTTGGACTACAGGTAGTACAGGTAACAGACAAGGAAAAAGATGACATCACAAATCTCATCAAGCAACGTGATACACTTCGCAGCCAGAAGAAATTCCAAGAGGCAGATGCAATAAGAAAACAGATCTCAGACATGAATATTGTTCTAATTGATCACAAGAACAAGACACTGTGGATGAAGCAGGAAAAGATTGGTATCGAGAACTAGGATTTTTTTGTCTGCGCGCTGACAAGTGATACAATATCGCGGTCTCGCAGTTGGTAGTTAACAGGCAATCTTACTCCATATCGAACATCTTTTGCATAAAGCAGACCCTTTGTAAGTGCAGTATGGATTTCTTTTGCCAGGTCCTCTACTGTTGCACCATCCTTTAATAAAATCAAGTCAGGTAAGACTCGACCTTTTTTGTCAGATAACGTTTCTGCGTTTGCCACAGGATATATCGAATTCATCTTTAACAACTTGAATACTGTAACATTGATTGCAAACTGGACACCAGTTCTCATGTACTCGCCCAGTATTCCTTGCGTGATAAAGTCAAGTGCATCTATCTGTTTTTTGTTTAGTTGTTCCTTGTGCAAGATTTCAAACTGCTCTGATCCTGGGACATATTTTATGAG
>NZ_RCMC01000284.1 GCF_011319475.1 Candidatus Nitrosotalea sp. FS
TACAAGATATAGTACAGGCGTCTCTTGCGGGGACACATAACGTAAACTGGAGAACCTGGTGTGTTGCAAAAAAATTTGGAATCGTCGGAAGAGAGGCAGTATATGACAGAAAGTCGGCAAGATTCTTGTATGAAAAATNGCAGGCCTCTCTTGCGGGGACACACAACGTAAACTGGAGAACATGGTGTGTTGCCAAAAAATTTGGAATTGTAGGCAGGGAGGCGGTATATGACAGAAAGTCGGCAAGATTCTTGTATGAAAAATNCTACTACAGAAAATAAAATCAAATGAAATTGCCATATCATGGGTTGAAGTGGAAGGCTTTTCAAAACTTGCAGAACCCATACTTGACCATACCACAAAATACTATGCATCTCCTGCAAACATGGACAAGGGGATACTTGACTTGGTAAAATCAAGGCTGATGAAGACCAGACATAGATTGGTCTGTGTAAGGTGTGGCAAGTGGGAAAAAGTAGTAGAAACTGGGCAGATAAACGAGATTCCGTCATGTCCTTATTGCAAGTCACGGCAGATTGCTGCAACGTTCTACTCTGACTATGACCTGCCAAAGATTGTACAGAAAAAAGTTGCCGGCAAAAAAATAACAACTGAAGAGAATCACAAGTTTACTCGAGCCTGGAAGGTGTCATCACNAAAAAAAGTTGCCGGCAAAAAAATAACAACAGAAGAGAACCACAAGTTTGCAAGAGCCTGGAAGGTGTCATCACTTCTTGCAAACTTTGGCAAGACTGCACTTGTTGTGATATCAGGATATGGTGTGGGCGCTGACACTGCGGCAAGGATTCTGCGAAACATGATTGGAGAAGAAGAGGTGTACAAGCAAATTTACGAAGCAGAAAGGCAGTATGTGACAACCCGTGGGTTCTGGGACTAGGATTTATTTTGAATTGATTTTGATATGATGCATAAAATCCAGTTGGATCAAAGTAGAGAATGACCATTTTTTACGGAATAAAATAAATCAAGAATAAAAGAAGATCAATGATTAACAATCACTCCAAATACTAAAAACCAATTTAACAAATTATTTCATCACTTATTTAAAGGTCATAGTATAATCAGTTATTAGATAATCACATGTCTGAGAATTTTTCTGATGAACTAATAAAAAACATCGTACACGGAAATGAACACTTGGTTAACCATAGAAAAGAGTCCTTTGGAGTAAACTACGAAAGAATTGAGTGGGTATTCTCTAAAGCAAATTCTTTCAATGATGTTAAAGATAAGAGAACAAGAATTATTAAAAAAGCAACAGCAGTTTTGGCCGGAATATCATGGCAACAACCATTTAACAATGGAAATAAGACAATTGCGCTCATAGTTAGCAAATATTTTCTACGAAAAAATGGATTTGATTTAAGAATATCAACAGAACGGGAAGAAGATGAATTGATCGACCTTTTGACCAAAACTATGTACAAATATGAGGACGACCCAACAATATTTAGTGAAGTTGAAGAATATCTAGACAGAAAAGTTGCATCAAATTAAAATCAAAGTTTAGCTAATTTAGAGAATAGTCTGGGATTCTCGTCCATAATCTGTTTCATGTTTTGCAAAAACAGATCATTGCTGATTTCAATTTTATTAGAGCGTGAATTCATAGATCCTTTTACTTTATCTGATACCGTCATCAATTGTTAATACTTAATAGAATTTAATAAATCATGTACCTATTTTTCTACTCTAGGCATATCTAGAATAACCTTTGTGAAGAGAACTGTTGCCTATGAATCAGTTCTTTCGCGTGATTACTGAATAAGCAGACAAGAACAACTCTNAAAGCAGAATGGTCTCTCCGGCCTTTGTCTGGATTTCACGCTTTTCTGGAGCTTTGAGAATTATTGCCTCTACACAATATAGTGTCTCGGCTGGTTTTATTTCCTTGATCTTAGTTCNTGTTTCTCCAGCCTTTGTCTGTATTTCGCGCTTTTCTGGAGCTTTTAGAATTATTGCCTCTACACAGTATAATGTCTCGGCTGGTTTTATTTCCTTGATCTTGGTTCTAATCTCTGGTAAAGTTGGGATACCTTGTCCGTCTACCTTTCTTACAAACGAGTCGGCCTCTAGCATGATTGATTTTCCGTACATCTTT
>NZ_RCMC01000102.1 GCF_011319475.1 Candidatus Nitrosotalea sp. FS
CATTTGTCCATAAAAAATAAATTATAAAAAATCTAACTTACGTAGGTTCGATCCACGATTCACAACTCTCCTACTTTCCTGCAATTTATTGGATCGAACCAATTTTTATTTAAAAACAGGTTTCGTAAAATTAAAATATCCATTACACACAATATGTGACCAATGTGATACAATATGACGTTACCAACACAACAAACTCCAATCATCCTTCTCAAGGAAGGATCGACACAAACAAAGGGAAATGATGCCCAAAGAAACAATATCCAAGCAGCAAAACTAGTCTCAGAACTAGTACGAACTAGCCTTGGTCCAAGAGGCATGGACAAGATGCTTGTAGATACTCTAGGGGATGTCACCATTACAAACGATGGTGCGACAATCCTAAAAGAGATTGATGTACAGCACCCCGCAGCCAAGATGATGGTGGAAATCAGTAAATCTACCGACAATGAAGTTGGAGACGGTACTACATCAACCGTAGTTCTTGCAGGTGCACTACTAGAAAAAGCAGAAGAACTAGTGACCAAGAATGTTCATCCCACAGTAGTCGTAGACGGTTTCAAGAAAGCGTCTGAGAAAGCAATCGAAGTGTTGCGACAGGTAGCAACTTTGATAGATCCTAGGGACAAAAAATATCTAAAAAAGATTGCTACCACAACACTTGCATCAAAGCTGGTTTCAACAAACTCATCTGAACTAGCTGATGTGGTAGTGGATTCCGTCTTGGCAGTCGCAGAAAAATTAGGAGACAAATACAAAGTAGACATCGACAACATCAAGGTTGAGAAAAAGAGCGGAGGTTCAATCCGGGACACAAAACTCATCCAAGGAATTGTGCTTGACAAGGAAGTCGTACATGGTGCAATGCCAAAAAGGATTGAGAATGCTAAGATTGCACTTCTCAATGCTCCTTTGGAGATAGAAAAGACAGAGTTTGACGCAAAGATCAATATCAATTCTCCAGACCAGATGCAACTATTCATTGACGAAGAGAACAAGATGATAAAGAAAATGACTGACAAGATAACACAGTCTGGTGCAAATGTTGTACTGTGTCAAAAAGGAATTGACGACATGGCACAGCACTACTTGCAAAAGGCTGGAATCTTGGCAGTGCGAAGAATAAAAGAAAGCGACATGACAAAACTTGCAAAAGCAACAGGAGCACGAATCGTCTCAAATGTTACAGAGCTTACTGCCAATGATCTTGGGGCTGCCAACTTGGTAGAAGAAAGATTTGTAGAGACAGACAGATGGGTATTTGTGGAAGACTGCAAAAATCCAAAAGCTGTTAGCATTCTTGTACGAGGGGGCTCTCAAAGAATAGTGGATGAAGCAGAGAGATCTGTTCATGATGCACTGATGGCAGTAAAAGATGCCGTTGTGTATCCAAAAATTGTCGTTGGCGGAGGAGCACCTGAGGCTCACGTTGCTCACAAGATAAGAGAGTGGGCTAACACTCTTGAAGGCAGGTCACAGTTAGCTGCACAAAAATTTGCAGACGGGATAGAAACCATACCGCTAGTCTTGGCAGAAAATACTGGAATGGATCCACTTGACACTCAAGTGGATTTGCGTTCCAAGAGTGCATCTGGCAAGGCAACCTATGGAATTGATGTCATCACTGCAAAGGTTGGCGATCTATCTACAAGAGACATCTATGAACCGCTTGCTGTCAAGGAACAGGTCATAAATGCAGCAACAGAGACTGCTTGCATGATATTAAGAATCGACGACGTGATTGCGGCATCAAAATCAAGAGAAATGCCAAAACCTGGAGGTTATGGAGGCCCAGGTGGGGACATGTCCGGAATGGATATGTAATTCCCTTTTTTTTAATGGACATGCAAAATCAAATAGACTCAATTTNCAATTTTCCGTGTACTTGGAAACAAGACCAGGAGAGATATTCTGTCAACTCTTTCTGATGAACCGATGTATTTTAACCAAGTTTCAAAACAGATAGGAATTGGACAGCAGGCCATGCTGCGCCACATGCAAACATTGGAAGATACTGGCTTTGTTAGTGCCTATGGTGAGAAAAGCAAATTTGGAGCACCGGACAGAAAGTACTACCGTCTAAATTCATCATTTAATCT
>NZ_RCMC01000207.1 GCF_011319475.1 Candidatus Nitrosotalea sp. FS
GACCTCAAATGGTATGTCGATAATCATCCAACACACCTCTGATAGTTGCAGGAACCGACGATGACCTATGGCAGAGCTACTTGTCAGTCAATACGCAGCCTGCTGCAGACTTTGTCAAGAGCTATCTGTGGAATCACAGCGCACCGGGCAAGGCCTATAACGGTACAACCGTTTCTGTGCCACATTCAGGTCTAGCTCAGATCTACGCAGGCCAAGCAGTTGCTGACTTTTTCGGCGTGCCAAACTCCGACCCACGTCATCCAGACGTATTAGGGCAAGTCCAGGTCGGTGTAGTCTACACTGGCGGCAGTAAGATTGCAGAGCACGGCGGCGATAATCCAGGCGACCGTGATGTTCCAATCCTCGTCTATGCACCAGGAATGGTAAAACCAGGCTCAAATGGAGACTGGGTCGAGACGACTCAGGTCGCACCGACAATCCTCAAGTTGCTCGGACTGCATCCACACGATCTTGATTCAGTACAGATCGAGCATACCAAAGTGCTGCCAGACTTGAAGTAATTTCTAACCATCCCTTTCTTTTTATTTTTCTAAGAAATAATGACTCTGGGTTCAGACCATGAGAGTTTAAGTCTTTACAGGACTCAAATCTTAGGTGGAGTAGAATTTTAATTATGAAAAATTTGAGATTATTCTTACCCTGTTCTACCTGTTATCAAATTATCATAGAATTGAGTTGTAGGTACAAACGTTCCATTAACTGCTATCGACGATCCTATTTGTGTCCAACCGGCACTAGATGAATAATCATCTTGAAAGATGATGCTAGTGGCATCCTCTACTGTCTCGTATATTTTGGTATTATCAATCTCTGCGGTCAACGTTCTTCCAGATCCGCATGGAGTACATCCGTCATGTTGTATGAAATTCAAATTATTGTTATAATCGGATTGTAAAATATTCAAAGTTACAGGAGAACCTTTCACATTAATTGTTCTGGCTGGGTCGGAAAATACACTTAACTCCAGTTGAGTTGGTGCTCTTTGTAGCCGAACATAATATTGTGTATCTGGAGATATTGAAATTCCTGTAGATGAAGTGGCGTTGGGACCTGTCCAACTGCGGTCTATCATTAATTGGTCTGCATTAAAACCATGCTCAACCATTATGATATGTGCAAAGTCTTGCTTAGCTGGATCATCTGATGTGGCAGAAAGAACGAATATCCAACTTCTTTGCATACTAGAAGCTGTAAATTTGTAATCAAAATCTGCACTCCATCCAGTTGAAGACAACGTTGATGGGAGATGCTTGAAGACACGGTTGTCTATCTCTCCACCTCCACCTGCAACATTATAGAATTTTACAACACCTGGAAAGGATACAGGCTTTTGCGGTATTGGTGGTGGGCATCCCACTGGAATTTCGCAGTTTGACTGTAATCTTTGTTCTAATGATGTAACCCTATTTTCTAATGATGCAATCCTGTCTTCCAACGATTTACTTTCATTTGAGATAGATGTTATGCTATTATTGAGTTGGACAATGACATTATGCTGATTTTCTATAGCTTGTTGACTAGAATTTAATTGAGATGTGAGAATCTTTATCATTTGTGATTGATCATTGTTTATAGTTCTTTGATCTAGTATCGACGTTTGTAAAATCGACATGGTTGAAATTGCGAATCCCAAGCTAATTGCTGATATCACAATTGCTACAAGTATGATNACAAGTATGATGATTTGTGTCCTGTTCACATTCTGATGTATTGCTCATCATAGATAAATAATTTTAAAATATTCAAAATAAAAAATTGGGAAAGGTGTTAGGTTTCACCCTAATAACCTGATTATTTTACGCCGCAGAAAGTTTCCATTCACTTCCCGCTTGTGATGAGGACACATTCGATCAATTGATGATTACACTCAAAATTAGAGGTTCAGACTTGTGAGAATCTGAAAATAATAATCAAGACAATTTCTTTATNTACTCAAAATTAGGGGTTCAGACCTGTGAAAGTCTGAAAATAATAATCAAGAAAGTTTCTTTATTGGAATGTTTATTGATTCAATTA
>NZ_RCMC01000277.1 GCF_011319475.1 Candidatus Nitrosotalea sp. FS
GAGCTTATGAGCTCTGGAAGAAAAGTCTTGGCAAGAGATGATGTATTGCCGGGCGTACCAGAATTAATCAAGACAGTACAAACTGAGGCGACCTTTGAAGATGGAACCAAACTTGTCACGGTGCATGATCCAATAGTGTGATGTAATGATTCCAGGAGAATATTTCCTAAATGATATACCAATTATTGCAAATAAAGGCAAGAAAACAGTAAAGGTCAGGGTCAGCAACTCTGGAGATAGGCCAATACAGGTAGGCTCTCATACACATTTCTTTGAAACTAACAAGGCCCTTGTTTTTTCTCGCCAGAAATCTTATGGGTGTCACCTCAATATTCCCTCAGGCACCTCAGTGCGATTTGAGCCAGGGGATACAAAGGAGATAGAACTGACAGAATTTGGAGGCTTGAAAATAGTTTATGGATTCAATGGACTTGTCAACNAAGGATAGTGATAAGACATGACACTGGTAATTCCTAGAAAACAATACGTGGATCTTTATGGACCTACCAAAGGTGATAAGATCAGACTTGCTGATACTGATCTCATAATTGAGATCGAGAAAGATTTTCAAAATTATGGAGATGAGATAGTTTTTGGTGGTGGCAAAAGCGCAAGAGATGGAATGGGACAAGCAAGCGGTGTCACCAGTAAAAATTCTCCAGATCTTGTCATAACAAATGCAACTATTCTTGATCCAGTTCTTGGCATTGTCAAGGCCGACATTGGTATCAAAAATGGATTGATATTTGGAATAGGAAAAGCAGGTAATCCAAATGTTATGGATGGAATTGACATGGTCATATCTGCAAATACTGAGATAATTGCAGGTGAACACATCATATGTACTCCTGGCATAATTGATACCCATATCCATTTTATTGCACCACAGCAGGCAATAGATGCAATTTGTAGCGGTACCACTACAATGATTGGTGGTGGAACAGGTCCTGCTGATGGTACAAAAGCTACCACATGTACTCCTGGTCCTTGGAACATTCACAGAATGCTCGAAGCACTTGATGAATTGCCTCTAAATTTTGGTCTGCTTGGGAAAGGAAATGACTCACTAGAACCTGCATTGATGGAACAAATTGCTGCAGGAGCTTGCGGCTTGAAACTGCATGAAGATTGGGGTACTACGCCCGCAACTATAGATGCAGCATTAAAAGTTGCAGATAAAACTGACACTCAGGTGGCTATCCACACAGATACACTAAACGAGTGTGGTTTTGTTGACGATACAATAGATGCAATAGGTGGAAGAACAATCCATACCTATCATACAGAAGGTGCTGGTGGAGGACATGCTCCAGATATTATGAAAATAGCAGGTAACAAGAATATTCTTCCTTCCTCTACAAATCCAACAAGACCATTTACAGTCAATACTCTTGATGAACACCTAGACATGATGATGGTTTGTCATCATCTGAATTCTTCTGTAAGGGAGGATGTGGCATTTGCAGAATCAAGAATTAGAGGCGAAACAATAGCTGCAGAAGATGTCTTACATGATATTGGTGCACTGAGCATGTATTCTTCTGATAGTCAAGCAATGGGTAGAGTTGGAGAGGTAGGAATCAGAACATGGCAAACAGCTGATAAAATGAAAAAAATGTCTGGTCGATTACCAGATGAAATAGGAGACAATGATAATCTTCGTGTAAAAAGATATCTTGCAAAACTTACTATCAATCCTGCCATAACACATGGAATCTCTGATTATGTTGGTTCAATTGAAACTGGTAAGTTGGCTGATATTGTAATGTGGTCTCCAGAATTTTTTGGTGTAANTATCATGTTGGTTCTCTTGAGCCTGGCAAGTTAGCTGATATTGTAATGTGGTCTCCAGAATTTTTTGGTGTAAAACCAAGACTTGTGATAAAAGGAGGTTTTATTGCTTATTCCTTAATGGGAGATCCTAACGCATCAATTCCAACACCTGAGCCAGTCTACTATCGACCAATGTTTGGTGCAATGGGAAAAACAAATTATTC
>NZ_RCMC01000091.1 GCF_011319475.1 Candidatus Nitrosotalea sp. FS
GTCGAAAAAAACATCAAAAATGCGATTGCAAATTCTAATGTCACGGTTCACTTTGAGCCAACGCTGAAAGATGTTCCTGCAGATTACATCATAAACAAAGTTTCATNAGAAAAGAACATCAAAAACGCAATTGCACATTCTAATGTCACCGTTCACTTTGAGCCGACTCTCAAAGATGTCCCTGCAGATTACATCATAAACAAAGTTTCATCATCGGTACCAGGAGTAAAAGGCATTCACAATGTAAGCTCCTTTACTGCAGAAAATGGTGTATTCATCAGCCTTCATGTGTTAGTTGACAGAAACATGTCACTTGAGGATGCACACAATGTCTCAGATGAGATTGAATCCCAGATAAAAAAATCTGTCTCAAATGTCAATCATATTACAATACACCTAGAGCCGTATATCTCAATTCCAGAAAGCATTCCTGTAGAGGATATAACAATAGAGGAGCAAGTGGCAAATATCATAAAAGAATATCCCAAGGTAAAAAAAATTGGGCGAGTGATAACATTACACCTGCAGGACATATTCAAGGTGGACATTGACTGCTCGTTTGAAAAAGATCTTACAATAGAAGAAGTGCACGATATTGTTTCCAATATAGAAAATAAAATCAAGGCCCAGATAAAAAATGCCATAGTTACAATACATCCGGAACCAAACTAGAAATAACAACACGATGCAGTAAAATTTCTTAGAAAAGATCCTGTGCTTGGTGATATCATTGGTACCGTTGGTGAGTTTCAGTTAAAGAAAAAAAGCCAGTATTTTGCAGTGCTTGTAGAATCAATAATTTCCCAACAACTTGCAACAGGTGCTGCAGATGCAATCTTCAAGCGATTCAAGGCGTTGTATCCAAAATTTCCAACAGCAGCTGAAGGTTCTTGCCACAAGAAAATCCAAACTTCGTACAGTTGGCTTGTCTGGCATGAAGGTAGAGTACCTAAAGGACCTGGCAAAACATGTGGAGACTGGAAAACTGGACATGAAAGCAATCTCAAAGATGGGTGACGAGGATGTGATAGCTCAGCTGACCCAGGTCAAGGGAATTGGAAGGTGGACAGCTGAGATGTTTTTGATCTTCTNGAAGAATGGACGTATTTCCCGTAGGAGATCTTGGCTTGCGAAGAGGTGTGCAGATGGCATTTTCACTAAAAGAGATGCCAAAGCCCAAGGAGACTGAAAAATTTGGCGACAGATGGAGACCATACAGAAGCGTGGCAACATGGTACCTGTGGAAGAGTCTTCAAAAGTTTGACAAGATTGGATGAGTGGATTTTCCCGCATGGAATCTCCTAAAACACTGTGGGAAAGTTGGTATACGATTTATAAGATCATTTTGCCCATCAAGCTTTGAAGACAAAATGGGACAAAATATTGACAGTAATTTACTTGAGCGTTTTGAAAGAGAGATCTGGAGCAAGATTCCCCATCTAGAAAACAAAGATGGTAAAGTGGTCAACGCAACACCGCTTGTTGACATCACACAAGATTTGAAGGAATGTGCAAAAAAAGAATTTAATGTTAATTTAGATGATAAAAATCTGAAAATTTTTGGCAAGTATGATTCTAACTTGCTTGCAGGTTCCATCAAGGTAAGACCTGCAGTAAACATAATCCATGACGCCATTGCTACAGGAAAACTCAAAAGCGGACAGACAATATTTGAGGCAACTTCAGGTAACTTTGGAATCGCATTAGGACAACTAACCAAGATCGGACTTGATGTGGTTGCCCTTGTCTCACGAAAACTCCAAGACGGCGTATTTGAGGAATTACGAAATGAAAAAATTCGAATCATAAATCTTGACATGGACATCTGTCCAGCACCTGGAATGAAAGAGAGTCCAAATGTTTTGGCTGCAAGAGCAACTGCTGCAAATATCAGATCACAATTATCTGAGCTTGGGTTTGACCCAACTATTTTTGATGGTGCAATAACAGAAGCACAAGAACTGTTAGCAAAACAAGACATCATCAAT
>NZ_RCMC01000006.1 GCF_011319475.1 Candidatus Nitrosotalea sp. FS
GGTCTTGGAAAAAGAGTTTTGGCAGTTGCAAAAAGTGCAGACTTGGTATTGATAATACTTGATGTCTTCCAACCATATCTTGAAGATGTAATCAGAACAGAACTTGGAAACATTGGAATTAGATTGGACCAGAGACCGCCAGATATAGTGATTGAAAAGACAGGCGATGGAGGAATTGCAGTCAGTCAACAGGTTCCACTTACCAAGATGTCAATTAGTCTAATGAAAGACATACTCAGATTGTACGGGATGAATAACGGTAGAGTTCTAGTTAGAGNCGCAGTCAGTCAACAGGTTCCGCTTACTAAAATGTCAATAAGTCTAATGAAAGACATACTTAGATTGTACGGGATGAACAACGGTAGAGTTCTAGTTCGAGAAGATGTCGATGCAGACCAGTTGACAGACTACATATCAGGCAACAAGTTTTATGTCCAGTCCCTTACAATAATGAACAAAATTGATCTTGTAAATCAAGGGTTTGTAAATGAATTACAACAAAAATCAAAATCAAAATTTGTTCCAATATCTGCAGATTCGGATATCAACATAAACGCGTTAAAAGATGCAATATTTGAGAGACTTGATTTTATCAGAGTTTACATGAGACCGAAAGGAGGAGAGACAGACTACAAGGAACCTTTGATAATAAGAAACAAGTCAAGCGTGCTAGATGTATGTAACAAGCTCCACCGTGACCTCAAAAAAGATTTCAGATATGCACTAGTCTGGGGCAAGAGTGTAANAAGATGTTCTTACCATAATCAAGGCAAAATAGCAAAAACTCTTTTGTGTCAAAAACATTTTGTTGTATACAATGGAAGAAGCTGAATACAGATGGTGCAAGAAATGTTTTACAAAAACAAAACAAGAAATTATTTTCATGCCAAACATGGCAACATACAAGCGGAGAAGACAATACAAATGCACAGAGTGCGGACAGACATCATGGTTGCAAGGAAGAAGACCATCTGCAGAATCAGTATACTAAATTTTTTAACAAAAAATTAATTTTTGTGTAAAAAATTGTGTCTATATTACTCATCATTTAGTGTAATTTTCTTAAGTGCTACAATAGAAAAACAAGTAAATACAACAATTGTGCAATGGCAAAACGATCAACAAGAGCTGTTAAAAAAAGATCAGCTCCTAAGAGAAGATCTGCTGCAAAGCGATCTGCTCCAAAGAGACGATCTGCTCCAAAGCGTAGTGCTCCAAAAAGAAGATCTGCTGCAAAGCGATCTGCTCCAAAGAGACGAGCTGCTCCAAGAAAGAGATCAGCTTCACGAAAAGCAAAGAGAACAGCTTCAAAAAGACGAAGATAAAATTTTAAACAGATTATCGCTTCTTGCGAGCGATAATTTGTAATATTTTAGCTAAACATTTGACCTGGTGGAGATGGAGATTTTCCTTTAACTGCATCAGGTTCTACGAAAAATTTTCTTTCATTAGGAATTATCGATAGCTTCAGCGATGCATTGACTGCATAGTGCGGTGTACCATCAGGATTTTTGTAGTTTGTTGCAATACCAACTCTGTCAAGATCAACTTTTACTTTGACCATGGTTCCATCTTCAAGCTTGAAAGTGACATGTTCGTCTCCAACTCGTTGATGATCCAACATTTTGAATTCTATTTTATCTTTTGATGCGCTCATGATATCTCGAGATTAGTTTGAGTTATTTGAAGATTCTAGTATAGAAAGCTCATCAGTTTTATTTGCTGTTCAGTTGTCAGGACATTTTTCGAAGACAAGATCTCAAGTAGTTGTGTTATCAATGCGCGTTCTTGTTCTGAGAATCCTGTTGGACCCTTATCACCTGGTGGACCAGGTGGACCTCTAGGACCCTGTTCACCTGGAATTCCTTGTTGCCCTTGTGGACCTTGTGGACNATCTAACATTTTGAATTCTATCTTATCTTTTGATGTACTCATGATATCTTGAGATTGGTTTGAGTTATTTGAAGATTCTAGTATAGA
>NZ_RCMC01000230.1:0-303 GCF_011319475.1 Candidatus Nitrosotalea sp. FS
CACCAAAGGAGGTACCACTTGACGATCCATTGTGTGTCAATGGAACGTTGAACGCCATCACGTTCAATTCAGAACACTCGGGGCAGCAGACAATAATTGGTCGCGGTGCAGGAGGCATTGAGACAGCTAGTTCCATTTTAAGAGATTTACTAGATATCAAACAGGAANAGCAAGTTCCATTTTAAGGGATTTACTAGATATCAAACAGGAAATGTCAAGAATTGAAATCGCATAACCTCTCAAAGAGTGACATCTCTGTCATTCTAGACAAGATGGCCCAGCAGTGGCACATTGAGATACCAA
>NZ_RCMC01000230.1:330-1951 GCF_011319475.1 Candidatus Nitrosotalea sp. FS
ATCTTCCATTTCTTTCAGAGACAGTTCTGCTTGAGAAATTTCCAAAAGCAACAGTTGATGCAGGTGCAATCAAGTTTGTCTGTAACGGTGCAAATGTCATGCGACCTGGAATTAAAAAATTCACCGAGTTTCAAAAAGACGACATCATATGCGTCGTAGAAGAAGTTCACGGCAAGTTTTTGGCAGTAGGCAAGGCACTTGTATCAAGTGCAGAAATGTCAACAATAACAAAAGGAGAGGTTGTGAAAAATCTGCATTACATCTCTGACAAGTATTGGGAAGCTGCAAAATTAATTAAAAAGTAACTAGTTTGCTGTAAACTCTCTTGTTCCGTTCTTGTCAACAACGAGGACATCAATTCCGTCTCCACTTGCATTGTCCCTCATTATTGCAGACTTGATTGATTTTACTGCCAAGTTTACTGCATCCTTTTCGCTCATCTTTGGTTTGAATTCAGTATCCAAGACTCCAAGTGCCATCTCTGCACCTGTTCCGACAGAAGCATAATCATCAGGTAAGACTGAGCCTAGTGGGTCCAGTGTGTAAATTACTGCTTCGCCATCTACTCCTCCAACTATGACCTGAGTCAATAGAGGATAGTATCGTCTTTCATACATCAAAGTTGACATCATCTTTGCTACAGAGTTTGGAGGAATTTCACGTTTGAGTTCCATCTTTCTTATCTTGGTCATTGCCCTCATCTGCATTGCCAAGACCTGCATGTCTGCAACCATTCCAGCGCAGCATGCGCCAACAAAGTCTGTAATCTTGAAGGTCTTCTTTGTAGTCTTGCTTACCACGAAATTACCATAAGAGATTCTTCTCTCACTTGCCATGACGACACCGCCGTCATATGTAATACCGACCGCAGTAGCTCCCGGCATGTACATGTAAGCCATGTTTGAATTGCAAAATGAGCACAATAAAGGCCTTTCTGTGTAATTTGCTATAGATCAAGAAGATCTGAGAAGATTCTTGGAAAAAATCTACTGGGATGCAAAATTTCGTATTATCTTGCACATGCACTTTGTTGTCTTTTTCAAAAGATCAATTCTTGCAAATTCGTTTGGAGAATGTATCCTTGCAAACACATAGGTGCTCCCCACTGCAATGCATGGAGAATGTAGGAATTTGACAAAGGAGAACATTGGTCCTGTACCTGCCGACGAGACACTAAGAATTGATGTGCCAAAGGACTCGTCTGCTGCCTTTTTGACTGTCTTGACAAAGGGGTCAGACAGTCTTGTTCTTGCAGCTGCTTCTCCGTGAATCTTGGTTACAAGTATATCTCCAAAACCGTTTTGCTTGAGATGTCTTTTCAGTCGGACTAGTTGTTTTTCTGGATCCATCTTTGGTATCAGTCTGAAATCAATTTTTACAAGTGCCTTTGATGGTAATACCGTCTTTGCACCAGGACCTTCATACCCTGATGTGAATCCTGCAATGTTGCATGTTGGTTCGCCAACTAGAGCTTTTTTTATTGCAACGCCTTTCTTGTTTCCTACAAATTTTTTGATTCCATATTCTTTTTTAAACGAGTTTTCATCAAATGGCTCTGATGCAATTATTTTGAGATCTTGTGGTGTGAACTTGTCTACTTCCTTGTACCAGTCTTTTATCA
>NZ_RCMC01000169.1 GCF_011319475.1 Candidatus Nitrosotalea sp. FS
CTCTGGTAATGCTGGAGTAGCTGCAATAGTGAAGAAAGTTCCTGAATCTATAGGATATGTTGAATTGGCATATGCCAAATCTAACAAGATGGCAAGTCTAACTGGTAATGCGATTACTGGTCCTAGATCCATCACTATGACGTATGCCTATATTCAGAACCACGACAAGACTGCATTTCTTGACGCTACTGTAGACACAACTGCAGCAGCTGCGGCAGGAGCAATATCTACACTACCATCAGCAGATGGAGTGTGGAGTAATGTATCCATCAATAATGCACCTGGAGCAAATGCATATCCAATTGCCACATTCACCTATTTACTGGTGAATTCAAACCTTGAACAACTCAAGGGAATGGATAAACAAAAGGCACAGGATCTTGTACACATGCTCTACTGGTTTGTAACAGACGGCCAAAAATACTCGGCAAAACTATCGTATGTACCACTACCAAGTGCAGTACAAGACTTAGACAAGAAGGGTATTTCTGAAATAAAATTCAATGGCCAACAGCTCTGGGCATATCAATAAGGACACAATCCTTTTCTTTTTATTTTTAATTTCTCTAAATTTATTTGTCATATCATATTTTTGTTGCATATAGTGCCAGACATTTGTTATATTGTTAACAAAGATTCTATGGTGGTATACGAAAACTATTTGCACTTTGCTCAAATGAACGATCTGTCTATGATATATCGTGATTGTCTAATGCCAGATGAGAGCTGCAGAACCTGTGGAGGAGAACTTGCTAAACATCTGTGGTGCAGCCAGTGTAGGAAAACAATACAAAAAATATGTAGGTTATNGAAACTATTTGCACTTTGCTAAAATGAACGATCTGCCTATCATATGTTGTGATTGTCTAATGCCAGATGAGAGCTGCAGAATCTGTGGAGGAGAACTTGCAAAACATCTGTGGTGCAGCCATTGTAGAAAAACAATACAAAAAATATGTAGGTTGTGCAGCAAAGAAACACTCCAACAACAGCATACTGCATGTCTCTCTCTAGTGAACCTGAATTACCTGGCAAAAACTGCCATGGCAAATTAAAATCCTGACTTAATAAAAATAAGAAAAAGGGTTAGTTCTTAACTAACGACTGTCGTAATGTCACTTTCATCTTGTATGCTGTGAGAATTTCCTTGCATCTGTTTCTTATGGTGACCTCTGTTATTCCTGCAACACTTGAGACATCTCTTTGAAGGATGCTCTGTCCCAGGAGGGTTGATGCTATGTATAGATATGCAGCAGCCAACCCATTTGGTGCCTTGCCATCTGCAAGACTGTGATCAGATGTCTTTTCTGCAATTTCAGCAGCAAGTCTTTCTACACGAACTTCAAGCTTTGCCAGATTTGCTATTTTTGATATGTATTTTTCAAGAGTTACAACCGGTGCTGTTTTGGAACCAAGTTCCATGACCAGTGTTCTATAGTATTTTGCCGTTAGTTTGACATTGAGCTTTTCTTCCTTTGAACTTCCTGTTGCAGCACAGATCTCGTCAAGGGATCTTACAACATCGCATTGTTTGCATGCCATGTAAATTGTTGCAGCCGACATGCACGCAACTGACTTGCCTTTTGCGTCTGCCTGTCCCTGGAAGTTTCTATATATCATGGATGCTGACTCGATAACGTTTCTTGGCAATGACAGGGCATGACATGTTTCTCCTATCTTTGCTAGTATATTTGCAAGTCTTCGTTCTTCTGGAGATGCAACCCTTATCCTAGTCTGCCATTTTCTTAGGTTGTACATCTGATTTGCAACATCACTTGATATTGTTCTTCCACTGAAGTCTTTTGTTCCCATTGCAATCTCTGTCCTGATTCCCAAGTCATGTTGTGCATAACTTGTCTGTCCTGATGCTCTTGTCAACTTCATTTTTTCTTCAGGATTTGTTGCTCTTGATTCAGTTCCATAATCTGGCATCTGTTCCATTGCGACCAATCCGCAGCCAGAACAAATCTTCTCGCCACTGTGAACGTCGTCAATTAGATTAGAACGACATTCCGGGCAATTTGTTTGTAATTCTGTTATTGTGGTCATCTTCTTCTATTTCCTTTGAATCGTTTTGGTCTCATCACAGGAGTTTCTTCGACGATGAAAACCTTCTTTCCGATTTGTTTTTTGATATTGTTGGTAAGCGGAACTGCCGACGCATATGGTGCATCAACAGGACCTATCATTTCTGATACTTTGGCGACTTTGACTCCAGAACTGTCTACGACTATCTGGTTGTCTCTTAGATGTTTTGTGAGTCTAATGATGACTCTACCGCTACTCGCTAGATGTAATACTTCGCCTACCTCCTGCAATTGAATTCTCAACCAAATACTCGTATCAATAGAGTTCTGTCAAAATTACTTTAGCTGCAAGCTATAAACGATATTTACTTTGACTGTTTGGCTCTTTTTGAAACTAGCTTCTCAGAAATTGCAGAAATCATTTTGGATTTTGGCTGGGCTTTTGCAAGTGTGATATATCCAGACCTTACATATGGTCTTCTTGGAAATCTTACTTGATCATTTGTCTCTGTGGGCTCTAACCCTGCTGCCTTTGATGCAACAATTAATTCATTCAGAGACGGATCAAATATGCTCTTTTCACGAGATACTCTTCTACCCATTTTCTTTGAGATAGTTTTGTTGAAATAATCAAGCCAGATTACGACATGTTCGTAATCCTTCATCTTATCACTTTATCAAGATTGCATTTACTACGCCGTCTTGACCAGGTCTTGAAATTACCTTACATTGACCTGCTTCTGTTTCTAATATTGCACCTTTGGAAATTACTCCACGTCTTTCATAGTCTTTGTTTGATGGATTTTTTAACACCTTGAGAATTTTTAGTTTCTTAACTTTGGAACCTGGAACAGTCAAGTTAACAAGATCTGTTGTCTTCAATGAAGTCTTCTGATTTCCTCCTCTGGTCTTACGTGTTACAGTTACCTGTTCGCCTGGTACTGCCTCTACCGAATATCTGTCGATTTCATATTTTCGTCTGGATCTTAGTGGATATCTTCTACCACCAGTAATCTTACTTGTTGCAAGATTTTCCACAGATTTCTTCATGTTGATTCGATAAAGTAACTCTAATTTATACCATTTACAGGCAGCGCCACTATTTTTGGACCGATTATTGACTTGGTTGAGCCAAAGGTTCGGCAGATATTTGNTAGAGTCACTATTTTTGGACCAATTATTGACTTGGTTGAGCCAAAGGTTCGGCAGATATTTGGGACTGTTGTATTACGGCTTGAGTTGGAATTCTTACTTTTGTAAAGAGTTTCTGTTTGAGAAGATCTTTGTCCCCCTGTATGCCAAAATATTTCTGGAATTTTTCAGTAGTGTTGTAAATCTTTAGCCTTCCAACGTTTTGATGTTCGATATAGTCCAGTTGGTGCAATAGTTTCAGATGCATGTATACTCCAGATCCTCTTACCTCTACTAGTCTCTTTGAAGAGACAGGCTGCATGTATGCAATGTATGATAATGTCTTGAGTGTGGCTGTAGGCAAAAGTGGTTTTGATGCATATTTTCTAATTACTGTGTTAAACTCTGGCTTTAGCTGAAATACATAAGACCCATCTGGCAAACTGGCAACCTCTATTGCCTTAAAGACAGTCTTTGTCTTTTTCACTAGGTTTGTCATTAGGGCCAAGGTCTTGGTTCTAGACTCTGTTCCAGATGCCTTGATCAATTCCTCTATAGTTAGAGGTCTTCCTGCCGAATATAGTGCAGCCTCTAGTCTTGCCATTGCATCATCGTCTTCTATCTTTCCCATTTACCACATCAAGGTAGGTTGGAGTATACTTAAATGAAATTCCTACTTAGTGTTGATCTGATTGTAAATTTCTATTTTATCATTGAGACTATAATATCGTCTTCTGTCTGTTCAAGATCCACTTTCATGTCTCTTGCCAAAAACAGTATAGCAAAGAAACATCTGATTACGTCGATGAGCTCAAGTTCTGAGACTATGCTCTTAAAGGAGCCGTATCCTACCGTCTTTATCTTACTCATTATCAACTCCTCGTACTGTCCTATTATCTTCTCAAGGGAAATGAAATAATCGTCAAAATTAGGAGCCTCAACAGGCTCAAATTCTAACTGACGCCTACTTGAACGCGGGTTTGCTATTGTTCCAATGAGGTTTTCAAGAACTGATAACAATTCATCTAGTGTCACTGGATATGTAGACTCGTGCCTGTATGGCATGTTTATGACTTCGATATCAACATCTTCTCTCTGAGTGAGCGGTCTTTTCTCCATGGCTGCCTTTTGTAGTGCAAAGATACTCTCCACCTTCATCCGGTGTATCATTGCAGATGATAATGCTGCAATTCCTGCAACTCTGAGATCTTTTTTATCTGCCTGGCCTAGGATTTTGATCAAAATTTCTAGAATGCGTACTACATCGATGCTCCATACATCTTTTTTTGAAACATCAAGAGGACTAAACAGGATGTTTACTGGTGGCTGCGATATGCCTACGCTAGGATTCTCCTTGCTCACTCTGTTACTGCTCTTTTTTTGTTTATAATACGTGTGTTATCTACTCTTTTCTTAATTCAAGTCAAGAGTTTTCCTTTACACAAATCAAATATTGAACTAGATCTTGTATATTGCTGGAATTGGAAAAGAATCTTGAGAAATTTGATCTAGCTTGTACTTACCTGAAAAATGATCAAAATATGACGGCGCACAACATGTTCATGGATCTTGCTCAAAAGGAGATGAAAAACAACAGCTACAAAGCAGGAGTTTATCTCATATTGGCCTCTGAATGTAAATCAAGACAAAGAAAAGAAAGAAAAGATGAACTCCTAGAAGCAGGCAAGTACTATCTCAAGCTTGCAAAAAAGGACAAAAACAATTCAAATTATGCATATCAGTGTGCTGCCAGGTGTTTTCTTAGAGTAGGACACTATGATGATGCAATGAAGGCATTTGAAGAGGCTCAAAAATATACATATGAAATAGTTGAAGAGAAAAGGCCAATTGTTGTAGTTGATGATAGTCCAGCAATTTTGTTGAGGCTCAAAAGTTTTCTGCAACAATTAGGATATGATGACATACAAACAGTGGCAAACGGCAAATCTGCAATTAGTCTTGTTACAAAACTTGTCAAATTAAAACAAAATCCGATTGTATTGCTTGACATGGATTTACCAGACATAAAGGGAGACGCAGTGGCAAAGACTCTTCTTGAATCAAAACCTGACATGTCTATAATATTGATAACTGCTGATGAAAAATCAACACCACGTGTTAGAAAAACAATTGGCTTTGGTTCTACTGCATTTGTTCAAAAGCCGTTCTCAATTAATGAATTAAAGAATGCACTGGATACAGCAAAACTGTCTGAAATCAAGTAAGTAACAACATGGACATGTTGAGTAGATTGACATCCTTTATCTGAATCCCACCCATCTTGTAGTCTATTATTTGGTCAGAGAATTTTTCCACCACTCTTGCTGATGGGTTTTTTTCAGTTCCTTCTATTCTTAGTACCGTTATCATATTCCAGTCTCCATCTACAGTTGCAACAAAAAGATAGTTTGGTAATGTTTTGATGTAGTTCTTTATTGCCTCTGTTGTGTTTTCCATGGATCTTGTTATTTTGAGTTTGAGGAACAATGCTTCAAACTGATCATTTGAGGAAATTCCACTCAACACAGCTTTGTAACCTTTTATGATTCCATTTTTTTCAAGTCTTTCAATTCTTTTTCTGATGGTTCTATCTGATACATCTACGCCAAAATTTCTCAATTCACTTGCTATTTCTTTTGAAGGTGTTCTTGCATTCTTGTTGAGGATGTTAATTATTTTTTGATCAACTTCATCTAATGTAGACCAATTTTTATCCTCTGACATGGACTGTATCTACGTAAATGACTTTTTGAAGTTTATGATAATGGTCCCACGCGCAGGATTTGAACCTGCGANTTTGAACCTGCGACAACCCGGTTTCTGTAAGCCTGATAGGCTGAATGACGGTTAGCCGCTGGCCAACCACTACAGCCGGAAGCTCTACCAGGCTGAGCTAGCGTGGGACTGTTTCTCACGCAGTTTTTTCGTATTAAATAACTATCGATAATTCAATTTTTTTAAAAAATTTTGGATCATAATGCTAAATTTTTGACTGATCAAATTACATATAAACAGGAAAGAAATTCTCGATACTGTGTCGGGGGCTACGTCAGAGGGCGGATATGTATGTGTACCATATTTACAAAATAACGATTTTACTACTTTGAGGAATGCTTTTCAAAAATCTGATTCAATAGATGATATGTATTTTGCAACGGCTACATTTTCTGAAGATGGTCGAGCATACTTTCCTTCCCACTCCAATACCTATCTTCTTGCTAGATTCAAAAACCGCTCGCAAATGATGAGTGAGATTGAAAAATGTAATCTATCAACTCCGACATTTGTGTTTACAAAAAATGATGAGTTGTTCGAGAGGTTGACTAATGACAACCTCAACTTGGTTTCAATTTATTATCTTGAATATGGTGATACATTGTCTGATCTGTCAGACCTTGGGTTCATCGTAGCAAAACGTCATAGAGTACAAAGAGCAGATCTTGGAAATCTCAAACTGTCTACTACTCAGACTCAAAAATTCACTTTTCCATATGAGGGAAACCTTGTATTTCTTGAAGTCACAAGTGATAACAAACATCAAGCTGATAACAAGTACTGTGAAAAGACAAGAAAAGAAGTACAAAGAAAAGGAATTGGGATGACAAGTCTTCTTAATCTGTCCGTAATTGAGAAACTAAAATAGAATTTCTAAACTCTTTTCAAGAGATCAATTAAAAATCTAAACCATAGTAGAAAAGTTATATACTCTACCAAATTCTGTTTTGGTGATGAGTAAACCGTCTGAACTTGGTGCACTAAAAATTGGCTCTTACATACTGCTTCCAGTAGGCGGTCCAAATGAAGAGCCATGTAGAATAGTTGAATATGATACAAGTAAACCGGGAAAACACGGTGCGGCAAAAGCAAGAATTGTGGGAGTGGGAATCTTTGACAAGAAAAAATATTCTCATGTTTCACCTGTAAGCGCTCAAGTCCAAGTTCCACTCATTGACAAAAGAGTTGGGTCTATAATTTCAAAAACTCCTACCAGTGTCCAGATTATGGATTCTGAATCGTTTGAAGTCTTTGATGCACAACAAATTGAAGATGAAATCCAGGAAAAAGTTTTGCAAGGCGTAGATGTTGAGTACTGGAAAGTAATGGATAGAACTATTATAGTAAGAATCAAAAGTTAGTTTGGATGCTGATGATGACGAGAAAAGCCAACTGACCGCATGATGAAGATTATGAGTATTGAAGCATCCAGGCTTTTCAAATAGTAGAACAAGTTATACGATACAACTTGTATGTATGATACATGAAAGGATTGTGCCATATCTGTCTTGCATCTAATATGGACATCACAATTAAGGATAATTTGACCTTGTGTAATGACTGTATAAAGCGTGTAACTGAACTGGAAAAAAATTAATTGACTGGATCTGTTACTAGCTTGAATTGAAACTAGCATCTCTTTTTTCAGGTGGAAAGGATAGTACCTATGCAGTCTACAAGGCTAAGAAAGCAGGACATGATATAGAATGCCTTGTTTCAATATTTCCAAAATCTGAGGAAAGCCATCTGTTGCATTATCCAAACATGACATCTACATCGTTACAGGCAAAATCTATGAAAATTCCTCAGATCATATCTAGTACTAGTGCAGATGATCCTGAGACTGAAATCTGTGAATTACAAAATCTATTAGAAAAAGCAAAAAAGGATTTTGGAATAGATGGAATTGTTCNAACTGAAATCAATGAATTACAAAATCTATTGGAAAAAGCAAAAAAGGATTTTGGAATAGATGGTATTGTTCATGGTGGACTGTTCAGTGATTATCAGAGAGTACGTTTTGAAAGAATCGGAAACAATCTGGGACTGGAAATAATATCACCGCTTTGGCACGTAGATCAAAAAGATTATCTACAAGAATTATTGGAATCTGGATTCAAGTTTATCATAACAAGTGTAACGTCTGCAGGTCTAGATCAATCATGGCTAGGCCGAGAAATAACTCGGCAAGATGTAGAACAACTTGTAAAACTGTCAACCAAGCACGGCTTTAACTTGGCCTTTGAGGGTGGCGAAGCTGAAACGTTTGTAATTGACTGTCCACTATTTTGTTCTCCTATTGGAGTGATACAGGCAAATAAGATCTGGGATGGCTATAGAGGAAGATTTGAAATAACCGAAGCCATTTTAGAAAAACAATGCTAGATGGTTTAAAGACAGGCCTTAGAGCCGCACTAAAGAAAATAGTAAACTCTTCTGCAGTTGATGAAGGTCTAATCAAAGAACTTTCAAAAGATATCCAGAGATCTTTATTACAGTCTGATGTAAACGTAAAACTTGTTTTTCAAATTACAAAAAATCTTGAGGAGAGATCTCTTAACGAAACACCTCCTCCTGGACTATCTAGAAAAGATCACATTGTAAAAATTCTATATGATGAACTCTCGAAATTACTTGGAACTGAAGAACAATATGTATTCCAGCCTGGTAAGGTAAACAAGGTCCTTATGCTTGGAATTCAGGGTAGCGGCAAGACCACAGTTACTTCAAAACTTGCAAAACTCTTGACTAGACAGGGTTATAGAGTTGCAGTTGTTGGTGCAGATACCTATCGACCTGGTGCCCTTACACAATTAAAGACAATGTGTGAAAAAACAAATGTCGAGGTGTATGGTGAAGAAGGAAACAAGGATTCGCCTGAAATCGTAAAAAATGGACTAAAACATTTTGAGGGACAAAATTTTGATATTATTCTAATAGATACTGCGGGAAGACACAAAGAAGAAAAAGATCTACTTGATGAAATGACAAGAATTGGAGCTGTTGCAAATCCTGATCTTGCATTGCTGATAATTGATGGAACTATTGGACAACAGTGTTTTAGTCAAGCTGAAGCGTTTCACAAGACAGTTCCAGTGGGAGGCATCATAATAACAAAATTGGACAGTAGTGCAAAAGGTGGTGGTGCACTTGCAGCAGCTGCTGCAACGGGAGCGCAAATAATGTACATTGGAACTGGTGAAAGAATTGATGATCTTGAAAAGTTCTCCCCTACGCGATTTGTGGGAAGAATGCTTGGCATGGGTGACATTCAGGCATTGCTTGATATGGCAAAAAGACTTGAGACAGAAGGCAACGAAGACAGGCTAAAGAGAATCTCACATGGCAAAATGAACATGGAAGATTTCTATTTTCAAATTGAAGAAGCTACAAAGGCTGGGGGATTGCGTAATATCTTGGAAAATATGCCTGGGTTTTCTGGCATGGTAAAAGAAGATCAAGTTGAACAACAAGAACAACGAATGGAAAAATGGCGTTATATCATCCAGTCCATGACAAAGGATGAAAAATCTGATCCTGATTTGATAAATGCATCAAGGGTAAAAAGAATAGCACGAGGTTCTGGATGGCCAGAACATGAAGTAAAAGAACTACTCAAGGCATACAAGAATTCAAAGACCATGATGAAAGCTTCCAAGGGACGACAGATGCAAGGCATGCTTAGAAAAATGGGCTTGGGCTAGTGTTCTAAAAAGATGTATCTAAATATCTTGCATGGTATAAAGTAGAATATCTTGTTGAATGCCTACCAGTGTTATCAAGCACTAGGTCTCCAAGAAGGGGCCTCAATCAAAGAGGTAAAATCAGCCTATAGGAAACTTGCTCTACAATTTCACCCTGACAAGAATTCTTCAGATCAAGAAAGCACAAAATTCAAGATGGTAACAGAGGCTTATCAAATACTGCGTGCAGAATACAAGAACGTAGTAAAGTCTTCTGAGAAATACTATGACAAAGAATCAAAGAAAAGATCTGGATTTACTTCTGGAGCATATTCTTGGGGTGCAAGACACTCTGATAGGAATCCAAATGAAGACTGGACTAGGTATACAAAATACGCTGAAAATGAATATCAAGATTTCTGGAGACGTTATGAAAAAACCTTCTGGGATTACTATGAAAAAGTACGATCCGAAGTTAAAGTTGAAACTGAGTATATCCAAGTTGAAAATGATATTTCTGTTTCTGTAAATGTTGATCCTGGAAAATGCATCGCATGCTGTAGCTGTGAAACAATTGCACCCTCTGTATTTAGAGTAGAAAAAAATGTAAAGGTAAACCCAAAATCCAGGGTAATTAATGAACATGGGGCACATTCTGAAAAAATTCTTGATGCTGCACAAACATGTCCTACCAAAGCCATCAGTGTTTTGGATAAAGAAACCTGCAGAAGATTATATCCTTGGTAGATAACATAACTAAGATTAAAACACCTTTGTTTATTTGATACACTATTGAAAAAAACTAAGATGGATGCAGTAATTGATGAAACTAGACAGATTTTACGAGAATATCATCTATGTGATTATTGTATTGGAAGAATGTTTGCAAGTAAATTGCATCTAGTTTCTCATAAAAATCTTGGAGAGAAAATTAGAAAAATCATAAAACAAAGTAAACCAAAATCATGTTATCTCTGCAAGAACTTGATGCCTGAACTTGGGGTATTCTTGAACAAAATTCTTGACATGTCAAAAGAATATGAATTCTCGACATTTCTTATTGGTGCAATTCTCCAGCCGTCTATCTTGGATAGAGATGACATAATACGCTCTAAATTCAAACTTCGCGGCATTGCAGGAATAAAAAGCGATGTTACAAGAGAGATGGGAAAACAATTTGGGAAGAGAACTAGAACTAGAGTTGATTATCAAAATCCTGACATCGTATTTACAATTGATTTCAAAAAAGATCAATGTGACATCAAACCAAAAGCACTTGTACTACAAGGAAGATATACAAAAGAAGCAAGAGGAATCCCACAAAAACAAGAATCTTGCAATAGATGTGAAGGAAAAGGATGTTTTGCTTGTGACTTTCATGGCATATCTGGATACGATAGTGTAGAAGGTCATATTGCCAAGTTTTTGTTTGAAGANGGGAAAAGGATGCTTTGCTTGTGATTTTCATGGTATATCTGGATACAATAGTGTAGAAGGTCATATTGCCAAGTTTTTGTTTGAAAAATTTGGTGCTCAACAAGCCAAAATAACCTGGATAGGAAGTGAAGATGAATCTAGTCTTGTTTTGGGAAATGGAAGGCCATTTTTTGTCAAACTAGTAAATCCACACAAAAGAAAAACTGTATTGCCAAAAAAAATTAGGCTTGGTAGTGTATCCATCCTGAACCTGAGAGTTATCTCAAAGGTGCCAACTGAGCAGATAAAATTCAAGACAGACGTATTGCTGGATGTGTCTACTGAAAAAGATCTTGTTCCTGGATCATTGAAGGTGTTGGAAAGTCTAAAAGACATGCCTGTATCGGTGAATGAAAACCTGCCATGGAAAAACCAAAAAAGAGTCTATGATATCAAGATCAAAAAAATTGATACCAAGTCATTTACTGCACTATTGACATTGGATGGTGGAATACCTCTAAAGCGACTTGTATCTGGAACCCACATTGAACCAAGTATGAGTATATTGCTTGAAAATGTATGCAAGTGTACGACATTTGATTTTCATAAAATAGTCACTGGCAACTGAATTTTTTGAGTAATTATGACAAATTCTGATCGAATCTTTTGTTCTAGGTAAAACTAGCTAAAATCCATATCTTTGTGTCAAGCTTTTATTATAGTCAAATTCAATCTTGTTCCGTTGGATCCTTTACTTAGAGTGCATGAAGCTCACAAAAATGGACTGATTCCTGACAAGATTCATTCGCTAATCATAAAGAGATTTGAGGTAGCACTATCTGGAATACAAAGAATCGAGAAAGCCTCAGGAATCAATTTTCCTCTTGCATATGTGGAGCCATCTATCGTTGTATCTCATCCGTCTGCCGGCTCTTTTGATTATGGCATATTATTTGCAAGAACAATTCCTGTCATTTCAAATGATAGACTAAATGTCATTATCCAAATCACCGCACCACTTGTTGCATATGGCCTCAAAGGTACAATACATGCAATTTTGGCACACGAGTTTTTACACTATCTGGAATTGATTAGGAAGATATCTAAGATGGATATAGTATCAGACGAAATTAGCAGCAATATTTTTGAGAGTAATTATTCGGATTCTACACCAGACTCTCTGAACCAAGAGCCGTATTTGATGACAAGACTTTGCTATTGCATATAACCAAAAAATTTCCAGAGGGATTCAGAGACTATAAGCTAGAAGACAAGGTAATGAAATTCTGGATAGGAAAGAATTTTCCTGTCATAAACATAACAATGGATACAAACATAGCCAAAATTCCTGCAACCGCAATAGCAAATACTACAATTGATCCAATTCTTTTACAAAAACTAGATCAAATAGAACAAAAAGCCATTCGACTCAGAAAGAAAAAACTATACTAGTTATTGATTAAATTCGGTAAAACCACACTTGCCGCAACTTCGTCTATTTTTGTGGTTGGACATGAATACACCCTTGCCGCATCTTGAGCATTCTTTTTTTACTCTCTCTACTTTTTCTCCAGAAACTTTGTAATACTTGTATACTGCTGGGCTTGAACCTTTCTTTCCTGCCATTACTTGCTCTCTTCCTTTGGTGCCTCTGCTTGTTCTGCAGGTGCTTCACCTTCTGGTTTTACAGCTGCACCTTTTGCCTTTTCAATTCTTGCAAAGACTGCTGTCTTTAGATGTTCTTTGGCAAGTTTTTCATCTTCATATACGTAGAAACTTCCTGATACTACTGGTCTCCCAGTTTCGTTCTTCAACAATATTGGTATCACAATTTTTCCTTCTAGATTGAATTTCTTTGAGATCATGTCTACTGCCTCTAGTTTCTTTAGTCTACCAGAAAGGCCTTTGAAATTACATGTAATTTCCCTTCTAGACAGTAAGGGATTCTTTACATCGCGTGTAACTTCAATCATTGACATGTAATCCAAGTCCTTTTAATAGTTCATATAAATCTTAACTGCTTCCAGATAACAATTTAAGAAATCAACATGTCAAAAATTCGTGGACAGATTTATGCTTCACCTGAACAACTCGGGTTACCTTCCAATTGATGCTAAAACACTACTTGCAAAAGCTGACTCTATAACTTCCGAAATGGATGTCATTGTACGAGATATGAGAGTATCAACCAAATATCTAGAGTTTGATGTGTCTGTAAAAAAAGAAGAACTGGATGTGATTGTAAAAAAATTTGAGACAATTGGTTCACTCTATGATGCAAGACCTGTTGTGGAAGAAAAAATTGAAAAAGAGGATGCCATTAAACGAGCAAAACAATACTTTAACGATGAACGATACTGGGAATGTCATGAAGTCCTTGAGAGTGTGTGGAAAAACACACATGAAGGAGAAAAAGATCTTGTCCAAGGAATAATCCTTGTTGCAGCAGCACTAGTTCATTATCAAAAATATGAAAATGACATATGTGTTTCAATCTTGAATAGGGCTATGGATAAATTTGTCAATGCATCTGGAATGTATTATGGGATTGATATAGACAAGTTCCAGCAAGTTATTGGAATGATGATATCTTCCAAGTCTATGGCACCATTTATGATTTGATCATCTTTACTGCTGTTTTGATGACATCGGCTCCCATGAGAAGCCCAATCTTACCTTTCTTTGCTTGTTCTTCTGTAAATCTTGTAGTTCCATCCTTTTTGATAAAATCGCCTGAAACCAAAACTGGGACAGGATCATCACTATGGCTCTTGTTTATGCATGGTGTGGAATGATCTCCTGATATGACTACTGCAACTTTTGATGTGTCAATATTGTCAAGCAGTGTACCAAAGAATCGCTGATCTATTTCTTCTATGTTTTGCATCTTGCCTACCGCATCTCCATCGTGACCAAATTCGTCTGGTCCTTTGATGTGAACATAAATTGCATTTTGTGTTTCCATTGCTTTGGCTGCAACTCGTGCTTTTTCCTCATAGTCTGTAAGACCCCCTGCGCTAAATGATTTCATCTTCAAAACATTTGCGATTCCTATTTCTACTGGCATGTCAACTATGCATGAAAACTGCATTTGGTGTAGATTGTTTATTGGCACCACGTCTGGAAATTTGTTTCCGGCATCACGTAATAAAATGGAATTGAGCATTTTTTTTCCTTGGTCTTTTCTATGCTTATTTATTTGACTGTCTTTCATGATTTGAAGAGACTTGTCTGTAAATTCATTTACAAATGATGCGGAAAGTTTTGCACCATCAGATTCGTTTAATGGCAATGACTTTTCAATCTCCATGTAATCACCTACTGCTTTGGCAACACCCATGCCGTCTATTCTTGCATATGCTGGATCTGTATTACTGATATCTGGTGTTAGAAACATATCATCACATCGTATTCTTACAATCACCCTGTGTCCAATTGTTGGGGCTACTACTACTGATGCCTTTGGATTTGAAAATTTGAGTTTTTCTTCTATCTCATGAGCAATTGCAAGAGCATCTTCTTTCTCAATTTTCCTTCCAGCTCTTCTGTCTGTAATTATTCTTTCATCGTTTACAGTAGCGAAATTTCCTCGAAGTGCAAGGTCACCGCTCTTAAAATCCACTCCTACCCCAATTGCCTCAATTACCCCCCTTCCGACATATTGTGCATTTTCAAATCTATATCCTAACATGTTGAAAACAGCAATGTCTGATTGAGGGGCTATACCTTTGCCCACTGAAATTACTTCTCCAATGGAGCCATTTCTTGCCAGTCTGTCAAGATTAGGAGTCTTTGCATAACTTAGTGGTGTTGAACCTTTCAGATCTGGATGGGGCAAATCACCTATGCCATCAAGAAGAACATATACAATATGAATATCTGAATTATCCATTTTTACCCTACAAATCTCAGTTTTTCTACATCACACATAAACCTTGATTTTTTGAGCGATCTAAATTTTGAAATAAATTACAATGATGAAAAGACAGTTTTCTAAACTACAATTATTGAATAAAATTATGAAATAAAAATTAAGAAGATGTTATGACTGATACTTTTATCTTGAAATTCAATTTTTTTCCAGCAAGGGGATGATTCAAATCAACTGAAACAATTCCTCCTTGTACATCAGTTATTGTGGCAGGTACCTTTTCTCCAGTGGGAAGTCCCGCCTCAAACAACAGTCCGGGAACAAGTTCTGCATCTTGAGGAAATATTTCTCTTGGTACCTTTTGAACCAAAGTTGGATCATGTTCTCCATATGCATCAGCAGGTGCTATGCTAAACTGCTTCTCTTCTCCCTCTTTCATTCCAAGTATTGCATCATCGAATCCCTTTATCACTTGGCCACTACCGACTTCAAACNTCTATGCTAAACTGCTTCTCTTCTCCCTCATTCATTCCAAGTATTGCATCATCAAATCCCTTTATCACTTGGCCACTGCCAACCTCAAACTCTAAGGGATTTCCATGGTCTGCAGAACTGTCAAAGATTGTTCCATCCTCCAGAGTTCCAGTGTACTCTATCTTGACCTTATCGCCAGTCTTTACTGTCAAGACTGGATACTCCTTTTTTGTATGTAAAAACTTGATATCAGATGTTCTGGATTCATATTTTTCTCATAAATGTGTACTAGAAAAGTCCTTTGGTAATTTTCTACTAAAATTCTAGTTATTCTTGGGGTGGGAATTGCTTTGTAAATTCCTCTGCAAAATTCTCGTAATCCTGTCTTGTCTTACCTATTTCCTTGAGTTTTGTGTCTTCTACATCTTGAAGGCTCTTGTTGACTTGATCTACATCGTTTCTAAGTGCCATTTCTGCCATCTCAAATAATCTATTATTTTCCTTCCAAAGGTGTTGTACTACGTGATTGATGTATTCCTGCATATCAACTATCAACTGTGTAGCATCACCATTTTTCAGGTATGTCTTTGAAGATGCTTCCATTCTTGTTGCTATCTTTCGTGTAACTTCATGCTCCATCAACATTACTGCAATTGGTCCTGAGTTTCTTGGCATTCCTTTCTTTTCAAGTTCTGGGAAGAGAGAATTTTCTTCTTTTCCATGATGGCAAACGTCTGTAAAATTCAAAGAAAAGTCGATTACTTGATTCAAAATTGGTTCTGGTATTGTAGTTCCAGATTTGAGTAATGGGATGGTAGACCACATTGATTTTAGTACTTTTTCAATTAAAGCATGATCGCGTTTTAATGATGCTGTTGACATGAGACAAATTCAAAGATCTGATCTTCCAATTTAAGTTTAATTTTTTAATCAAAATAATTACTCCTTACGACCTGTTTGTTGTCAAAATGGTATGGTATTGGCGTTTATTTCCGATCTTTGCAAAGGTTTTAAATTGCTAGATCCAAAGTCTAGCAGTATGGGGGATTTAAGGAAGGATTATTCTATTGATAGGTTTGTAATCACATCTCCTGAAAATCATTCTCCAGTTGACTCAAAAAAATGTCCCTACTGTCCAGGAAATGAATCCATGACTAATCCATCAACGCTTTCTCTTGTGGCAAAAGATGGTATGTTGCAAAGACTTCAAGATACAGAAGATAACTATGTTCAAAATTGGTCTGTAAGAGTATTTGAAAGTAAAAATCCAATTGTTACAACAACATCTGAAAACTCATACAGTGATAGACCTCTTTACAGCGAACCTGCTTATGGGTATCATTATGTTGTAGTTGCTTCAGAAAAGCACAAGGATTCTCTTGCAAGTATATCTACTGAACAATGGTCTAACGTACTTGTAGTAATCCAAGACCGACTTAGATGGTTGTACACACAACGCGGTGTAACATATGTTTCAATATATGTAGACCATGGAAAAGAAGCAGGTGGCTCTACAACACATGCACATCTCAATATTGTAACATTTTCAACAATTCCTCCTGTAATAGAACAAGAGGCAGAGGCAGCACACAAAATACTAAATGAAAAAGGAATATGTCCAATGTGTCAGACTGTTGGTACAGAAACAGGAGGACCTAGGCAAATACTTCAAACAGAAGGATTCCTTGCTTTCTGTCCGTGGGCACCATCACATCCATATGAATTCTGGATTTATCCAAAAAAACACATAACAAGTTTTTCTAAAATCACTCAAAAAGAGATAAACGATCTATCTTTGATTTTGCGCGCTACGTTGGGTGGATTGGCAAATACTATGAAAAATCTGTCATACAATATGGTGTTTCATCTCTCACCAGAGAAGAAGAACAATAGACAAATTCACTGGCACATTGAAGTTTATCCTCAAGCTGATCCTTGGTCTGGATTAGAGCGTGGATATGGTGTATTTCTCAACAAGGTGACTCCTGAAAAGGCTGCTGAAGAACTTGGTTCTGCATGTAGAAAAGAACTTGCAAATCTTGTTGGAATAGTTTAGAGACAATCATTTGGTTTATTTATTGAATTAAGAGATGAGTTATTGTGGCAATTGAAAGATGGGTGGCTGTTGCAAGTCTTGGCTTGTTTGCAATGTTTGTAGCTCAAATGATATCTATCAGTGTATACCTAGCTCAACCTACTCATGACATTGATCCTTCCTCTCAAATACGCGAATTCATTTCTATAAGTGTGGCTCCTGCTCTGGTTCTTGCAGGTTCATCTTTTGTACTAGCACGTAGATATGGTTCAAGACTAGTTGGTTCTCTGCTAATCACTGGCGGGGTAGTCACGATTGTAGGAATGTATTACGTCAATACTTTGATAGTGAAAATAATCCCTGCATATGTTGTACCAGAACTTACTTCATCTCCTATGGTGTTTACAATAACTGCCATTCCAGTTATTGCTATAGGTGTGTTATTGTTTAGAGTAAAGCCTATGCCAAAAAGAGATTATCTTTTTGACCGATGATCAAACCGCATTGAATTAGAATACTTTTTGAATCCAATGTTTTCATAAAATGGAATCAACTCGTCTGCACAATCAAGAATTGTTTTGTAACAACCTTGTTTTTCAGCATATTTTAAGAGTGCCACAACTATCTGCTTCCAATCCCTTTTCCCTGAAATTCTTTTCTTACTGCTACATCCTCGATGTGGCCTACTTTGCCTCCTTCATGAATAAATTTCTGCTCAATCAAAATACTTGCAGAGCCTACCACTTTTGAATTCTCTACTGCCACATAGATTATCTGGTGCGAATTTTTTGAGATCTTGTTAAAAATAACGTTGGCTTTTTTTGGGTTGATGTGGCTTGATTTTCTAAGTGCATCAAGCGAAAGTAAAAACCCATTGTATAGATCTTTTTTTTGTAATTTTCGTATCTTGATGGCCGTCATGACTTGGTCTAAATCCGACCTAGCCTAGTGATGTAGTGCTGATAAGCTCTTCTGTATGAAGTCNCTTTTGTAATTTTCGTATCTTGATGGTCGTCATGACTTGGTCTAGATCCGACCTAATCTAGTGATGTAGTGCTGGTAAGCTCTTCTGTATGAAGTCTTGTCACCGATATCAAGAAAGCCTTTCTTTATGAGATACCCACTGACTTTGTTTTTCTTTGCTATTGCACTGCGTATAACATCATCCATGCCATATGGTTTGTTTGGTGGTATGTACTNGGAAGTCTTGTCTCCAATATCGAGAAAGCCTTTTTTTATGAGATATCCATCAACTTTGTTTTTCTTTGCTATTGCACTACGTATTACATCATCCATGCCATATGGTTTGTTTGGTGGTATGTACTTGAATATGCCGGGCTCCATGACATAGCATCCTATGTTGATGTTTCCCTTGACTTCGGGTTTCTCACGCCATGCCTTTACTCTATCAGATTTATCCGTCTCTATGAACCCATATTGTAATTTTGTCTTGTATTCAAACAATCCCATGGTAGCAAATGATTTTTTCTTATGGTGACTTGCTATCATGCTCTNATTTACCCTATTAGATTTGTCAGTCTCTATGAATCCATACTGTAATTTCGTCTTGTATTCAAACAATCCCATGGTGGCAAATGATTTTTTCTTATGGTGACTTGCTATCATGCTCTTCAAATTAAAATCAAATATTGAATCTCCATAGAGGCAAACAAAAGTATCATCAATGAATTCTTCTGCTGTCTTTAGCTGACCTGCTGTAGCAAGAGGTCTGTTTGCAACAGCATATTCGATTTTTACTCCAAACCTACTACCATCTTCAAAATAATCCTCGATTGTTTTTCTTAGGTAACTTACACAAAGAACAAACGAGTCAACCCCTCCGAGTTTTACCCATTCTATGAGGTGCTCTAAAAGAGGTTTTTCTCCTAATGGTAACATTGCTTTTGGAAGAAATATTGTATAAGGTTGAAGTCTTGTACCAAGACCGCCCGCTAAAATTACTGCTTTCACGTAAATTATTCTAAATTTCTGGTATTTATGTTGAAGGTTGAAAATCTTCTATATGATTATCATCAAAGTTTTTCGCATCACGTCTTCTGGGGTTTTCCCAAAAACTAGGATCATGGCTTCTTTTCCAAAATCTCCTGTATGAAATATGATGTCTGGAGGTGTGCTCAAACTGGCTATTGCTTTCTTAATGCCCCATGATACGGTACTGCCTTCCTTTTCTTTGTTCTTTGCAGGTTCTGTATTCCTATCATATGATGAAATTTTCAGACCTTTTGAGATTGCTCGCTTTATCGTCATACCATCATATCTTAAATTCAAGCCGGATCTGATGGCTGGAAACTTTCTTGCCATTTCTAATACTGCTGATGCCACATGCTTTGATCCTCCATACTTGAGATCTCCTGCAACTGTTCCAAGTTTTCCTGTTCTAACTATTCTTCCTTCTAACCCCATTATGTTATCCAAAAACCTAGGATTTGGTGTTGAATATACAAAATTTGTCTGGCATTCTGGGATGTATTTGTAGATGTTATTTATTAAACAAAATTTTGAAACGGCTTGTGATAAATGATTTTCAATCTCGTCTCCTTTTGCATGTGAGACTATGACCAGACCACTTCCGATTCTTGTAGCATTTTTCATTGATTTTACTGTGAAAAGACGTGCACTATCTACCGCATCTGATAATTTTTTTCCTTTTGCAATATTTGCACATAGTGCGGCTGAAAATGTACAACCGCCTCCATGATTTTCAAATCTTAGTCTATCATGAGAGAACGTATAGAATTTTTTATCTTCTAACAGTATGTCTGTAACCTTCTTGCCTGAAACAAAATGTCCGCCTTTTATTATTACATTTTTTGCTCCAATTTTTTGAATTTTTTTTGCAGCATTTTTCATGTCATTTAATGACTTGATCTTCATGCCTGAAATTTTTTCAGCCTCTTGCATGTTTGGAGTGATTATATGTGAGATGGGAATGAGCAATTTTTTGTAATTTACAAAAGCATCTTTCATTTGAAGATCTCCTCCTGTTGTAGATTTGAATATAGGATCAAGAACTATTGGAATTTTAATTCCTTCAAGTTCTGCATGTATTGCTTTTATGGTTTGGTTGTCGTAAACCATTCCTATCTTTATTGCTTCTATGCGAAAATCTTCAAGAACTGATTTTATCTGACTTTTTACAATTGATGCACTGACTGGCTTTACATCAAGAAACCTCCTTGTATTCTGGCTTGTAACTGCAGTGATCACGCTGAGGCCATATGTTCCAAATGCATCAAATGTCTTCATATCTCCTTGGATGCCTGCACCTGAAGAAGGATCAGAGCCCGCAATGGATAATAGATTCATGATCTTGTGTTTAGAAACTCACGTTTAAATCCAATTACTCGCTAAAAATAGTAAATTGAGTACACAGATGAATGCCGCCCGAAGGGGTGTTGCTACAGATGAGATGAAGGCAGTTGCACATGATGAAGATGTAACATTGGATTGGCTCATACCTAAAATTGCAAATGGCTCTATAATCATTCCTCATAATAATTCTCGTCCTCAAAAAATTAGAGTAGTCGGAATAGGAAAAGGTATGAAGACCAAGGTAAACGTAAACATTGGAAATTCTACATTAAATCAAAATCTTGAGGAAGAGATCAAAAAAGCTCAGGTTGCAATAAAATATCATGCTGACACAATCATGGATCTAAGTGATGGAGGAGATGTTGGAATGTATCGAAGGAAATTACTTGAAGTGGCACCAATTGCTTTCGGGACAGTCCCAGTTTATGAGGCCTATAATTATGGTGTAGAAAAACACAAGAATCCGCTTGATATTACAGAAGATGATTTTCTTAATGCTTTTGAACATAATGTAAAAGATGGAGTTGACTATACTACAATTCATTCCGGAATTACAAAGGATATTGCAAAACGTATTCTCGCAGTAAAAAGACATGGAGGTATAGTCAGCAAAGGGGGCACAATTACAGCTGCGTGGATGCTAAAATACGACAAAGAAAATCCATACTATGAACATTTTGACTATCTCATAGAACTCGCAAGAAAATATGATGTTACTTTTAGCTTGGGTGATGCACTAAGGCCTGGCTCTATTCTTGACTCTCATGATGAACTCCAAGTGCAAGAAATGATCAACATCTCACGACTCACTAAAGTGGCACATGAAAAAGATGTGCAAGTGATGGTTGAAGGGCCTGGTCATGTTCCACTCAATGAGGTAGCAGCTAATGTGCGACTGGCCAAGTCTCTAATTGGAGAAGTACCGTATTATGTTCTAGGACCGCTGGTAACAGACGTTGCTTCTGGACATGATCATATTGCAAGCGCTATTGGTGCAGCAATTTCTGCAAGCGAAGGTGTAGATCTATTGTGTTATCTTACACCTGCAGAACATCTCGCACTACCAACTGCAGAAGAGGTCAAGGCAGGATTGATTGCATATAGAATTGCAGCACATGCAGGAGATCTTGTCAAGCTAAGAGAAAAAGCCATCAAGTGGGATATGGAAATGACTGAAGCTCGAAGGACCCTCAACTGGGAAAAACAAATTGCGTTATCAATTGATCCAGAGGAAGCATCTCGTATACATGCACGAACTGGTCAACTCAAAGGTAACACAGTACCATGCACAATGTGTGGAGGTGCTTGTGTTTACATTATGCTTCCACAACAAAGATTTACTAAAACAGAAGTAGAAAAGTTACAACAAACTGGCTAGTACCTTTTCAAGACTGGGCACTATCTCAAATTTTTTCAGATCTGAAGGTGTTATCCACTGGTACTCTGAGTTTTCCCAGTTCAATTTTATCTTGGGATTCTCCACTGAGAATAAGAATGGAAAAATCAACCATTCATGATTTTCATATTGAGGAGACTCTGTCCTCATTTGAGCTGCTGTACGAATTAGGGTAATCTGGTCTTCGGTGATGTTGGTCTCTTCATGTATCTCTTTTTTTGCTCGGTATAATGGATCTTCATTACCTTCTATGATGCCACTTATGCCTGCCCAGAGGTCTTTCATTGTTCTGACTTTGTTACTTCGTTTTAGAATGAGATACTTTCCATCCTGAGTTAAAAAAGAAGTTACTATTTTGGTAGTTTTCAATTATTTTTCTACAGAGTTTACCATTGTAACAAGCTTCTTGTATGATTCATCAAGATCAACGTTCTTTGCTAGTCGTTCCTTTGCACTTGAGATGTACTTTATCATTTCTTCAGTCTTGTTTTCTTGAATTAGAATAAGCATTCTACCTATGTCCTTCCAAAACTCTTCTGCATATCTTCGTATTTCTGGATTTGAAATTATTGTTTCAATAAGCTCCTGAGGCTCTGTCATGATGCCTGTGGTGAGATACTTTTGTGCTTTGAAAGTAGTTCCGGCCATTTTTTCAACTAGTGAGAAATTCTCTTCTTTTGCAAATATGTTGGCAAGTGCCAAGTTTACCAGGTGCGGCATTCCAAGCACCATTGCTATTTTTTTATCGTGCTCTGTTGCATCTATTTGAACAAAATTTGCCTCTTCAAATAGTGACTTTGTTACAGCCATCTCTTTTTTTGCATCTCTGATTGGAATTGATATTATGTTCTGCCCTTTCAATTTCTTAGTTCCTGGACCAAACATTGGATGAATGCATATTGGATTTACTTTGTCTGGTATCTTGGAAAGAGCTGCTGCAGTTTTTGTTTTAAGTGAAGAGATGTCTATTAGATAAGAATCTCGCTTCATCTCTTTTGCTATGAGTCTTATTGTTTCAGGTGTACGCTTGACTGGTATGCATAAAATAACATAATCAGCTGTCAAGATGGCACCTACTAGAGATTGTGCTTTTGTAACTGATTTATTCAAAATCTCTTTTTCAGAGTCATATCCTATTATGTCAAAATCCTTCTCAAGAAAATACTTTGAGAACCATTTTCCCATCTGGCCCTCTGCGCCAATTATGGCAATCTTTTTTTTCATTGTTTGCTCTTCAACCTTTCCTCTATTATTTGCATTCCCTGATTAAGTGTATCTTCTGGCTGACAGGCTGATATTCTGACAAATCCTTGATAGTTTCCAAATCCCTCTCCTGGTGCTATTGCCACCCCTGTGTCTAAAAGCTTGTTTGTAAAATCAACTGAATCAAAGTTTTCTTGTCTTATTTTGGCAAACAAGTACATTGCACCATCTGGTTCTACAAAGTCTAGTTGCATAGTTTTTGCTCTTTTCAATATGGTTTCTAGTCTATTTTTGATAGTTTTAGTATTATCGGTTGTATCTGCCTCTAATGCCTTCATGGCAACATACTGTATAGGTTCTGATACATTTGTTAGTGCAAGGGCCTGCAGTTTTGACATCTTTTCTATTATTTCAGGGCTTGATACTGCATAACCAATTCTAAAGCCTGTCATTGCATGCGATTTTGAAAATGACTGTGTTATTACAGATTTGTCGTATCCATAAGTAAGGATGCTCTTCCATGGTTTATTTGCATATGATGAATAGATCTCATCACTTAACACATACAAATTATTCTTTATTGCCAGTTCCATTATCTGATCCTGTAAACCTGCAGGAAGAATCTTGCCTGTAGGATTGTTTGGATAGTTCAGAACTATCATCTTTGTATTTTCATTTATAGAATTCTTGATCTCTTCTATTTTTGGCTCCCATTTGTTTTCAAGAGTGGTGTGTATTGTTCTAACCTTGACTCCTGAATTGAGAGCATTGTCCCTGTATGCAGGCCATGCTGGCTCTATCACAATGATTTCGTTTCCTGGGTTTAGTAGACTAGATATTGCAAGAAATATTGAAAATCGCGCCCCTGGAGATACCATGATGTTCTGAGACGATATTTTTACTTGAAATTTTTCTGTAACGTATTTTGCAAGTGCTTCTCTAAAGTCTGGCATTCCCTTTGAATCTCCATATTTTGTAAAACCTTTATCGTAAACCTCGGCAAGTGCATTATTGACAATCTTTGGTGGTAAGAAATCTGGTTCGCCTACTTCCATGTGGATTATCTTCTTTCCTTCCTTTTCCAGTTTTTTTGCTTTCAAAAACACTGACAAATGCGTCTGTTTGTCTACTGACTGAATCTTGACTGACTCATTTAATAAAAAATTTAGCATCACCATTCCTGTTTTTTCATCGAGTCCTATTTNTGATTCATTTAGCAGAAAATTTAGCATCAACATTCCAGTTTTTTCATCGAGTCCTATTTCTTTACATAACGCTACAACTCTTGCACGTAGTTGGTTTTCTCTCTCCTCGTTTGTAACACCTATGCCCAGATGATTTTTTAAATTTCCAATTTCTTTTGCTACGTCATTTCTTTCCTTGATTAATTTTAGAATATCAAACGTGACCTTGTCTATCTTATCACGCAGTTTGTTAATGTCTGACATTTCTTATCTAATTACTGCCGGGATAAATCCCGCCCTAATTGCATGGTCTGCAAGTACTATTGATACTAGTGAGTCTACTACTGGTGGTGCACGTGGGACTACACATGGATCATGTCTTCCCTGAACTATGAGGGAGGCAGGTTTTTTTGTATGAAGATCAACAGTTCGCTGTTTTTTTGCTATCGAGGATGCTGGCTTGAATGCTACTCGTAAGACAATTGGCATTCCTGTGGATATGCCGCCTAATATTCCGCCTGCATTGTTAGTCTTGGTTTGGATTTTTCCATTTTTAATCAAAAATTCGTCGTTGTTCTCTGAACCATGCATTGTAGAACCCTGAAAACCTGAACCAAATTCTACTCCCTTTACAGCAGGGATTGAGAAAAGAGCTTTACTCAGATCTGATTCCAGTGAACCGAAGATTGGTTCACCAAGGCCTACTGGCAGGTTCACTGTTAACGATTCGATAACGCCTCCGATGGAATCCCCTTTTCGTCTTGCCGCAAGAATTGTTTCACGCATCTTGGCCGCAATTCTTTGATCTGGACACCGTACTTCATTACTGTATACGGAATTTTTCATCTTCATTGCAGCATGCTCTTTCATTTTTATATTTCCAACCTGACAAGTATACGAAAAAGTTTCAATACCTAGAGTCTTTGAAAGCAATTTTCTTGCTATGGCTCCTGCCATTACAAACGTGGCAGTAAGTCTTCCTGAAAATCTACCTCCTCCTCTGATATCATTGAACCCGTTATACTTGATAAATGCAGGATAATCAGAATGCCCCGGTCTTGGTTTCATGGTAAGATTGTCGTAATCCTTTGAACGTTGATCCTTATTCCAAATGATCATTGTAATTGGTGCACCAGTGGTGTGTCCCTTGTATACTCCTGAAAGGATCTCTACTTTATCATCCTCTTTTCTTTGAGTGGTTACAATGGATTGGCCAGGTTTGCGTAAATCTAGCATTGTTTGAATATCTTTTTCTTCAATTGCTAATCCTGCTGGGCAACCGTCTACTGTTGCGCCTATGCATCTTCCATGACTCTCACCAAAACTTGTAAAAACAAAACGTTGTCCAATGCTACTTGAAGACATGCTAAAATTTTCTTTTACGTGTTTATAATCCTTCTAGGAATTTGGGGCTTTTTTGGATGTAATTTTTTGAAAATTCAAATTGTGATGTTTGCTCCGATCTTCTTCATATCTTCTACAAATGTAGGATATGAGACATCGACAGAATCAGGGTCTGTTACAGTACAATCTCCAACAAACATGCCTGCGATAGAAAAAGCCATGAAAAGCCTGTGGTCATCCGCAGATTCTAACTCCGCACTCTTTAGTGCCTTTGGTGATTCTAAAATTAGTCCATCTTCTTTTTCTGTAACAATAATCCCTATCTTTGCAAGCTCTTTTGCCAAAATTGCTATTCTGTCGGTCTCTTTGAATCTGGCATGTTTTACATTGTAAATTTCAATTGGTTTTGATGTTTTTAGAGCCAAAATGGCCATTGGGGGTAGTAAGTCGGGATTGTTTGAAAGATCAAATCTTCCTCCGTTGAGAAGTTTTGGAGAAACTATGGTTATTTTTTCTCCTACGTTAATCTTTACTCCAAGTCTTTCCAAATATGATAATATTTCTCGATCTCCTTGCGGCAAATCTCCAAGAGATGCATCAATTACCATGTTTTCTCCTACCAAAACTGCCGCAGACAGCAACAACGCCATGCTTGAAAAATCTGAAGGAACTACAAAATCATATGATTTGTATTTTTGATTTGATACATTATATTTTTTGTATGGTGCAATAGCATCAACGGTAACACCAAATTTTTTCATTGTAGCAATGGTAGAATCAAGATATGGTTTTGATACTAGATCTCCATCTATTTCTAATGTTATACCATTTTTCATTTTAGGACCTGCAATCAAAAGTGCGGAAATAAATTGACTCGAGATTGAACCTGCAATGTGAGTAACTCCTCCATCTGATATGCCTTTTACAGTTACGGGCGGTTTACCATCTGTTGATGTACACTGAACTCCTAGTTGCTTTAGGGCATCAAGAAGTGGTTGCATTGGTCTTTTTTTCAAGCTAGAGTCACCAGTGAGTGTTATGGTTTTATCAGAAAGAGCAGCAATCGCAGTAGAGATTCTGATTGTAGTGCCTGAATTTGATGCGTCAATTTCCAAGGTTTGTGAGCTTATTTTTTCACTACCTTCAACTGTCACAATAGAACCATTGATTTCTATTTTTGCTCCAAATGACTTGCACGNGGAAAGAGAAGCAATCGCAGTAGATATTCTGATTGTAGTGCCTGAGTTTGATGCATCAATTTCCAGGGTCTGCGGGCTTATTTTCTCACTACCTTCAACTGTTACAATGGAACCATTGATTTCTATTTTTGCTCCAAATGACTTACACGCATTAACTGTTGCAAGCGTGTCTCTTGAAAGTAGCACATTTCTTAGTATGCTTTTTCCATTGGCAAGTGAGGCCAGAAAGATTGCACGATGAGAATAGCTCTTGTTTGGAGGACATGATATTGTTCCAGATAGAATAGATTTTCCGATCTTACACTTCATGGATTTCTGCCTTCTTGTTGTTTATTGGTGATACGATGATGCTTCCTTCCAAAGATGAAAATACTTTTTTTATGCCTGCTATTTTGTCATTTTTTACCACCGCAGCTATCGATGGTCCGTTGCCAGACACTGATGCTCCAAGTGCTCCGCTATCTAACAGATCGGTTAGAATTTTTGGCTCAGATCCTAAAATGGCAGATGTTGCAAGACCATTGAGTATCATCGCGTTCCAATAGTCTGACTTGTTTGCAAGATCCCATGCCTGTGTAAAAACACCATTTAGAGTCTTTAGTTTTTTTACATTGCCTCTTCTCCTAGATGCTGGGATGAAAATTACTGCAGTCAAATCTTCTGGTGCCTTTTCTGATTTTATTATTTTTATGCCCGAATTGTCTGTCACAACAAATCCTCCAAAGTAGCATGCACATGCATCATCAAAAGCGCCGG
The DNA here is from genome assembly GCF_011319475.1 of Candidatus Nitrosotalea sp. FS. Lineage (GTDB taxonomy): Archaea > Thermoproteota > Nitrososphaeria > Nitrososphaerales > Nitrosopumilaceae > Nitrosotalea. The sequence goes on from NZ_RCMC01000169.1 coordinate 27,828, forward strand.
TTATGCTTACTTTTGATTTGATAGATGCGTGTACACCATCTCTTAAAATGTCAAGATCACTTGCTTTGGGTCTGAATATTTTTGCACATGCAAGTGATATTACTGATGAAATTGCACTTGAACTCTTTAATCCATATCCAGAAGGAATTTCTGATTTTACAAAAATTGTTACCTTGTTTTTCTCAAGTTCTGATTTTGGAACTGATGTTTCTACAACATTTCGTATTAGTCGTGAACTAAGATTTGATTCCTTGTTCTCAAATATTATTCCCTTCCCAGGCTGGGTTTCTACCGTTGCCTCTATTCCAAGTGATATGCCAAGTGTTGCACCCTTGCCCGTGGCAATGGCATTTACAATTGACACTGCCCCATGCATGCTTGCTTTTACTTTCATCACTAAAATCTCCCAAGCAGGGTTAATTTCATAGCTTCGTATGGGGCTGGTTTGCCAGTCCAGATCTCAAATGATTTCATTGCTTGAGCAAGAAGCATTTCCCACCCATATATGATGGTCGCACCTTGATTCTTTGACTGTTCAATCAATGGAGTTTCCACTGGAACGTATACGATGTCATACACTATGGTCTCTTTAGTAATATTCCTTGTAGATATGGGACAGCCAATTCCTTTCAGCCCTACTGAAGTAGCATTTACTACAAACTTGTATCTATCCGTAACCTCGCCTGCAGATTGGGGTTCGAGATAATTTGATTCCAATCCCAAGCCTTGAGCAAATCTGATCAATTCTTCTGCTCTCTCACGTGTCCTGTTTGTAATGGTGATTCTACGAACTTTTTCTTTTGCAAACCCAGCTATTGTGGCTCGTGCAGCCCCACCAGCTCCTATCAACAAAACATCCGAGTCTTTGGTATTGATGTTTCTCTTTTTTATTGGGTCCAAGAATCCATCAACATCTGTGTTGTAGCCTTTGAGATGACCGTTTTCATTGACTATGGTATTTGTCGCTCCTACTAGTTTACATTCAGTGTCTGAATCATCAAGAAATTTCATCATGTCGACTTTGTGGGGAATTGTAACATTGAATCCTGAAATGTTTATTTTTTTAAGTGACTCGACTCCGTATTCTAATTCTCCTTTTGGAATTCTGTATGCGATATATGTGCAATCAAGACCTAAAAATAAAAAAGCTGTATTATGAAGCGCAGGTGAAAACGAATGATCTATTGGGTCTCCTATGAGTGCATAGGTCTTGGTCATTGTTTTCTACTTGGTGAATCGTGATTTAAGCGATTAGGGGAAAAGGTGAAGATATGTGGAATTTTTAAATTCCATACTTGTCGCTTCGAGAATAGATTTTTTTGAGTTTTGAGCCGCATTTTGGGCAGGCTGAATCTTGATGTATGGTGGCACAATCTAAGCAAACATAATTGCCTCTAGACGTTCTAGTTGTCCTAGTTGAGCTATATTGGTATATGACTATGAATGCAAGCGCTGCAATCCAGACTAGTATCAAAAATAATATCAATCTAAACATGCCAAGCAGTACTGTCACTATTGTAGCTAAAATGATGACATTTCGCGGTACATTGTTTTGAGACAGCTTGGGACTCACAAGTATACATACGTGTTTCTTTTATAATAAGGGTACCTTGGTTTCTGTCTCATTTAGAGATTAATTAATTAATGTAAAGTGTTTTGATGAAAGTATTGGAAGACAAGGATGATTTTGCTAGTATACTTGATGACTGTATAAAACTACTAGATGACAACATGGATGTTTTAAGTGACATAGAATATTCTCTAGAATCAGAAAAAGAAGACTATCTCATAACTGATTTGACTAAAAATGATCTTGTGAACATGGCTCATGATGTGGCAGATTCGTCACGAATTAAAAGAGCTGAATCACAGTTTACAAAAAGATTTTTTGAACAAGACTCTGACTGATTTTGTATATCTGATTTTTAATCGTGGTTTCTAATTTTTATTTTCTAAAGATAGTATGTGCTTCATTTCTTTTAGGCTAAATTGTCCTGGTGCTATTGGTTTACCTAGTGAAACGTATGTGTATGGGCTACCAAGCTTGGTGCACAATATTCTTGACATTCTACCATAGTCTCCCATGGCAAAAGAAATCAAGTTGACGTTTCTTGAATTGTACCTGTAAAGTGAAAGAACTCGTATCATGTCGCTAATATTTTTTGCAGTAGTAACAATCTTGACGTTGTTTGAAAATCTAGACATTTTTTTAAACATAGTTCGTAGGGTCTGCTCATTTGGAGTTTTGGTGAAATCATGCCATGAGACCAAAATTCTGGTCTTTGCACTCTTGAGGTATTTTTCAAGTTCTTTATTCTTCTTTAGTGTGTTGTATTCTACGTCTACCAGATAAGGATCAAACTCTGAAATCAGCTTCAAGATTGAAACTCGTTCTTTCTCACTACCTGAAAATTTTCCGCCCTCTGTAGTAGGACGTAACGTGCATACACATCTGCTGAGATGTCTTCTAACTAAATTTAAACAAAAAGGAATTTGACTTGGTTTTAAAAAATCTAACCGTAGTTCTGCATAGTCTGACTTGACAAGTGCACGCTTTAACTCACTGGAAATCTTCGCAGGGCTGGATGCTGCAATTGTTACGCAGACCTTGGTTGTCATGAGTTTTCTATACTTACTTGGTTGAGTTCTTTGGTGTTAGGGTTGGTTCACCACAATACAGCCATCCTCTCAACTCACTGCATTTGCTAGGATCACGTTGTGCGATATGAAGTGTTTGCTTCATCTTGGCCCAACTATCTGGTGAGCATAGAGTTTCTCCACAAATGTGTTGTCCTCCTGGAAATCTGTCTGTTTTCTGGGAGTATCTTTCATACACTGAACTTGGTGTTAGTGCATTTACAGCAGGTAATGTTGCTGCAAAAACCATTATGGTTGAAAATGCTAATGCGACCAAACCGATCTTAATTTGTTGGTTGGACATTAAGTAAATCTAGATTTTACTAGTATATTTAGATTAGCATCAAATTATCCATGGGTAAAATGATGTAATTTTGATCTTTTGTATGACTTGTTCTTTCTATTCTTGTATTGTCTGGATTATGTTTGTGNTCATGAGTAAAATGATGTAATTTTGATCTTTCATCTAATTGTTCTTCATATTCTTGTATTGTCTGGATGATGTTTGTGTTCGCTCTGAACTTGAACTATCTACTGATTAATGATATCATGAGGAAAACGATAATGGAAGAAACTTTTATGAAACGTCATTTCTAGGGGATCTTATGAGTTCAGATACACCACATGACACAAAAGATGTTATCTTCATCGGAAAAAAGCCTATCATGGCATACGTAACATCTGCGCTCATACAGCTAGCCAATAACCCAAAAGTCTCCATAAAGGCTAGAGGACTTAGCATAGGTAGAGCAGTAGATGTTGCACAAATAATTGCACGAAGGACTGATAACTCTGGGTATTCTATAGGACAAATCAAAATAGGATCGGAACAACTTCAATCACTAGATGGAAGATCACGAAACGTATCCACTATAGAAATAGAAGTAATGAAAAACGCATAATTGTCTAAAACATGTTCAAGTGCATGTTTTAGGTAATTTTCTTTGATTTAATTTCATATGGAATAATTTTTTTTATTTTTACAACTGTTAAATATCAAAATGATTGAGGAAAGTAGTGTGGAAACCAAATTCTATAGTTGTCTCTAATTCTAGAGATCTCTCACAGTTACCCTCAAATAAAATCGCGTTAACAGTAACATCTCCACCATACCATAATGCGATAAATTATCAGGAACACCAAGATACTGAAAAATGGTATCGCGGAACAGTTGAGACCTCTCTTGAGGACTGGCTTGAAGAAATGCGTGCAGTCTTTTCTGAGGTGTATCGTATAACCAAGCCTGGTGGATTTTGTTGTATAGTAATAGGTAACGAAATAATTGAAGGCAAAAGCAAACTTCCTCTTCCTGCCTTACTTCTTGTAGAGTTGACAAAAAAAGAGATAGGTTGGAGTTTCTTTGAAGAAATAATTTGGAATAAAGTCACTGGGGGGAAAAAAAGATTCAGGGTTACCGTCCAGCACCCATATCCTACATATTATTATCCAAACATAATGCATGAACAGATTATAATTCTGAGAAAGATGCCATTTCATAACTTTAAGGATAAAAAAAGCAAATTGGTTCTTGATAACTTGATGAAAAAAGAAGTTGCAAACTCTGTCTGGCATATTGCCCCCATGCCACCAAGTTACCGGAAATTTCATCCTGCGGCATTTCCAGAAGAGATACCGTATCGCTTGATTCAACTTTATAGCAACGTTGGCGATATTGTTCTTGATCCATTCGTTGGGAGTGGTCAGACTACCAAGATGGCACGATTTCTACGTAGGAAATACTTGGGAATTGACAAATCTGCAAAATATGTAAAAATCGCACAGAAGAGAACTCTGGAATCGCCATCGCTTCGTAAGATGCAACTTGTTCCTAACTGGAAAAAACCAGAGCCACTGTAAGGCCCCTCCAATAGTCTAGTTCGATAGGAAAGGTTATCTATTAAGAACCAAGATTTCTCATATGGTAACTTCTAACAGCAAGTCATATTTTCGAATTGTTGAGAAGAGTCACAGAAAATATACTGCTGCATTAAAACACGCTAGATCCAGACAATCTATGATGAATCTGTACTGGAGACACAAGCGAGAACACGAATCTCTTTTGAAGAAACATCTCAAAGATGAGATGGCAGAAATAATCCAACTGAAAAAGAAATTCGAGTAACATATCTTTTTTATTTTTAAAAAGAGTTTTGTCAGTGTAAACTTGTCTAAATTGACATATTTGATAAAAGCCTCAAGTAAATGACTTGAGCCACATGGACGCTACACTCTTGCCCACACCGTTGGAATTTATAGAAATTTTTGACTTGTTTTCAAGGTGCTTTTGTGTGACAATGTGTGTTTCTACCTCAGTTTCATCTATTTCTATGGAACAGATGTTACAACGAACGCTCAACAGACAATCTTGCTGTGTATCTGTATAATAAATTAAGTCCTGTAATGTTTACTGTTTATTTTTCCACGATATACTCATCGTCTACTTCCATACCAAAATGCCTTCCAGTTGCTGGCTTGGAATATGCAAGTACAANTACTCAACAGACAACATTATTGTGTATCTGTGTAATAAATTAAGTCTTGTAATGTCTACGGTTTATTTTTCTACGATGTACTCATCGTCTACTTCCATGCCGAAATGCCTTCCAGTTGCTGGCTTGGAATATGCGAGTACAATATCTCCTTTCTTTAGATGTGTGACTGAAATGAGATGCCCATTAGGGCGTACAAAACGAATTGTTTCAGCATTTTGTGCGATTATTCCACCTATCTCATCTCCAATTTGTGCTTTTATCATCAACATAGGTCTGCTTTCTATTTTNATGTCTCCTTTCTTTAAGTGTGTGACTGAGACTAGATGACCATTAGGACGTACAAAACGAATTGTTTCAGCATTCTGTGCGATTATTCCGCCTACCTCATCTCCAATCTGTGCTTTTATCATCAACATAGGTCTGCTTTCTATTTTGGAGCGACCTACTGTAGCTCTTCTTGCTTTTCCATGTGAGTTTATGACAAGAACCTCTGAACCAGTTTCTAGCTCAGACAAGTAGTTTGTGGTTCCATCTGGCGATAACGTGTAGCAATGTACTGCGCCAGCATTTACTCTAAAAGGTCTTGGAGATGTAAACGATGAACCAACTGATTCGTTGTGAACCAAGAAAAGAAAATTAGATCTACTTCCAATCAACATACCTTCGCCTCGTCCTAAAATGGATGCAGTGTCTACACAAACACGTTCTCCGTTTCCAACTTCTTTTATTTCTAGAATCTTGGCAGGCCTGAGATCAAAGTTCTTTGTTCCAAGATATACCAATGTCTCTTTTACTTCATTTATGGAATTGGTTGAAAATATGACTCCGTCTACTCCTATCTCTAATATNATTCTTTGTCCCAAGATATACTAATGTCTCTTTTACTTCATTTATGGAACTGGTTGAAAATATGACTCCGTCTACTCCTATCTCTAGTATCGAAAACATCTTGCGAACCTCGTCGGGTGTATTTGCTACTGCAAATATCTCAGTGTGAATCTTGTGTAATTTTGCTATTATGTTTTCAAGAGGGATTATCTTCCAGTCCTTTACCTCTATTACTACAAAATCTAATCCTGCCTTTGCAAATTGGAGTATTTTTTCAATGTCTGCATTTGAAAGAACTTTGAATTTCATCCCTATTTTTTTGCCTTTAATTTTGGTAACCTTGTCAACTATTACATAATTTGCGTTTGTTGATGTGTGTACTGTGGAAAGTTTTGATTTTATTCCTTTGAGATCTACCGGGTCCAAGTTCACAATCTTGATTCCTTCTTTTTCTAATTCTGACAAGAATTTGCCAAGCTGGCCCCTTGAAACCTTTGGGGCAATAATTAGTTCTCTATTTTTGCTCAAGATACTTCGCTGCTTCCTTTGCTGTTTCTTTTCTAAATATTATTGCAGAAAGAGCATGAGTCATCTTGCCTGGATTCTTGTGTTCGAAAATGTTTCTTCCATATGTTACTCCCTTGGCTCCTGCTTCCATTGCATCTTCAGTCATTTGTAATACCTCCTTGTCTGTCTTTGCCTTTGGACCTCCAGCTATGACAACAGGTACTGGAGTACTCTTGATTATTTTTTTAAATGAATCGACATCTCCTGTGTAGAGTGTTTTTACAATATCTGCACCGCACTCTGCTCCAATTCTTGCAACATGACCTACTATCTCTGGATCATGTGGATTTTTGACATTTTCACCTCTGGGGTACATCATAGCCAAAAGAGGCATACTCCATTTGTGGCAGTCATCTGCAATTCTGCCTAATTGCTCTATCATTTCTGGTTCTTCTTTTCCTCCTATGTTGATGTGAAGTGAGACTCCGTCTGCACCTAATCGTAATGCTTCTTCTACTGAACCTGTCAACATCTTTCTGTTTGGAGACATGGAAAGAGAAGTGCTGCCTGAAAAGTGTACAATCAATCCAATCTTGGTTGGTTTTGGTAAATTCTTCAAAATTCCTTTGTTGATTATGACTGATGTAAGACCAAAATGTTGACAGTTGTAAATCAACGCATATGGATCCTCTATTCCATTTAGTGGACCACTTGATATACCGTGATCCATGGGTATACAAAGCATTTTACCGTTGCGCAGAATACGATTCATTCGAATCTGGTGGCCTGTTACCATTGGTGTTAATCGTTGATGTGCCCTACTTAAAAATAGCGGGAAAATGCAACAGATTTTACAATCAAGTAAAAATCAAAAAAGGACTTGTCTCAGATATTTTCCAAATTAATTTTGATGTTTCTCAAAACTTTTGATGACTGATATGAGATGGGAAATAGAGTCATTTTGTTCTCAAACGATTAAATACGCTAAAGAGAAAACACAGTCAATTGAGTCAACTTACAGAACAACTTCATCATTCTGAAATTGGTGATATTTTAGAGAATTCTCTAATAGGTAAAAGACCTGAAATAGAAGAATGCAAGAGACTGTTAGACTCTAATGATGTTCACCTGATGGGTCTTGTTGCTGGATACTTGACACGAAAGAAGTTTGGACGACGTTCTTCTTTTGTGAATAACATGATTCTAAATTATACAAATGTGTGTATCACCGATTGCAAGTTCTGTGCATTTTACAGACCGCCTGGTCATGAGGAATCTTATACTGTAACACTTGACAAGATAGAATCTAGAGTAAAGGCTGCTTGGGAAATGTTTGGTATAACACAGGTAATGTTCCAAGGAGGACATAACCCGTCTCTTAAGATTGAATATTTCGAAGACGCATTTAGATTGATAAGAAAAAAATTTCCTAAAGTTGGAATTCATGGTCTATCAGCTTCTGAAGTTGACATGATCTCAAAAGTAGAACATACAAACACAAAAGAAGTCTTATCAAGACTCAAGGAAGCAGGAATGCAATCAATTCCTGGCGCAGGTGCAGAAATTTTAGTTGATGAAGTTAAACAAATCATCAGTCCAAAAAAGATCTCAAGTAACACATGGTTGAAAATAATGGAAGAGGCACATGGTCTTGGAATTCCAGCATCTGCTACTATGATGTATGGACACGTTGAAACGCGAGATGATGTTGCAGAACACTTTATGAAGATTGCAAGACTTCAGGAGAAGACAAACGGATTCATGGCTTTCATTCCATGGAGCTTTGAACCAAATAATACCTTGATGCAAAAACAAGAGACTGTCAAATATCCTGCAGGTGGCACACAACTCTTGAAGATGATCGCAATATCTAGAATAATGTATAATGACTTGATTCCTCACATCCAGTCTTCTTGGCTAACAAATGGGGTTGCTATGGCACAAATGGCACTACAATATGGTGCAGATGATTTTGGAGGCACACTACTTGGAGAAGAAGTAGTCTCATGCACTGGGGCTCGTTCCACTGAACTTACTGGCGCAAAAATAATCCAAGCCGTAAAACAAATTGGCTATGAAGTAGAAGAACGAGACAACTTTTACAATGTTGTAAGAATGCACTAGATACCGTAACTAGACCATTTGGAATCCACCATCTTCTTTGTGGACTCGTCTGATTTTACGAGTTCTTGAATTTCTCTCTGATACCCATCTTCTTTTNGCCGTAACTAGACCATTTGGAATCTACAATCTTCTTTGTGGACTCGTCTGATTTTACAAGTTCTTGAATTTCTCTCTGATACCCCTCTTCTTTTGTTTTTTGTGTTGCATCAATTCCAAGCTTGGAGCCCAAGTTTACAAGAGGTGATGCAGGATCAAGCGTATCTGTTGGCGTATTATTGATTATTACAGTATCTCTTGCGGCATCTGATCTTGTAGTGATTGCCCATACTACATCATTCAAATCATGAACGTTAACGTCTTCATCTACTATTACAAAAAACTTGGTCAGTGCAAGTTGGCCCATTCCCCAAAGGCCCATCATTACTTTTTTGGCCTGTCCTGGATATCGCTTCTTTATTGAAATTATTGCCATGCCTTGGAACCATCCTGAAGCAGGCATTGCAAAATCTACTACCTCTGGATGGAACATTCTGATGAGGGGTAAAAATGAACGCTCGATCACTTTGCCTATGTATGCATCTTCTAAGATTGGCTTTCCAACTATTNGTGAACATTGACATCTTCGTCTACTACTACAAAAAACTTGGTCAGTGCAAGTTGGCCCATTCCCCAAAGGCCCATCATTACTTTTTTGGCCTGTCCTGGATACCGCTTCTTTATTGAAATTATTGCCATGCCTTGGAACCATCCTGAAGCAGGCATTGCAAAATCTACTACCTCTGGATGGAACATTCTGATGAGTGGTAAAAATGAGCGCTCGATCACTTTGCCGATGTGTGCATCTTCTAAGATTGGCTTTCCAACTATTGTTGTAAGATAAATTGGTTTTTGTCTTCGCATGATTCCAGTTAGTGTGAATACAGGATATGGTTCAGGTGGAGTGTAATATCCTGTATGATCTCCAAACGGTCCTTCCATTCTGATGTCTGATGGATCAACATGTCCTTCAAGTATGATCTCTGCATTTGCTGGAACTTCCAAATCTACTGTTCTACATTTTACTGTCTTGATTCCAGTCTTTCNATCTGACGGATCAACATATCCTTCAAGTATCATCTCTGCATTTGCTGGAACTTCCAAGTCTACTGTTCTACATTTTACTGTCTTGATTCCAGTCTTTCTTGTAATTCCTGCAAACACATACTTGTCAAGCCCTTCTGGTACTGGAGCTACTGCAGAAAATACTGTTGCAGGATCAGAACCAATTATTACTGCCGCCTCTATTTTACTTCCAGAATCTTTCTTGATATCATAATGATGTGCACCACGTTTGTGTTTTTGCCAGTGCATTAGTGCATGAGTACTGTCTATTACTTGCATCCTGTATACTCCTAGGTTTCTTATACTAGTCTCAGGATGTTTTGTAGCAATCAATCCAAATGTAATAAACCTACCAGCATCTTTTGGCCATGTTTTAAGAATCGGGATTTTGTCAAATGTGGGTGATTCTTCTATTACTTCTGTGACAGGACCACTTTTTTGCAATTTGGGTGCAATGTCTGCCATCTTTGACAACTCTGGGAGTTTTCGTAGCTTGTCAAAAATTCCTGTTGGCATTTCCATTCTTGTCATGTCTACAATTCTCTGACCAATCTCGGTAAAATCTTTCATCTCCAGTCCGATCTCAAGTCGTCTCAGTGATCCAAATGCATTGGCAAGTATTGGCATGTCGAAATCTTTTACATTCTCAAAAAGTATGGCAGGACCATTAGAATACATCACCCTGCTAAGAATTTCTGAAACCTCTAGGTTTGAATCAACTTGTGTTTTTACTCTTTTTAGTTCTCCTGCTTTTTCTAACTTTTCAATAAGCTCTGAAATATCCTCAATAGGCACACATTTACTGAATTTGTATGGCGTATAAGCTTAACTGGATTTTTGTATGGTATTTTTCAAAAAAATATTGGACACGAGAACTTTAATTATCCTGTGAGGAGAATGCCATCAAGTTGGGTGAGCAAAAATGTCCAGTCTGTGGAGGTCAGGGAAAAATTGTTCTTCTTGATACACAATGTTCTTTCTGTAATGGAACAGGCGAATACTCCAAGACTGCAGAGAGCTATATGAAATCACATATTTGCCAATGCATATTTCTTGATAGGATAACATGTCCGCTCTGTGGTAAAAGATGTCACCATGATACTCCAAACAAACCCAAGGTTTTGTTAAGTCCTACTTAGAAAATTGGCGGAAGTTCGTTCTTCTTGTCATGTCCACCAGAACCAAATCTGCAGTAAAAGCACTGGTCTGATTGCATGTACTTGAGTTGTTCAATCTTGATTGCCCCTATCTTGAGTGCAATTTTTGTTAAAATTCTATATTTGAGTGGCATTGCTGGAATGACTTCTTTGAGGTACACGTTGTAATGATCCGGGCAAAACTTCAGGGTGATATTGCTTGGCTCCTTTGAATTCTGACTCACAGTCTTTGCAACCCCTATCTGTTCACGTATGTATTCGTGCTTTGGGCATGGACAGTTTCTTCCTCCTGGGTGCTTGTATGCTGGGGTATTCTTCCAGTCAAAGCCAGGATATTCTCTTTCAAAGTCGTCCAATGCCTAAAAATGGGTACTGCTTCTTATAAAACTTCTAGAATTTTGCCAGATCCCATCTTGATCAAAATGTAAATAAACTGCCATATCACACAACTACTACATGTCTAAAGAAGTACAGCCAAAAAAAACACGTTCTACTAAAAAAGTTACAGAAGGATCTAACACTGCTGAACTAGAAGCCAAGATAGCAGAGCTTGAAGCAAAGCTTGCTAATTTATCATCCCAGGT
>NZ_RCMC01000193.1 GCF_011319475.1 Candidatus Nitrosotalea sp. FS
GAAACAAAGTGATCATAAACATATCCTGCAACAAACCCAAGTTTTTCTGCAGTCAGTGCAACTTTTTTTGAAAACAAAAATTGCTCACTAGGATTCTCGGTAGGAAATTCATCTAGCCACCCTTGTGGTAAAGTTAGTCCTATCTGGACTTTCATGCTATTTTCTTGTCTGTTGCGGTTCTACAATATTGTATTTTGATGTATAACCACGTGGGTTTATCATCAAATCTTTGTACAGGTAAGTCGAAGAGTTGCCAATTATTACTGTAGTTATCATGCCAAGCTTGTCATTGTGCTGTTCCATGTTTTCCAAGTCTGTTAGAACAACTTCTTCTGATTCTCGGTATGCCCCCTTTACAATTGCCACTGGTGTGTTTGGTTTTCTGTATTTTAGAAGAAGTTTTCTTGTATCTTGTAATTGATGAATTCTTTTCTTGCTTGCAGGATTGTATATTACAATAACAAAATCACCTTGAGCTGCTGCCTCTACTCTTTTTGTTATTATTTCCCAAGGAACAAGTAGATCACTCATGCTTACTACAGCAAAATCTGTCATAAGCGGCGAGCCAACTAGTGCCGCACAAGAATTAAGCGATGAAACCCCTGGAACTATCTCAACATGTAGACCAGCTTTTCTGTCCCATCCCTCTTCTGCCAAAATTTCATAAATCAAACCTGCCATTCCGTAGATTCCCGGATCTCCACTTGATACAAGTGAGACTATTTTTCCAGATTTTGCAAGATCAATGCACTGGTGTGCTCTTTCTACTTCTTGTGTCATTGCATATCTGTGGACCTCTTTTCCTCCGATTAGATCCTCGACCAGGTTGACATATGTCTCATAACCAACAATTGTATTGCTTTCCTCAATTGCTTGTTTTGCACGAAAAGTCATGTGGTCATGATGACCAGGCCCTACACCTACAATAAACAATTTACCGGTCATTCACACTAGGAGGTTTCCAAAGTAAATTTATCCGTTTTGATGATTTTATGGAGTTACAATGGGACAATCAAGAATGTAGTTCTTGTCAAGTACCATTGCATCTTGTATTGTAATATCTCCTGTTGATTTTTCATAATCAATGTCATTTTTATTTTCTAAAACTTTAGCATTCTTTGGATCATTCCAATTAATTATTGAAATTTTGCAGATTGGACTGTAAGCAGAATCTCCTGGTTGTGCACTAGAAATTCCTTCTTGATATCCAAATGGTCCTGCACCTTGCAATCCATTAGTAAAGTGATAGACATCCCTTGCTGACAAGCCAAGAAGTGAAAGTGAAGGAACATCTAGAATCTTCATTGTCTGTGCAGGTCCTTGAGGAGTGCCGGCAGTTATGATATAGTAAATAGTTTTTCCATCAGGCCCCCATCCCCTGTGTCCTACAAAGGTGGCGGTCATGTTATCTACACTCACGTCAAGGACTTGTCCATCAAGATATGATGTCTTGTCAGACAGTACCTTGTTTGTTCTCACATCTAGTGCGCCTCCATCCCAGATTACCTCCGGAGTATTCAGAATTGTATCAGTAACAGTCAGTTTTACCTTTCCTGTCATGTTTGCATCAAGAATTGCTTTTGTAGAATTGAGAATAAATGGTCCTCGCCCTACATTCCAGGATACTTCAATTACTTTGTTTAATGGGCTGTATTGCTTGTCAGTTGGTGTAAATGATAACACGTCATCTTGATATGCACGTGTTCCATTTCCATCAATTCCATTTGTAAAGATGAAGATGTTGCCGTATGATGTCACCGGTACATGAGCCAATACAGGTGATACTTGGACAGTCCAGTCTTGTTTGGTAGATATGGTATTTGCTNCCACGTGTTCCATTTCCGGTAATACCATTTGTAAAGATGAAGATGTTACCATATGATGTCACTGGTACATGAGCCAATACAGG
>NZ_RCMC01000139.1:0-1345 GCF_011319475.1 Candidatus Nitrosotalea sp. FS
TTGAATACAAACATCAAACCAACGTTTGCGTTGGTTGGAATGTTAAAGATTCTCTGTGACACCAGTGTGCCGTTAGCCACCTTTGGATGGTTAACATCTGCACCTGGTGTGAACATTGCACNTCACTATCAGCGTTTAGATCTTGATCATTTACAGTAATTACAGCAGTCTCAGTTACATGGTATTTTCGTGAATCCAATGACACAACACCAGTGTGAGTTGGGACATCTACTTGTGCAGATATCTGAGTTTCCACACCATCTTGACCGAGGTCAAGGAATGTTGCCTGTGGTGCACGTGCTTCAGCCTGGAGCATGTCTTGAATAGCTACAAACTTTACGTCATGGTTGATTGTTCTCAATGTAGAGTAAGTATTTGGATCTAGGATGTTGAGCTGGTTGAGCATAACAAATTGGTTAGTGCCTGTGAATACACCAGTGTTGTCACCAGTTTCTTCAAGCTCGAATCTGTAGATACCGTTGTTTACTCTCTGGTCGTTTGTTAGACCATCACCTATGTAACCAACAGAGAAGAAGTCTCCTACTATTGGAATGCCTTTGCTCGTTGCAGATGAACTGGTTGACGATGCAAGTGGCAAGGATGTACCTGTGGTGTTGAATACAAACATCAAACCAACGTTTGCGCTGGTTGGAATTGCAAATATTCTCTGTGACACCAGTGTTCCGTTAGCCACTTTTGGATGGTTAACATCTGCACCTGGTGTGAACATTGCACCACGTGGGTCAGTACTGCTAATTTTTTGAGTACCGTTGAGGTTGATGAAATCAATTAGACTTGTAGAGTNTTCTTCAAGCTCGAATCTGTAGATACCGTTGTTTACTCTCTGGTCGTTTGTTAGACCATCACCCTTGTAACCAACAGAGAAGAAGTCTGCTACTGTTGGAATGCCCTTTGTAGTTGCACTTGTTGAAGTTTTAACTGCAAGTGGCAAGGTTGTACCGGTAGTAGTGAACTGGAACATCAAACCAATGTTTGCATTGGTTGGAATGTTAAAGATCCTATTTGTCACTTGTGTGCCGTTGGCAACTTTACCTGCGGTAAAGAAGCTTCCGTGTGCATCACCAAGTTTTGTTGTACCGTTGAGGTTAATGAAATCAATCAGACTTGTCGAGTTTGCAATTGATATGAACTTTACGTGACTATCGACTACACCGTTGGTGTCATTGATAAATGATTTTGCACCAGTTGTTGGTGAAGTGAACGGAGTTACTGTATCATATGCAAGGAATACTTGNCCAGTTGTTGGCGAAGTAAATGGCTTGTTTGTATCATATACAATGAATACTTGAACAGCTGATGGATCAGCACCTGTTGCACCGTTGAG
>NZ_RCMC01000139.1:1411-2003 GCF_011319475.1 Candidatus Nitrosotalea sp. FS
TCAACAATGTCTGCATGGTAGCTGTTGTATCGATGACAACGTTACCGCCATTTAATAGCGTAACAGTTGGGTTAGCACCTGTGCTGTTCACAAATTGTGGAACTGCACGGTTGCTAAATGATTCATCTTGAGCAATGTCAGGATCTGTCAAAGGAGTACCGGAACTGGCTCCAGTGAAATTAATCGACTGGCTGCCGTTTACATTTTTAGTTACGACTCCTGCGCTTTTGTGCATTGTACTTGGATCAAGTGCCAATGTCAAGCAAGCTGGACAGCCACTTGTCAATGAGAATGGAGTTCCAATCTTCATTGTAGTAATTCTGTCAACAGAACCGTCATAATCATTCAAATGTTCGGTAAGCTTTGCGTTCCTGTTTTGGTCATTATCGGTCAATGTCACTGTTAGTCTCTGACCTGATGCCTAAGTACTGTTAGTAGAGCCTTCGGTAATTGAACCAAAGTTGAATCCACCTACTATGTTTCCTCCAATATCATTGTAATTGAAGGTAGCAGATTGGCCTCTTATTGCTCCATTATTTTCTGTGACAATGGTGGATTTCTTAGATCCGTCCCAGTTTGCAAATACGCCAGT
>NZ_RCMC01000024.1 GCF_011319475.1 Candidatus Nitrosotalea sp. FS
TCCGGCTCGATCCATGTTTTTATAATCTAGAGAATCCTACCACAATTTTTTTATGAAATGTACGTCCAGTGTGTGTAAGAAATGAAAACTCTACTCATTTCAATAATTCTAATTTTATTAGCAACTCTAGGCTATAATTATGCCGCATTTGCCCAAAGTTATCAAAATAGTCCTACCTTGCCAGAGGGCTCTAATCCTCCTGCCATAATAACTCAGGTAGAACTTGCAAGTCCACTTTCATTATTCCCAGACAATCAGACATGCTATGACAAACCAGGCTTTGCTTCTGCGTACACATGCTCTACAGATATAGTTCCAGGTCACAAGGTTCAATGTGGATATTTTATTGGCAGTAGTACCTGTGAGCCAATTCACCAATACACTAGTAGTTATAATCAAAATTGTCTAGGCTCGCAGGGTTTCGCAAATGCGCCACAATGGTTTGATGTATACAACACACTAAACCAAACCATACAATTACAATATTTTACTGTCAGAGTGCCAACCCAAAATGGATCATATTATGAGGATGGACCACATTATGTCACACCAAATATTGGGCCACATGAAAAATGTACATATGCATTCTATCCTATTGATGAACCAATCTCTTTAGATCCAACAAATAAAACAGTGTTGATTTCATATGATTATGAAGGGAAACATTACACTGCATCTACACCTTTGTTGACTGATGTTTACAACGATAACAGAACATGGCAATTTGATGGGAACAAGTGGATATTTGCTGAACAAAATAATGATCTATGGTATATTGGAAAATCTGTCAACCCGAATATGTATGTAAAATACAAGATTGTGGACAATGGTACCAATAGTGGTAATCCATATGAAATGACTGTTTATTTCATGGAACATGATTCTGATAAACAATATTGGAATGCTACAATCTCTGTTGTCTATAACGGCAAAATAGTTGCAGGTACTTTTCATCTAGCAGATGACAATTTGCGTATTCTTTCAGATTCCAACGTTTCAGATGTGATGAAGCCATATGTGGTTAGTTATTCCCGCACACTGGATTCTCTGACAATTGTAGCCACTCAGCCCGGTAAACCATTATCTGCGCCCTGGTGGTGTGCTATAGGCGGCTTTAATGGATGCCTCTACCAAGTGAGCCCCAATATAGAAAATGTTAACGTTACAGCAGGCACATTTTCTTGTAAAGTTCTGACAGACAAGAGATATGAGACATACGTAAACCAAGACACACCATACCCCGTCAAGCGCAACATAGGTATGGGAGGTCTGGCGACAATTTCACAGGTTCCATTTTCAGAGTATGAACTTCTGGAAATAGGGCAAGGGCATGAGAAGATACCAGAATTTCCATTTACGATTCCAATATTGTTGATTGGAACTGTATCTGTAATTGCATTTTATAGGGTGAGANTCCACCACGTCTAACACTACAAAACGATAACTCAGAAAATAATTGTGGTCAATTTTACACGGTGCCTACAGACAATCACTTTCTTGAAGTATATCCAGTTCTTGTGCTACCACAAAATTCCATGGCATGTGTCAAGCTTACTTATACGATAAATTACATGTACAACGATAACAGAAGTGGAGCCGTTTGGCCTCAAATGCTAAACTTTGGAGAAAGACTTCACATTGGAAAATATAACTATGTCTCACATGGCGACGAATTTTCCATGTCAACAGGCAAGGACTCTACTAGTTCGTTTCAGATTGTAGCAATGCCTGAGACTGTAGACCTTGCAAAATATCCAGTTGGTTCACAATTTACTATAACATTGGTTATACACACCCTACCAAATGCAACCGGGTTTTA
>NZ_RCMC01000240.1 GCF_011319475.1 Candidatus Nitrosotalea sp. FS
TGGAACACAACAATGGAAGAATCCATTCATGGTATGGAATTGATGCGATGGAAAGAAGAGTTAGGGAAATGTATTCGCAAGATGTCATAGAGCCACTTGTTGTAAAAGAGCAAGTGATCAAAACAGCTGCTGAAGTTGCATCATTATTGATACGTGTTGATGAAGTTGTCATGAGAAAACCTGTCATGTATACGCATACCCATGGAGATGGTAAGACCCATTCCCATGCAAGAGGAGACAAGCCCCATGATCATTTTGACAAGCTTGGAAAGATGCAGAGACCATCCCATCACTATTATTGAATTACAACAAATCGTATCTGTTGTGTTTTAGTGTTTTATTCTGCCAAGAAGTGCAGAATAAAGAAATGGTAAGATTGTAGTTATTTCTGCATGTATCGTGGTTTGTTTTGCATTTTTGGTTACCTTGCCCCATGAAATTGCTTCGCGTACAAGAGCCCCACTCAGGCTTCCGTCAAACTCTTGTGCGGTNCCAGATTTTTTTGCCTTAAAGACAAGAGAGGACAAGGTCTCGCTGTCTGTTGCTACGTTTAGTCTGAAATCTCGGTGTTTTTGGCTAAAAAGCCAAATCTGGCTACCTACGCCACCATCCATTATCCCTGGAACGATTACTGGAATGTTATTCTTGTATGCCCAATACAAGAACGAGCCTTCTCCTAGGTTTTCACCTATCATTCTGGTGATATCAGCAGTGGACATCTCTTTTTTGCCTGATTTGTATGCAGTTTCCAAGAACTTTTGCATCTTTTCTTCAATTATGGGCCCATAGCTTGCCATAGGTACAAGCACGTTTCCCAATCGATGCATGTTCTTCTTTAAGAGTTCAACATCATCCATGGTAAATGATCCTTCCAAATAATTTGAAAAGTATCTTGCAATGTCATGGTCCAGTGCACCACAGGTGGTAATTACCACATCAAACATTTTGTTTTTTAGCATATCAACAATTATTCCTCGAAGACCTGTTGATGTTATGGCCGCAACAAAGGAGAGAAATTTTAAACAATGTTTGTCATTAATCATTGTTGAAAGAATTTCAAGACCCTCTGCAAGATTTCGTGATTCAAATCCACCTGAAGTTGACAATTGTTTGAAAATAGTTTGTATATCATCATCATTTTTTATTGAGATGTCTTTTACTTGATTAGCTTTCATCCACTTGTAATTTACTTGGTAGTATAAATTTCTTGAAATTTTATTTAATATCGCTAGAAAGATTTTAAATACATGTAACTTGATTGAAGAGGATGCTAGATCTAGTTCCAAAAAAAATATTTCTTACTAGAGGCAAGGGTGTACATCAAGATCAATTAACAAGTTTTGAATTTGCATTGCGAGATGCAGGCATACCAAACACGAATTTGGTGCTAATTTCAAGCATATTTCCTCCAGGTGCAAAGGTAATTTCACGTACAGAAGGATTAAAGATGATTCGTCCTGGCAGTGTACAATTCGTAATCTACGCACGACAACAATCTAATGAACCACATAGATTGATGGCTGCATCAGTTGGACTAGCAGAACCAACTGACAAGACAAAATGGGGATATCTATCAGAGTACCAGTCTTTTGGAGAGACAGAAAAAGAAGCTGGAGATTATGCAGAAGATATTGCAGCACAGATGTTAGCATCATCTATTGGAATACCATTTGATGTAGACAAGAACTGGGATCAAAAAAGACAACAGTGGAAGGTGTCAGGACAGATATACAAGACAAGAAACATGACACAGAGTGCAGTTGGAGACTCCAAGGGCAGATGGACAACAGTCTTTGCTGCTGCAGTTTTGATTCTCTAAACATAATTT
>NZ_RCMC01000160.1 GCF_011319475.1 Candidatus Nitrosotalea sp. FS
CCTCCAGAGTATGTTACAGCAGTCTCGTGTTGCCTGTCTGCGAGTTCGATGATACCAAGGATTTCGTCGATTCTCTTTGTTCTGATACTCTTTGGAATGTGGTTTAGTCTGGCCTGTAACTCTAGGTTTTCACGGCCTGTTAGATATTCATCAACTGTAGAGTCTTGTTGTACATAACCAATGTTTTGTCGTACGTTCTTTGCCTGTGTTGTAACATCATACCCTGCAACAAATGCCTTTCCAGAAGTTGGTTTTAGCAGAGTTGTAAGAATCATTATAGTTGTACTTTTTCCTGCACCGTTAGGACCAAGAAAACCAAAGATCTCTCCGTTTTCAAGTTTGATTGAAATTTCATCGACTGCCTTGAGTCCACTGTGATAAACTTTGGATAGCCTGTCAGTTTCTACTGCGTACAACAAAAAACAAGAGATCAATGTATTATAAATTGCTAGTAGTTAGAATGATACCAATATTGAATGTGCAAAAATAAA
Source organism: Candidatus Nitrosotalea sp. FS (assembly GCF_011319475.1). Classification (GTDB taxonomy): domain Archaea; phylum Thermoproteota; class Nitrososphaeria; order Nitrososphaerales; family Nitrosopumilaceae; genus Nitrosotalea. The sequence continues at coordinate 492 of NZ_RCMC01000160.1, forward strand.
AAAGATGAAAAAGGAATTATGGATTTTTGTATTGGTCTTTTGTTTGTCTGAGTATTACCTTGTCGCCAACGCCCCAGATTTCTGAAGTTCTAAAGATTCTTGAACTTGTTAGACCTGCAGAGACTTCGATGGATTCTAGTTCGTTTGTATCAACTGACATGTGAAGTCTCTTTATCTTACCAACCTTGTGGCCATCAATGTCAACTACTTGAGAGTCGATTCTGATTGGTGCAGAAGACAGTAAGACTGATTCTTCAGTGAATCTGTCGATATAGTCTCGGGATAGAAAGTGGTCCTTCTGCAGTCCCTTGTGAACTGTAATTCCCACTACTTCTAGTGTGTCGGTATTGATGTGAATGTGTTTGACATTGCCATACTCTATACCTTCTCTGTCAATGACTTTTTTTCCCTTGAAATCATCTGCTTTGATGTGTTTTCCGTCATATTCAATTTGCGTAGCCATTGACTGGGACTTGTCAAGTCAGTTTATTGAAGGAGGTATCAGAGTTTTCAATCCAATCGGTTAAATTCTTTATAACCAAAACCGGTATCATGGATATTCCAGAAGATACGTTCAAGGCTGTACTTGTTACTACCGGAAGAAAGACTGGAAAAGAGCATGCAGTAGAGATACGGGCGGTATTTCACCAGGGCAAGTTTTATTTTTCTAGGAGAAATCCTGACAGCGACTGGCTAAAAAACTCGCTAAAAAATCCAAGTGTCAAGGTACTGTACCATGGAGAGACCATTCTGGGTACTGCATCATTGGTTGATGACCAGGAATTGTGCAAAAAAATATCGCAGATGAAATATTCTGATAAACGATCAGAGGAAGCAAGAATAGTTTTGCAAGTTATCCCATGTGTATGATAGTTGTCATGCCACGCCTTTCATGTTCCTGTCCATCTTTTGTTTCTGTAACAACTGCTGTAAATGATATGACATCTCTTGGTTGGCATTTTTGTGCATCCATTTTTAGGTGAATGTCCATCAAGTCAGAATCTGTATCAGNCAGGAGTTGTGGAACTAATCAAAAATCTTTTTTCTTTTTGATGCCATCCTAGTTTTACTTTATATCCTTCTCTTCCAACTGCCTTGATGTTGATGTCAATTATTCCAGGCTTGGCAAGTGTATATCCTGACATGTTGTTGACAAAGATTCCAATCTGAAATGGATATCCAGCAGTGCTTTCTGCCATCTTTTGGATTCCGTCATTCATTACAACATCGATTCCCTTGATTGTAGTTGCAATCTTTGCAATCCATTCGTTTGTGCGTTCTACAATTGCATGAATCTGTGT
>NZ_RCMC01000143.1 GCF_011319475.1 Candidatus Nitrosotalea sp. FS
AGGTATGGACCAAGAGCAATTAGGGCAGCTTCAACAGTACCATCTCCACCTTATGAGCACTTCAACATTGAAACAGGTGTTGATCCATTTGGAGTTTTCAGGACAGTTGATTATGGAGATGTGAACATTTCGCCAGGAGATGTAGTAGAATCTCATAGAAGAATGACTGACAAAGTCAAAGAAGTGTTGGATATCGATGGCATACCGGTAATGCTTGGTGGCGATCATTCCATTACATTTGCAAATGTTCGAGCCTTTGCAAAAAAGTACAAGAATATAGGAATGATACATATCGATACGCATGCAGACTGTGCGCCACAAGGTCTATGTGGTTTCAAGTATGATCATGGGGCTCACATTAGAAGAATTATGGAATTAGGTTGCCTTAAAGGAAAGAACTACACCTTGATTGGACCTCGTGGATACTGGCCAGGACCAGATCTATACAAGTGGATGGCAGATCAAGACTTTCAATGGTTCACCATGCTAGATGTAGAGGAATTAGGCATAGATAGAATTGCTAAAGAAGCTGCAGATAGGGCTAATGACAATGTCGATGCTGTTTACATCAGCTGGGATATTGACACATTTGATCCTGCATATGCCCCAGGAACAGGAGAGCCAGAACCAAACGGATTAACCTCTAGAGAGGGAATGAAGTTGATGAGGNTAAAACAGTTGATTATGGAGATGTGAATATTGTACCAGGCGATGTGGTAGAATCCCACAGAAGAATGACTGACAAGGTTAAAGAAGTATTAGATATTGACGGCATTCCTGTCATGCTTGGTGGTGATCATTCCATCACTTTTGCAAATGTACGAGCCTTTGCAAAGAAATACAAGAACATCGGAATGATTCACATTGATACGCATGCTGACTGTGCACCACAGGGTTTGTGTGGTTTCAAGTATGACCATGGGGCTCACATTAGAAGAATAATGGAATTAGGATGTCTAAAAGGAAAGAATTACACCCTAATTGGACCTCGTGGATACTGGCCAGGCCCAGATCTATACAAGTGGATGGCAGATCAAGACTTTCAATGGTTCACTATGCTTGATGTAGAAGAGTTAGGCATAGATAGAATTGCCAAAGAGGCAGCAGACAGAGCTAATGACAATGTCGATGCAGTGTACATCAGTTGGGACATTGATACATTTGACCCAGCATATGCTCCAGGAACTGGAGAGCCAGAACCAAACGGACTCACCTCCCGAGAAGGAATGAGATTGATGAGATTACTTTCATCCTCGTTTGATCCAGACAAGTTTGCTTTTGACTTGGTCGAAGTAGCCCCCAACTATGATGTCAGTGATGGTAATTCGTACAGTGGCGGAATCACTTCAGGTCTTGCAAACCGCTTGATAGTAGAGCTCTTAGCAGGACTATCCCTCACAAAGAAAGGAGAGACTGAAGGTAGGCCAGTAAGACCAAAATCTTATCGTGGTACAGGGAACACATACAGCTTTGGTAAACCCAAAGCCCAAATTCCGAAAAGAAATTGATTAGAATCGAGGTCTTGATAGAGGGAGAGCCAGACATTCTTCCCTCTATCAAACTCTTTGAATTCAAAGATGAGGATGAGGCAATTTTTCTCAATGTCATAGAAATGATCAAAGACAAACTCTCAAGAAATTTGAGGCTAAACACTCATGAAACTCTACATGTATTTTGTGCATACGTTGTTAGTGAAATTCGTTCAGGAAAATCCGAATTGCAAATCATAGATAACTCATCAAAAATT
>NZ_RCMC01000011.1 GCF_011319475.1 Candidatus Nitrosotalea sp. FS
TACATCATATCGCAGATGAAAAACAAGGACTTGGTAAAGATAGAGCATGACAAGTGCGGCCCATGGAGTTTTGGAGCCATATCTGAGATACTTGAATCGTAAATGACAAACCTAATTTATTAACAAGAAAATTCTTTAAAATACAGTGAAAGTTCCTAAAGAAATAATGCCGATAACGTTCAGGTCAATTTCTGATGCTTGGCAAGAAATAGAAAATGGTAAAGGTGGAAAATCAAAGGCATCCAAATTCTTTGCAGAATTTACCAAATGGTAATTAACCAAAATTAACTTGAGATATAATTTCTGAAAATATGTTCAGTCAGTTATAGTTCATCTAAGAAAGATTCCCTTGTAATTCCTGCTTGGTCTAGTATGGATTTCAAGGTTGTTTCCTTGATTGGATCATGTCTTGGAACGGTAACATATTTTCCATCAGGATGTATCAACTGTACATGACTACCTTTTTGTCTTGCTTGTTCAAAACCATGTTTTCTGAGAACCTTGAGAACTTGTCGCCAGTTATGATTTCTTAGACTCAATTTGAAATTTCTATGACANCTTACTGCTTTATTCCAACTTTTCTTTGCCTTTGAGCTTGCATAGATCCATACAATTGAACCATCATTGTCATCAACCATTATCTTGTTTGATCTTTCCAGATACTTCAAAATAACATTGAGGACTGGAGGCCTCATGGTAACGTCTAGTTTTTTTACCAATTGCGTTTTGGAATCAAACTCTTTGTGTTTTTCAAACAACTGTTCAACTTTTAGGATGTTCTTCAAGGTGGGATTATACTTTTGAATATCATGCAATATGTCCTTCAAACCAACACCGTGATCTTCCAAAATACCCTTTGATGCCATATGGTATAGTTACATCATTCTGGTATTTATGTGCATGTACATATATGTACTAATAGCCAAACCTTTTGTTATATTTCGCATGATCAAACAACTCCATCAAGAGTGCCTTCTTTTCTCCATGTATGACCAATATGCCATAAATCAAGCGCCAATATCCAGGCAAATCTACTTTAAAGACTGCATTGACATCATGTTTTTTAATATAATGTTGTGGTATCTGTTTTTGTTTTATGCGTATACCTACTAATTTATCATGTTTTAGATTGTTGATAACATCACGTACTGCGTTATAACGTAAAAGATCTTTTTTGATATGGTTAAACGCAGGAATAAAATCAACAGGGTCTCCAGCCACTTCCAATGTTATCATGTGATAACTATTTTGCATGGATTAAAACTTGAATGATACAAAGATCACTACGTGACAGCTAGAAACTAAGTTATGATTTCTTAGACTCAATTTGAAATTTCTATGACAAGTTTTCTGTCTTTCTTTGCGCGCTCTTCTAATGATTCTAAAACTAGCTCAATCGCTTCAGTCATGTTTGCTTTTAATTCCTCAATTGTGTCGCCCTCGCTTATTGCGCCTGGAAGCTCCATGCATTGACCTGTGTATCCTCCTTCTGGTGCCTCTTCTATCCTAATAGTGAATTTCCGTCCTTCCATGGTGTCATAAAATGCCCTTCGCTTGTATATATTAGAGCGCGATCTACCTTCAAAAATCTGGTCTAGTACGCTGAAAAGATATAGGAGANGGCCTCTTCTATTCTAATAGTGAATTTTCGTCCTTCCATGATATCATAAAATACGCTCTCTTCTATATATTTGAGCTTGGAACGCATACATTTCAAAAATCTGGTCTAGTACGCTGAAAA
>NZ_RCMC01000079.1:0-126 GCF_011319475.1 Candidatus Nitrosotalea sp. FS
TTATAACACACCAGTAGTTTCAGCAAGCTCGATTGCTTTTTTCGTATTCATCTTTTTCTGGCTCAATATAGTATATCTTTCAGGTCGCAGTGATTGTGCAATTGTTAGTGCCTGTGCAAGAACATC
>NZ_RCMC01000079.1:181-620 GCF_011319475.1 Candidatus Nitrosotalea sp. FS
TGTCCCTGCATCTTTGCAATCAGTATGGCACCAATTCCACATTTTTCCCCATGCAGCCCGACTCCAGGTTTTAGATGATCAACTGCATGAGAGAACAAGTGTTCTGCACCAGAGCATGGCCTACTGGATCCCGCAATGCATGCTGCTACACCTGAACTAATCAAGGCTTCCACAATCATCCTAACGTCAGGATTTTTCCTAAAGTCTTTAGAGTTGTCAATTACAATTTTGGCACTCATTGATGCCAGNTAGGTTCCAAAATATTCCCCGACGTTATCTCTAGCAAGTTCCCAATCTCGTACAGCAGTAACCTTTGCCATTAAATCACCACAGCCGCTTGCAAGCAATCTCCTTGGCGCCTTCTTTAGTATGGCAATATCAACAAAGACTCCAAGCGGCGCAGTAGCGATTATCGAATAAGGCTTGTCTCCACGTATTG
>NZ_RCMC01000079.1:625-1714 GCF_011319475.1 Candidatus Nitrosotalea sp. FS
GTCTCCACGTATTGAAACAAACGGACTGGCAATACCGTCATGTGAAGCAGATGTCGGAATGCTCACAAAAGATTTTTTCAAATTATATGCAATCATCTTTGCAATATCAACAGACCTTCCGCCGCCAATTCCAATTATCAAGTCGCTCTTGTCTTTTTTTATCTCTGACAGAGTACGGTTGGCAGATGCTACATCGTTGCTTGTGCTGCGGTGCCACACATACTTTATTCCAGAATCAGTAAGCGATGAAGAAATTTTTTTATCAGTAATCTTTCGGACCTTGTCACCTGATACCAAAGAAACCTTTCTAGGATTTGACAGGCCAGCAAGAAATTCTCCTATACCAGAAATATTGTTCTCACCTATGAGTATCTTTCTTGGTAGCTCCATGATGTGAGAAGCCATGGTTTTTCACTTGGAATTTGGTTATTTATCGATTCCCGGCAATCCAAAGTTATTTAAGCGGGTGATATGCAATCCAAAATATCTAAACTTAGGAGCAAGTTATTTGTCAGACTATATCGAACAACACACATACCATGGAACAACTACAGTAGGGATAAGCTGCACTGACGGTGTAGTCCTCTGCGCAGACATGAGGGCAAGCGCAGGATATTTCATAGCAAATAACAATACAATGAAGATCCAAAAGATCGATAATCACGCCGGAATGACAATCGCAGGTGGTGTTGCAGATGCACAAAATGTAACAGACATGCTAAGATATCATTCAAACATACACAGAATTGACAAGCAAGAGTATCTACCGATAAAATCAATTGCAAGACTTGCATCATTGATATTCTTCCAGAATAGATACTATCCATTCATTGCAGATATTCTCGTTGGAGGATATGACAAGCAGGGCCCAGCATTGTACAACATTGACATGTTTGGCTCGCTTGACAAAAAAACATACGTAACAACAGGAAGTGGATCTCCAGTAGCTTACGGTCTCTTGGAAAGTGAGTACCGTGATGGCTTGACAGTAGAAGAGGGAAAGATGATTGCCCTAAGAGCGGTAAAGGCTGCAATCACCAGAAACATTGGAACTGGTGACGGAATCAATGTAGCTATCATCGACAAGCA
>NZ_RCMC01000133.1:0-497 GCF_011319475.1 Candidatus Nitrosotalea sp. FS
CAAGACAAAAGGAAATGATGATAACGGTAACGACAAGGACAACAAAACCAAGATGAACGGATTTCCAACTGCGACAAGCTTTACTGCTACATTGCCAAACGGAACCCATCTGACATTTGGTTTCTCAAATGGAACAAACCCAGGCCAACAAATATCTGCATTCATACACAAGATACGTGATGCATTCAAACAACAAGAAACTCTAGCCAAGCAGAAGATCAAGGACTGCAGAGAAAAGGCAAGAGATGCAACAAACCCTGCTGACAGAAAAGCCATCATGAACCAATGCAAGGCAGAGCTCAAGCAAGTCAACCAGAAATTCAGGTCAGAGCACAAACTGTTCCAACTTGACTTTAAACAGTTCAGAGAAACAGTAATTGGAAACAACCAGGAAAACCATGAAAAATCAGAAAAAGACAACGGCACCAAGATCCACAACACAGCTCAGGTGATATCGCCACATGGACTGGAAAAGTCACATGGACAAAACACCTCAC
>NZ_RCMC01000133.1:502-820 GCF_011319475.1 Candidatus Nitrosotalea sp. FS
AAACCAGCATGGAATGGATGAAAAGCAACAACACGGAAAACAAAATCAAACTAAACACGGCAAGGAAGACTAGGCACAACACCTAATTTTGACAGGCATCTGAAACCAAATAATTGAAGTCAGATATTACTATAATCGGAGCAGGAATACTTGGTANAGAAAGATACTGGTACTAGACCAGGCTCCTCAGGTGGGATTTCACACCAGTTCAAGAAATACAGGCAAAGTCCACGCACCGTTTCTCTACGACCCTGAAAAAAAGAGGATATTTGCAAAAGCTGCAAAAACAGGCTTTGAGATGTGGGAGACCTATTCCAA
>NZ_RCMC01000133.1:825-1853 GCF_011319475.1 Candidatus Nitrosotalea sp. FS
GTGGCACTTGATGAACCAGGAATCAAGAGACTAGAAAAGTACATGTCATGGGGTGAAAAAAATGGCCTGCAAAAAGATGATATTATTTTGCTTGACGGAACTGAAGTAAAAAAACAAGAACCCGAGGTGAAATGCCAAAAGGCAATCTTTTGCAAAAAGGATGCATCTGNCAAAAAGACGATATTGTTTTGCTTGATGGTACCGATGTAAAAAAACAAGAACCCGAAGTATCATGCCAAAAGGCAATCTATTGCAAAAAGGATGCATCTGTTGACTATGGTGTATTAACAAAAAACATCATGGAAGATGCAAAACAAAGTGGAGCAACATTTCTTCTTGATACCAGGGCAGAATCCATTACAGACAAGAAAGACTTTCTTGAAATAAAAACAAACGGTAATACCATTCAAACTGATTTCCTGATAAACGCAGCAGGTNTGCAGACAAAAAAGACTTTCTTGAAATAAAAACAAACAACGATACTATCCAAACCGATTTCCTGATAAACGCAGCAGGTGGCATGTCAATCGATCTAGCACACCAGATGAATGTCAGACCAGATCTTACAGACATTCATTTTCGTGGCGAGTACTGGCAGGCAGAACCCGAGTACCAAAATCTTACAAAGACTAGCGTATATTCCGTACCAAAACATCCCGAGTATCCATTCTTGGACCCGCACTGGATTGTCCGCTCTGATGGAAGATGCGAGGTTGGACCAAATGCCGTTCCAGTATTCAGCCCATATGGGTATACCATATCCGAGAACATGAGACAGATGCCATCAAAGGTACTAGAAATGCTCTCATCTGGCGCATCCAAAATGCTATTTGATTCCCAGTTTCTCTCGCTTGCCTCTGGAGAAATTTNGAAGATGCGAGGTTGGGCCAAATGCAGTCCCAGTATTCAGCCCATATGGGTATACCATATCCGAGAACATGAGGCAGATGCCATCAAAGGTATTAGAAATGCTCTCATCTGGTGCAAAAAAGATACTGTTTGATTCCCAGTTTCTCTCGCTTGCCTCT
>NZ_RCMC01000162.1 GCF_011319475.1 Candidatus Nitrosotalea sp. FS
CCATGGGCAGTCTTTATTCCCACACTGGTTATTGTACTTGTCAGCATTACATCTCTTGTCTTTCCTGCCCTTCTAGTTCGAGCATCTAGTCCATTTCATGCAGACATTTTAGAGACAGATGTGATTGACCCTCTTACTCCAGGATTTCTTGCAGTTCCATTGATTATGGCAAACATCTTGGTCTTGGGAATTGGTTTTGCATATTATAGAAAATCAAAGGGAAGAGACCTGTTGAAAAAAATTACAAGTTTTGAGATCTCAAAAAAACAAGCCATCATTACAATAATCACAATACTTGTGATTTTTTGTGCCATAACTGCAGGAACACTTGCAAAAGAGGAGACATGGGTAGACTACAAGGATGTAAAGAGCAGAGTCCAGACATGGACTATTGCAGACTTTGCGCACAGCTTTGAGCCCCATGTAAGATACCTGCTTCTTTCAGCTTCATTGCACATCTTTGGAAACATCAGGGTAATTCCGTTTATCACAAGCATTGCATTACTCTTGCTTGTTTACTTTTTCACTGCAAGCATAACACAGAAAAAATTTGCAGGAATCATATCCATGGCACTGTTGCTTCAAAGCGACATATTTGTTTCATACAGTACTAGTGCAACCTATGACAATTCATGGATACTCTTGTATCTTTTTTCGATATACTTGGTCCAGAGATTCTGGCATCCATCACCTGTGTCATACTTTGCTTCAATATTTTCCAAGGCACTCACTGTAGCATTTCTTCCAATGAGTCTGTACTTTGTTGCACGCTCAAACCTTTCAAAAAGATCAAAAATGTATTCTCTTGCGTCCTATGGAGTTATCATAGTCATATTGGTAAGCTCGTTTGGAGCATTTAGCAATATTTTACCCAAACAAGAGATGGGAATTAACGGTGAAGAGTTTTGGCAGGGATTTACAGACATGGCAATGCAGATGAGATTTGACTACATCATACTGATCTTTTTGCTTCCTGTTACAGTGATGTTGTTTTTNCCATGCTGATTCCATGATGATAATGATACTTGGCATATTGTTAACATCACCGCTCTTGGTTGCAATAACAAACCAGACAAGCCAGCCATACAGATTTGTTTCGCTTTCCGTATTCTTTGCTATCAGTGTAGGGGTACTTTTGTCAAACAGAATCAGGAAACAGGCCGTAGTATAGTCCAGTATACAGTAGCCTTGTCGCCCTTGACAACAGGATAACCATCATGATCTGCATAAGCCAACAGTTTGTCTGGAGTATTGTCTTGCTGTACAGAAATTAGATTCAAAGAGACAATAGTACTAGATGGATATACCTGTACAGCAGTTGCCTTTAAGAGTTCATATTTTTGGCTCCCTGTTGATACTATTTTTTTATGCAAAGTAGGTGAGTTGGCATCAAGAAGTGAATTCAATTTTGCATAATCTGTTACTGTTACCTTGTCTGTCTCAAGATATGCAACAAGTGCACCATCAGAGTTTTCTACTTTAACCTGGACATAGATTGAGATGTTATTTTGTCCAATCTGGGCATATGAGCTTGCAATAGAAGACACAAAGACAAATGCAACAACAAGAGATAGTAGTAATTTCACTAGACTAGAAAATCACGCAAGGCTAGATAAACTTCTTTATTTGTTGTTGATCATAATCATA
>NZ_RCMC01000096.1:0-13674 GCF_011319475.1 Candidatus Nitrosotalea sp. FS
ATACTGTAATGCCATCATTTACTGCACCTGATGTAGCCTTGGGTCAGACAAAGGACCTAGTGTTCGCTAATACAGTAAGCAACGCCTTTGGAAAAGATATGGCAACAGTAAACATTACAGTGGTNGACAATCCATCAAACGCTCCTCTAACATACGAATGGACTCAAGTCTCTGGTGCACCAATCCAAATTTCATCTNAGCAATCCATCAAACGCTCCTCTGACTTATGCATGGACTCAAGTCTCTGGTGCACCAATTCAAATTTCATCTACTACTGATGCATCACCAACAGTATCACTTCCAACTGGATCTGGTGGCAATGTCTATGCATTCCAATTAACACTTAGTCAAGGTAACACAATTGTAGGAAACTGTGAACAATATGTTTACGCTGCATATCCTGAACCAGGCGGTGCTCCAACAGCAGATGCAGGTAAAGACCAAGTAGTTCCAGCCCTGTCATTAGTTCAACTTGATGGCTCAAAGAGTACTGGTCAATACTTGAAATACTCTTGGGTACAAATCTCAGGTGAACCAGTACAATTGCTTAGTGCAAATACTGTAATGCCATCATTTACTGCACCTGGTGTAGCCTTGGGCCAGACAAAGGACCTAGTGTTCGCTAACACCGTAAGTAACTCCTTTGGAAAAGATATGGCAACAGTAAACATNGATGCAGGTCCAAACCAAGTAGTTCCAGCCTTGTCAGTAGTTCAACTTGATGGCTCAAAGAGTACTGGTCAATACTTGAAATACTCTTGGGTACAAATCTCAGGTGAACCAGTACAATTGCTTAGTGCAAATACTGTAATGCCATCATTTACTGCACCTGATGTAGCCTTGGGTCAGACAAAGGACCTAGTGTTCGCTAATACAGTAAGCAACGCCTTTGGAAAAGATATGGCAACAGTAAACATTACAGTGGTCAACCCATCATCACCACCAACTGCTGTAATCACAATCAAGTAAACTAGTAGATTTTTTTCTACGCTATACCCACTTTTGGTTCTATATTGACTGATTGGATGAATTATACTAAAGCCATTTTAGGAGATGGCACAGCTAATTCTTAAGAATAAATATGATTAATTTATTTAAAGCAAAATGGCAGCCATGACTATGGATTACACTAGATTCTTTATTCTTACAATTTCGCTTGTCCTGATTGGAACCTTGGGTATCAACTTTTATGCAGAAGGAGCTGCCCCCCAGGTGCCAACCATTACACCTACTGGACTTAGTGCAGCTGCAGTTTCACCTACACAAATTAACCTGTTTTGGTCTGCTCCTACACAAAACTATGGAAAAATAATTGTTGGATACAAAATTGAACAGGAAATAAGTTCTGGTGTGTTCAATGTCATTGTATACAACACTGGTAGTACACTTACGTCATATTCTATTACTGGTCTGAAAACAGGAGTTGCATACACTTATCGAGTCTCTGCAGTTTATTCTGATGATACCTCTACTGACCCTTCAAATATTGCAGCTGCCATTCCTTCAACCACTTCTGTACAATCCCCAAGCCCTCCAGTTTCATCTTCTACCACAAATGTGAAATTTGATTTTGTTCCTTCAGATGGAACTGTTCTATCTAGTGTAGTATGTAGTCAGAGTGACTATCTTGCATTACAATACAAAAAAGATGCTAGAAGCATAATGCTTGATGCTACTCCTACCTCTGACCCATTAAACAACAATCTTGCAAATTTGTTATCATATCAGAATAATCACCTAAGTGATCTTGCAGTTCCTGCTCCGTTGATTGCAAAGCCTGCTTCTTCTACTGGAATCAATCTGTCCTGGCTTCCCCCCATTGAACAATATGGCCAGAAGCTAATGGGATATCGAGTGGAACTAAAAGATAATCAAGGTGTATTTCAGGTAATTGACGTAGATACAGGAAATAGTACTACAAAATATTCTATTAATGGGCTGACTCCTAATACGACATATACATATCGAGTCTCGGCAGTTTATTCTGGCACACATAGCAATCCGTCAAATGAAGCCTCTGTAACAACACTAGTGTATGTCCCACCACCTGTACAAAAGCCAAACCAAACTGATACCACTACGCCTCCTACAAATACACCTCCATCTAATGTGCCTCCTACAAACAACGTAAAGCTTGACTTTACAGCTCCTGACGGAAACATCTTGACTGGAATAATACTTTCACAGAGTGATTACCAACAACTTGTAATCATAAAGGACCCAAGAACAATTCTATCAAATGTAACCCAAACACCATCTACAATAAACAATGTACTGTCAGGAATTTTGAGATATCAAACACTTCACGCTGTAAAGGAACCTGACAATGTACCACCCACACCAATTGTAAATTCTAGTCAACCTCCGCCGTCTCAAACACCTCCAGCTACTGATAGTGTATTGATAAATGGCATAATTACTTCGGTTGTTGCATCTGGCGTTGTTGGTATAACCNTGCTGTAAAGGAACCTGATAGCACCCCTCCCACTCCTACACCGGTTGTAAACTCTAGCCAACCTCCACAGTCCCAAACGCCTCCGGCTACTGATAGCGTGTTGATAAATGGAATAATTACTTCGGTTGTTGCATCTGGTGTTGTAGGTATTACCACATGGTTTGTTAGAACCAAGGTGGCAAGAAAGATAGCAAAAGATTATCATTTTACACTAGAACATGCATCTGCTGCAACTATATCTCAAGTAAGAATACGAAACAGCGGAGAAACAATAGAGGATTGTGTAATAATATGTGGAAAAGATGCCTGTGTCTGGATTGATACAAATCTGGACAAACCACGACATATCTATGAAGGGAGCGTCTCATCAGTAACAATTCCAAAAGAATATGAACATCAAAATCCGATGATAGTTGTCAAGAGCGGAAAGAAGGTATTAAGAAAAATAATGCTTGATAATATGGCCCATGGATAGGGCAAAAATAAATTAATAAAAAGTTGGGCTTTAAGACGAGTACTTTTTCAAGTTCCCGTTCTTGTTGAACAGATCTTGGACGTTTGTGTCTGCAAGGTGATACTTTATGTTAATTCCCTTGTTGACATCTACCAATTCTGTCTTTTGTGTTGCAGCTCCACTATAGTATGCGTTCCATGCATCACTACGTGAACCTCCTTGTTCTAAGACCTTGGTNCATCTCAAGTAAGACTACGAAACAGTGGAGAGACAATAGAGGACTGTGTAATAATATGTGGAAAGGATACATGTGTCTGGATTGATACAAATCTGGACAAGCCACGGCATATTTATGAAGGAAGTGTCTCGTCAGTAACAATTCCCAAAGAATACGAACATCAAAATCCTGTGATAGTTGTCAAGAGCGGAAAGAAGGTATTAAGAAAAATAATGCTTGATAATATGGCCCATGGATAGGGCAAAAATAAATTAATAAAAAGTTGGGCTTTAAGACGAGTACTTTTTCAAGTTCCCGTTCTTGTTGAACAGATCTTGGACGTTTGTGTCTGCAAGGTGATACTTTATGTTAATTCCCTTGTTGACATCTACCAATTCTGTCTTCTGTGTTGCAGCTCCACTATAGTATGCATTCAATGCATCGCTACGTGAACCTCCTTGTTCCAAGACCTTGGTCATGGCAAGTTTTCCCTGAGCTACCTTTGCCTGCATGTATGCAAATTCATCTTGGAATNCTGCTGCTCAATCATCTTTTGTTGTTGGTCTTGGTATGCTTGTTTTTGTTGCTGTGCTGCATATTTCTGNATCTTGGAATACTCCTTGTGCAGAACTATCTACTGTGCTGACAAAGCTAGAGTATGCGTTTGCTGGACTGCTCATGTCGTTGACGTTGTTTGCGCTAGCAAGGTCTGCTTGCAAGTAATCGTTTGCAAGTTTGCGTTGCTGGTNGTCTAGGAATACTCCCTGTGTAGAGCTATCCACTTTGCTGACAAAGCCAGTATATGCGTTTACTGGGCTGTTCATGTCATTGACATTGTTTGCATTAGCAAGATCTGCTTGCAAGTAATCGTTTGCAAGTTTGCGTTGCTGGTCAATCAACTGTTGTTGTTGGGCTTGGTATGCTTGCTTTTGTTGCTGTGCTGCATATTGTTGCTTGAAGAGTTCTATGTTGTATAGTATCTTCATCATGCCAGGATCCTTCTTTATTGCATCGGTTGCCTTGATCTGTATGTTACCTAAAGAATCCTGTCCTGAATCTGCCCAGGCAAACCCCATGTAACTTGCACTCAATAGCAATGATCCTGCGCTGATTGCAAGAACTAGCTGTATTTTGGTTCCATTCATTCTCTATGTTTCACCTCCTAGTTTTCTCCCGACAATATTGTTTCGTCCGAATCTCACGGACTCATCAGGGGATTTGGTGCGAGTCATATCGATTTTAGCATTGCCTCCATGACTTGTTTTACAATTTCTCTAAAGTCGTTTTCCAGTATCTTGTGGATGACTGTCTTGTATCCACTGCATTTTTCAGCATGTACAAGCAGGTGTTTTACACAAAAGTTTCTTCCACACTGAGTGCATAGTTGTGTACAGTTGCAAGCACACGTACTGCATTTTGCTTGCTCAGTTCTTTCAACTGTTGGTANGCTGCATTTCTCAGCATGTCCAAGTAGGTGTTTTGCACAAAAGTTTCTTCCACACTGGGTGCATAGTTGTGTACAGTTGCAAGCACAGGTACTGCATTTTGCTTGCTCAGTTCTTTCAACTGCTGGTANCTGATAAAAAAAGGTGTTATCTTGGAGCACAACAATAATGCTGACAGCAAGAGAGACGATAGGATAAAATGGATTCTTGTCGATCCAAGCANTTGATAAAAAAACGTGTTATCTTGGAGCACAACACTGGTGCAGACAGCAAAAGAGACGACAGGATAAAATGGATTCTTGTCGATCCAAGCAAGCTATTTGACAATCAATTCTATACTTTTATCAAAACCCAGAACCCGCTTTTTGAGCGCCGAGTTATTCCATATTCTGAGATGTACAACAACTTGGTGGAAATTAGCCGGGAATACAGCATTGTTACAACAATTGATGTAATCCAAGGAGAGGGGCAAAACTATGATTTTATCCTAAGGATANACTGCTGGTATTGTTGTCATGGCATTACTTGTCAGGAGAAATTATAAATCAATTAGAACGCGTTTTGCCGCAGAAATGTTGGGGTCATTTTAGGCATAAACCAAACTTGGCCGTGCCTAAAACATTGGCGTTTTGACATTTTTGCGACAAAAATGTAGTAAATGTTTTTAATAATAGTATGAGACCTTGTCATCATGGTAGGCAGAGGAACAGACAACCCTGAACAAGCAATCCCGCTGAAGAATCTTACAAAAAACGATATCAGTCCACTTGATGTTCTAATATTACAAGTCTTACAGGGCGGTGCTACTCCTGACACTGCAAACAAGGAACTTGAAAAACATGGCTATGTGCTATCGCGAGATAATGTCAAGGGCAGAATTGAAGAGTTGATAAAAAAACGTGTTATCTTGGAGCACAACACTGGTGCAGACAGCAAAAGAGACGACAGGATAAAATGGATTCTTGTCGATCCAAGCAAGCTATTTGACAATCAATTCTATACTTTTATCAAAACCCAGAACCCGCTTTTTGAGCGCCGAGTTATTCCATATTCTGAGATGTACAACAACTTGGTGGAAATTAGCCGGGAATACAGCATTGTTACAACAATTGATGTAATCCAAGGAGAGGGGCAAAACTATGATTTTATCCTAAGGATAGTGACAAACGATGCTGGCCACTTTGAAGAGATGGTGGAAAAGATTAGGTCTCTTGGATGGGTGCATTCTGTTGACAGCAAACCAATCCATGTGCTCGAAGGTGTCGGAATATCCAAGAACAATCTGACCAAAGTTCACATGAATTACTTTTATGAACCAATAAAACTTCCAGACTTTGAATCTTATCTTAAGACCATACGACAGGTGTATCGAACTTATGATACTTACATAAAAGACGAGGGTTCATCAAAGCAAAAGGTTGCTAAAAAGAAAAGTAATGAAGACGCATATGATGACTCCAAGTCAGAACAGTAAATCTTGTCCAGCCTTGAGCCGATAATTGCAAATTGTACTGTGTGTGGACACAAGTTGCAGTTTGACAAGACAACTAAAAAAAGTGAAAATTTGTTTTGTACAAACTGCTCGTCTAGATACATCTTCAAAGATGATTATCTGAATTTACTTACACCTAGCATACGACATGAAATCTGTACAAATGGAATCCTTGCAAGAAAGATAAAAGAGAGACTGCATTTGGGTGGTCTCTCAAAAAATGACCATGATATCATCAAAGGAATAATTGCAAGCAAGTACATGGCAAGACAATATTTTAGAAATGTTGTACACCATACAGAAGCTGCTTGGTCTGCTAGATCCTATGAAAGATTCGAGGAGATTTTTATAACAAATTATCTTGATTCTCTTTTGAAAAAAAAACAGGTGACCTTTGTTGACGCAGGCTCGGGGCCTGGAAGATATCTCATACTTTTAGGATCTAAAATTGGAATCAATTCGTGCAAGGATCTGAAAAAAAATCCTGAAACAAGTAGGCTGTATCAATATGATGCAAACTATGAAAAAAACCTGCGATATGTCATAGGGATAGACTATTCTGAAGAAATGATATCACACTCTACTAGGTTACTCAAAAAATACGGCCTGGGCAAACTTTTGAACAAGAGAATATTTCCAATAACTGGAATTGCCCAGAACTTTAATCTAAACAAAAAGATGCTCGATGATACCCACAAGGTAATCGTATGTACATTTCAGACGCTAGGAAACCAAGAAAATACGGAACTACAGGTGCAGATGCTCAAATCGATGAAAAATCTCGCACTGCCTCATGGTACCATACTTATTTCTGTCTTTAACAAGAAACTCTTCAAAGACTTTGGGCTCAAAAAATTCTATGGTAGAGAAGTCAAAAGAACAGTGGGTGAGATAATGACATCCAAGCAAGATGTGGAAAATGCAATACTTCGAACATCAAAGGGTGTCTATTCCAAGTGGTTCTCAAAAGATGATCTAGAAGANACCTCAAAGCAAGATGTAGAAAATGCAATACTTAGAACATCAAAGGGTGTATACTCCAAGTGGTTCTCAAAAGATGATCTAGAAGATCTGTTTCGTAGAGCAAAGATATCGAAATACAAGATAATGGATACCAAATCTTTGCAATCAATAGGTGGGTATGATGAATATCTCAAGGAAGAAGAACAACGCAAAGATGTCTTTCCAAGAGCCATAGTGGGAATGGCTCAGGTCTAGATACCACTTAGGTGCTATCGCTTTTATCTGGGCAAACTCCGGTTCAAATTGTTGTCAGAAGATCTAATTGGTGCAATCCAGCAAATCCTAATTCTTGGAAAAGGTGACCAAGGCAGACTGGAATATCTTCTTGACCTTTTGCAAAAGGGAAGACCACTTCCAGAATCTGATCAAAAATATCTACAACTAATGATACCTCTCTATCTTGGTCCAAGAGACTCTGACTCTTACCAGAAAAATGCAGAAGTTGCAATAGAAAAGTTGCATGATGAAGTAAAAGAACTCCGTGAAAAAATACAAAAAATTGAAAGAAAAGGATTTGAAAAGTATGTGGGAAGAAAAGCAGTCTTGTTCTTTGTTACAGTATTTGTGGGATGGAACGCATTACAAACCTACATTCAGCCATTCATGTCTGGCGTCATTCCTGGTGGGATTACGTCGTATGCATTTCCGCTAAACGTGGCTGCAAGTTATGTAAATTATGGTCAGATAGTATGGTTTGGATTTTTAGTATTGTTGATGTCGTGGCCATTTATTGGTGCAANCTTGGCTGCAAGCTATGTAAATTATGGTCAAGTTGTATGGTTTGGATTTCTAGTATTGTTGACATCGTGGCCATTTATTGGTGCGATACATCTTGCCAAGTTTATCAAATCAAGAAAGATCTCAAACTAGTTATTGTAGTGCAATACGGTAATAGTCCCAGCGTTCTGGGTCAAATTGCTTTANCATCATATCGCGAAAGAACTCAAACTAGCTATTGTAGTGCGATACGGTAATAGTCCCAGCGTTCTGGGTCAAATTGCTTTACAAATTCGATAGGCTCGTTTCTTTCAATTCTGCTTGTAATGACATCTCGTAGTGCAAAACTTGTAAGATACTTGTATCCTTTTGACTGGACCTGCATGTTAAATAACAGTCTCATCTCTCTTCCACCTCTTTGTCCCCAATATCCCATCCTGATTGCAAGTGGCTCCATGAATGCTGTGTTTTTTGAGCCATAGTTTACGTCATTTATTTCGAGTCGCAATTTGTATGTCTCAAGTGGTCCTCCTTTTGTAAAACCTATGATGGGACCATTGTCGCTTCCTAGTCTTAGCGTGTTTAGTATGGTGTCTTTTGCCATGACTGATTCTACAAAATCATCTTTTTTGAATTGGAGAGGTTTTGGTAATTGCTTGTGAATCTCTGATAATGTGTCAATGAATTCTGGTGCTTGTCTGTTTGACATTGGTTCAATCACTGCAAAGAATTTTGTATTGTCATAGACAAGTGATCCTTCTATCTGGATTTCTTGCTCACGTAATTTCATAAACGACAAAACATTGTCTGTGAAATGTTTTCTCATATCTTTTGGAAGTGCTTGTAACACACTCTGATACATTATTGCATCGTTATTGAGAAGGTCCTCAAAATATGCAACAGATCTTCTGACGATGTAATATGGATGCCATGCTAATGCATGTGCATTTTTTTGTGCCATCTCTAATGCTTTTGCAAAGTCTCCTAGAGTATATCCTGCAATCCTGTCTGTCACTGACAGGAACCATCCTATCTTTTTGAAATGTTCTCTCTTACTATGATCATTTTTTACAATCTCTGATGAATTAAGACAGTCTTCGATTTTTTTCTCTGTTACTTCTTTTGTTTCTCCACTCCAAGGGTACGTTGTCCTATGGATTAGTGCAGCAATCAAATTTTTATCAATATTTNGGTGTATCCTGCAATTCTGTCTGTCACTGAAAGGAACCATCCTATTTTTTTGAAATGTTCTCTCTTGATAGGATCGTCTCTTACAATATCTGATGAATCAAGACAGTCTTCAATTTTTTTCTCTGTCACTTCTTTTATTTCTCCGCTCCAAGGATATGTTGTCCTGTGGATTAGTGCGGCAATCAAATTTTTATCGATATTTGCATCTCGTAGTAGCAAGTTTAGCTTTTCATCTGTCATGACAAATTTCACGGCATCTTCTTCGTGTGGCTTGTCAACCTTTTTTTGAGGATCATAATCATGGAACAGAGCGGCAACAAAGAGATATGGAAAGTCGTCTGGTTTGAGAATGCCGTGGATGCGTTCCCCTTGGGCTGCAAGTAAAGTGACATAGGTTACTTCTAGTTCATGAACAATATTGTGATATCCGTAATACTCTTCACCAAGACCCTTTGACTCAAACAGGTTTATGGTGTAATCGAGAATCTTTGCATAGCACTCTCTCTTAAAACCATTATTTACCATGATTTTTTGAATCTCTTCCCGCAAGGCTACTGGATCCTGATTCTGTAGCAACGTTTTGGTAATCGAATCTGGTGGCTTTAAGTTCTCGCTCTATTTTTAATCATGATTTGAGTATGTTTTTCCTTTTTAGGTAAATCGTAAGAACAACTGTAACTGCAATTATGATTATAATACTTGTGGATATGTTGGTATAATCTGCAGACCAGTTGGCTACTAGGATCTTTGGCGAGTCTACCGATACCTCGGTAGATTCTTGGTTTGTGTTTCCAATGACAGGTCCTTGCCATCCTGAAAATACATGGTTTATCAAAACATCATTTCCTGGAAGTGCGGTTATGTCTACAATAGTTCCGCTGTTATACCACCCTGTTCCAAGAGTTCGACCGAAATTAGTGATGACGTTTACATAATACTGGGTTTTGTATTTTAGATCAACTTTGTGTGGCTCTGACATGTGAATGATTGGAGACTTGAAAGTGTCTGATTCTCCTGCAATTACATTGATGTCTGAATTATCAAGTGACCATCCTGTAATTTGCTGTCGAGTATATTCATTGTCTGATGGTATGATATGTGGTACAATGAATTGCTCGTCTGAGTCTGCATCAAACCAGCTGTCATTTGTTGGGGATACTGGGAAAAAAGTTGCATTGGTGATTCCTTGGAACAACATCTCAAATTGCGGTTTTGCAATAAAGAGTATGGAATGATTAGTGTCTGCCACTATATCGAGTGTAAAGTTTCCATCAGATGATCTGTTGATGGGAACAACTGGACCATTATCAATGGAATAAGCTTGTAGATTGTATCTGCCGATGCCATCGGTTGTCCAAGAATGTTTCTGAGAAATTGTATATTTCTGATGTTCGGTTACATGAATTGTATACGGATCGGATATGTGATTTTCATAGCTTACATTGATGGCAACTTGATTATTTTGTAGATACTCTGCTTGGCTACTTGGTACTGTTATGAAAAGCAACAAAACCTGCACTAGCAAGAGTGCTATGTACTTTATTATCAAAAATGATCACCTGTCTTATTGCTAAAAGACCGCTATTTTTCAATTCTCTGTATAGAACAATCTCTAGAAAAGGTCAAATAATACGCGATAAAAAAGAATCCATGCGTTGGCATTCTTATGTGATAATGTCTTGCATTGTATTCTCAATAGGTATAGCACCGGTTTTTGCACAAACATCGCAACAGTATACGCTAAAAGATGCACAGAGTGGTCAATCATTTCAGATACCTTATGGTATAACAGGTGCGACAATTACTGGCATGTCAATTAGCGCACCTGATACATCACTTATAATTTCACTTCTGGCTACTGCTGATGGCAACTTGACTGTCACACTGCCAAGAGCCCTTATTGATGCAAAAAATGGTGCAAACGATGATCAATATTTTGTTCTAGTAGATGGGGCAGATACTGATTTTGCAGAAAGTAAGACTAGTACTGATAGGACCATAACCGTATCAATTCCTCAAGATACTACACAGGTAGAAGTAATTGGTACTCAGGTTGTTCCAGAATTTGGAGTCCTTGCATCTATAGTTCTTGCAATTGCAGTGTTCTCGATAATTGCAATATCTGCAAAGACTAGACTCAAGTTTTCCTAAAAATACTGTTCTATTTTTCTAACTAAATCCTGCACCAAATTGGTCTCCATGTTGGAGAGGATCAGCAGAATCTGACCCTTTTAGTTTTAGATACAAAAATGCCTCATTTACAATCTGAACTGCAGACTCGTCTTGCAAGTGAAATTGTTTTTTTGCCAAGTCGTGATATTTCTTTAATTTATTCTCGTCTTGTTCGTCAAGTGATATCTTGTCTTTTAGTATCACAGATGCTATTTTTTCAATTTGAGAGTTGTACTGAGAATCGTCCATGATTCCATTAAACCATTTCTTGCTTTTAAGTGATTGTCATCTATGATTCGGATTTTTCAGAATCTACATCTTCCTCAAATTCATCATCTAGAAATTCTACTGACTCGTCATTGTTTTCTGAAGACTCGTCTGGAAATTCTTCCTTGTCTTTATTTTCCTGCTGCACCATTTCTCTGTTATTTCTTTTGTACCTTATAACCTACGTGGGCTGTTTTAAAATAGCTTGCCATTGGTTAACTTTGTTAAGTTACAATTATACGCAACGCATTATAAACTCATAACGAGTTACTCATTATGCAAACAAGACTCCAATACACTGCATTGATTGCATGTGTCATGTTGGTATTGCCCTCTGCAGCATTTGCAGAGTCTAGTCCAAAGTCAAAATATGCTGAACAACAATTACAGGTGCAGTTTGCATCTATTACTTGTAATAACGCATATCTTGATGGATACACAAATGCAGTAGTGACTGCAATTAACAATTCCACTACAACTGCAACTCTTAGCACTGATATCGCAAAAACAGGTGCTGACTTTGTTGCATTACAGGCAGATGTTAATTCCAGCAATACTGTACAGTTCAAGACTGATCTCAAAACATATCACAGTGACGTCAGAACTACAAACCTAGATTCTCGTGCTGATCTAAAGGCAACTCACAGCAAGACGGTATATGCCACACTAAAATCAGAAACAAGTCAACTACGATCCACTGAAAATAGTTGTCTCTTTGTAGCAAAACAACAACGAGCTCATCTAAAGGTGGACATGTACAACTTTGACATGGCTCGTGCTAATAACATGACCCAGAAAATGGCTAAACATGGTGAAGATACAACTGGAATGGCCAAAGTGATAGGCAATGCAACTGCACAAATTCAGGCATTTCAATTAGCAGTACAGAATGCACAAAACAGCACACAACTTCAGGCAGCACTTCAAAGTTTCTGTCTTTACAACGGATGCAAAACACCTGATAACTTTCATTTTGCAGCAGCAACTGCAATTCAAGCAGATCAGGCAAAGCTAAATCTTCTTGCTACGAAAAACAGCACATCTTCGTATCAGGGATTGGTAAGCCAAGCACAGACAGATATCGGAAATGCACAAACTGCACTGAATCAAGTGGGCTCGAACAAATACCAAGGAAACCAATCAAGTGATGTCTGGAACAATATCAAAGCAGCAGCTGATGTAATCCACCAGCTACAGCAGATTGTAAACCACAAACACTGATTTTTCTCTTTTCTCTTTTTTTATGTAGCTACTTTTTTCCAAAGTCTTCGAGGGCTACTTTTGCATCTTGCTCACCTGACCTTATCAGTTTCTTTATAGTATCAATTGCAAAGTCCGCATCCTCAAAAAGATAGTGAGAGTCTTCTTTTCTTTCTATCCTGATTATCTCCTTTATTATGGCCCCTCTTTGGCAGGCANACGCTTGTCACATACAGGAGACGCATCAATTACCTCTCTTAGAGGCGTATTGCTCAATAACGTTCCATCCCAGAGGTATCTTTTACCTACCTTGGTCCAAGAGATTCCATAGAATGGATATCCTGCACTTGAAAGGACATNTCGCTTGTCACATGTGGGCGAGGCATCAATTACTTCCCTTAGAGGTGTATTGCTTAGCAACGTTCCATCCCAAAGGTATCGGTTGCCTACCTTGGTCCACGAGATTCCATAGAATGGATATCCTGCACTTGAAAGAACATGATCCGATGTAAAATTGTCATACTTGCTGTCAAAGATGGTTGGTTTTCCATTCTGGATGTCTGTTGAAGTTATTATGAGTCTTGGTCTTGAAGGATCCTTGAGCTTTGTATAATCTACAAATTTTTCTAGAGTTGCTTTCATGGGGGACATGTCGTAAAGATATGGAGAATTGTACAAAAATCCGACTGCGGGTGTCATCCAAAGTGGGAAAAATGCATTCAAGTTTCCCCACACTGCAGAATAGATTGACGATGAAACCTCTTTCATGCGTCCGATAAAAAATGGTGATGTTACGGTCTGTCCTAATGTGAGCCAAAATGTCTCCAAATCTTTTGCAGGATTGCCAGTTTTACTTGCCGCAATTATTGCAGAGTTGATTCCGCCTATCGAAGTGCCTGCAACAACGTCTATCTTTATCTTGAGCTTGTCAATTGTCTTGTATACTCCACACTCGTAGGCTCCAAGAGAGCCTCCACCCTGGAGAACTAGAACATTTTCATTACAATGCTTTTCGCTACTTTCTTTTTGCATGTATGATAT
>NZ_RCMC01000096.1:13740-20150 GCF_011319475.1 Candidatus Nitrosotalea sp. FS
TGAAATGCATTATGCGAAGACAGTATTCCAAGTGATGCTACCGCAACTCCTATGAAATTTTGTATTACCATGATGTCATCTGGCCTTGCTGCAATTATTGTAACATGAAATACGATGTAGTAGNATAACCAATTCTTGATTTGCTAAGAATCTTGGTCATGCTAAACCCAATTGCGGCATACCATGCAATTGACATTGCAATCCACTGGACTTCGTATACTTGTTTTCTGTCATCTAGGTAATAGTATGTGGTACCTATTATGGCAAGGACAAAAAGACAACACAGCAACAGTCTATGATTCACAACAAGACTTGTTCTGCCTTCGTTTGGTACTGTCATATNGATGTAGTAGTTATCAAGCAACCAGAATGCAAATGTTGTCCATGATGTAATTCCTGCAACTAGATAACCANTACTGTGTAATAATTGTCAAGCAACCAGAATGCAAGTGTTGTCCATGATGTAATTCCTGCAACTAGATAACCAATTCTTGATTTGCTAAGAACCTTGGTCATGCTAAAACCAATTGCGGCATACCATGTAATTGACATTGCAATCCACTGGACTTCGTATACTTGTTTTCTGTCATCTAGGTAATAGTATGTAGTACCTATTATGGAAAGGGAAAAAAGACAACAAAGTAAAAGTCTGTGATTTACAACAAGACTTGTTCTGCCTTCATTTGGTACAGTCATATTTGATGCTGATTGCTTCTTGTTATTTTAAACCATGAGTCGGTAAGACTAGTGTTTAATGCTAATGCTTTGCAAAAAATTTGATAATTATCTCAGCAAGTCTTTCTGGGTCTTCAACATATGGGGAGTGACCGCACCCTTCGATTGGCATAAACTCACAGTTTTTGATTGATGATACAAACTGTTGTGAATACTCAAATGGTATCAGCTTGTCTTCTCTGCCCCACACCACTAGTGTAGGAACACTGATCTTTTGTAGCTTGTCAAAAATGTCTGGTGCATTTTTTAAACCCAACAATGTAGACAAGAAGACCATCTTTGCGTTTGGTCTTGACATGTTGTTGACAAACCTCTCAATTGATATCTCTGATACTTGTTTTCCAGGGCCTACCATCATCTGGTATGCATTTTTTACAGAATCTCTGTTTGGATATAGTGCGGCCATTGTATACGCGTCAAGTGTCGGAGTAGACTTTCTCATTATTCCTGCTGGAGATACAAGAACAATCTTCTTGATCTTTGGATCCTGAACTGCGGCACATTCTGCAGTTATCTGTCCTCCAAGCGATGTTCCTATGATGTATGTGTCTTTAATTCCAAGTGTACTGATGAAATCGAAAACAAATTTTGTAAAGAATTCTGGAGTGTAATCTACTGATGGCTTGTCGCTCTGCCCATATCCGATAAGATCTGGGGCAAAAACGTGGTATTTTTTACTCAGGTGTGGTATGAGGCTTATCCATCTTTCTGCATATCCGCCCAGTCCATGCAGGAGAATCAAATTGCGATCGGACTCACCCTCTTCTAAATATCTGATGTTATTCCTGTTTACTGTAACAAATTTTTCCTTCATCAGCGTGCATTGTGGAACTTGCAAACAAAATAAGTTTTTAGCGACACTAGTTATGACACTATTGGTAAAGCCTTATTCACTAAAAAGATCGATAAACTATCAATTTTTCTTTGAGATTGCTATCATGGCATAATCTAACATCTTCGAATACGACGACAACATGACCTTAACATAATCGTCATATGATTTCATTGTCGACATGACGTTTTCTACAAATGTCTTTTGAAAACTGTTAATCATGTCTATCTCAAATACTGTGGTCTTTGTAATTGCTTTTGAATATCTGCCAAATGATTCGATTGCCTTTTGGTCTACTCCCATGTTGTCTAAAAGTTCTTTTTCTGCGATATAGCATGTACCGAAAAAATCCCTTGCAATTCGCAAGCCTTCTGACTGCAAGTCTGTAAAACTTTCAATGTATGCAGGCAACAGGCTCTCTATCTTCATTATCACTTCGTTTGTACTGTCTCTCATCACATCACACGCTGAGAAGGGGCTCTTGACATCTATGGTTTTTTCTGGGTTAGATTCTGACACTTGCTATCTGTGTTACATGTTCATCCTTTTAACAATTTGTTGCACGTACAATTGATAACCAGTAATCTCTATATGTTCAGTAATCTACTTTATTCTACAGCCCATGTCTATTCCACCTGATATGAAAAAATCATTGGCAAATTACAAGCATAACTCTCTTTTCTGGACTGACTTGTTGTACTTGATGTCAAACAGACAACAATCGCTTGCTGCTACTGGTCCATTTAGAAAGTTTGCTGTCAATGCCAAAAGCATTAGCACCGAAACGATAGAAATGAATGAAGACATGGCAGAATTTAACACTAGACTATCTGAATACTATAAACAACTTACAGACACATGGAATGAGGCACAGAAAGAATACACTAGAAAGGTACCTGAACTCCCAAATGACTCAGAGCATGTAGAGGCCTCAAAACGCATATGGATAGATATATTTGAAAACTACTTTACACGACTCTTTGATTCTGTTGACTTTGCTGAAAACTTTGGAAAACTTGTATCAAGTGAACTTGAGATAGCAAAGCACTGGAACAACATGGCATCCATACTGCTTGAGAGTGCAAACATGCCTACAAAGAANTCCAAATGACTCAGAGCATATGGAGGCATCAAAACGCATATGGATTGATATATTTGAAAATTACTTTACACGACTATTTGATTCTGCTAACTTTGCTGAAAACTTTGGCAAACTTGTATCAAGTGAACTTGAGATAGCCAAGCACTGGAACAACATGACATCCATATTGCTTGAGAGTGCAAACATGCCTACAAAGAAAGAGATGGACGAAGTGTACAAAGAACTACACTCTTTGCGAAAAAGAGTTGCCAAACTTGAAAAAATAGCAAACAAGGGAGGAACTTGAGTTGGCAAATGAAATAAAAATCGATCCTAGATTGCTTGCTGATTTCATCAAACTAAACAAGAATATACTAGAGGCGCCAAACCTTGCCAAATCTCTTGAAGAGATAGATCTTGAAATCACACCAAATGAGGTCGTATACTCTGAGGGAAAAGTTAGGCTATTACACTTTAATCNTTGGGTGAAAAATTTGCTAAACCAGGGAGTTGATGTATATTTGATTGACTGGGGAACACCGACTCAAATCAATCGACATGAAGGGTTTGATGATTATGTCAATGGATACATGGATAACTGCANTGATCCTAGGTTGCTTGCAGATTTCATCAAGCTAAACAAGAATATACTTGAGGCACCAAACCTTGCCAAGTCTCTTGAGGAGATTGATCTTGAAGTCACGCCAAATGAGGTTGTATACTCTGAGGGAAAAGTTAGGCTGTTGCATTTTAACCCGTTGGTTCAACGACAAGTAAAGACACCACTTGTGATTGCATACGCTCTGGTAAACAGATTTCACATTTTAGATATTCATCCAAAAAAGAGCTGGGTAAGAAATTTGCTAAACCAGGGAGTGGATGTATATCTAATTGACTGGGGAACACCTACTCAAATCAATCGACATGAGGGGTTTGATGACTATGTCAATGGTTACATGGATAACTGCATAGACTTTGTCAGAAAAGAATCCTCGTCTGATACAATATCACTGCAAGGATATTGTACTGGTGGCACACTCTCTGCCGTATATTCTGCATTGCATCCTGAAAAAATCAAGAACTTGACTCTTACTGCTCCTGTAATTGACGGAAGACGCGATAGCACGGTAGTATCAAACTTGGCAAAACACATGGATGTTGACAAGTTGGTAGATACGCTTGGCAACATGCCACCAGAGTTGATGTACTATGTCTTTTCGATTTTAAAGCCATTTGAGCAGGGCTTTGAAAAATACCTGAATTTCTTCAAGAATATACATGATAAAGAATATGTTGAAAACTTTATTCGGGTAGAAAAATGGGTATCTGACACACCTCCAATTCCTGGGGAATTGTACCGACAATGGATAAAAGATGTCTACCAGGAAAATCTCTTGATAAATAACAACATGTACGTGGGCGGAAGACAGGTATCCCTGAAAAATATCACCATGCCGCTTCTTACACAAGTTGCAGTAGGTGATCACTTGGTATCACCTGAATGCAGCATGCCTATCCACTATGCAGTATCAAGCCAAGACAAGACGCTGAAGATATACCCAACTGGGCATGTGGGCATGATAGCAAGTTCATTTTCACAAAAAAAGGTTCTTCCTGAATTTGGTCAATGGCTTGTTGAAAGATCTGAAAAATGAAAAATAAATAAAAAATGAAGATTTAATCTAGTTCTTGCTTGGAGTCCATGCTGAGAACCATGATTGCAATATACTTGAATCCATAGTTGTGAATGCCTTCAAGTTATCGTTGAATGTCTTGATGTTTTGTCTTGCTGCTTCCATTGCTGCCAATACTGCCTTGTTTTGTACAGAACTGGTTTTTACTATCTCTTCTGTTGCATCATTGATTGCTTTAAGATATGTTGGTGGAAGGTTTGCATTAAAGCCACTCTTTGTTGCTGTCTCCTGCTGGAATTCGATTGCTGTCTCTACTGCATTTTTGTATGCTGTTGCAAATTCTTGCTGTAGGTTTGAGACTGCTTGGATGTATTGTGTGACATTCTTTTCTGCTTCTTCAAAATATCGATTCACATTTTGCTTGTATACTGCGTATGCTTCTTTTGTTTCTGTCTTGCTCATTTTTTCACCTCCTGTCGTGAATTACTTTTATGGATTGGAACTACAATCACTTGGACCAGATCATTTTCCTTGATTCCTATTGCTTCTCTTTCTGCTTCGGGTATGGAGATTCTACCATTACTTCCAACTGATGTCTTAAACGCACCCCATGATGAAAATTGGGGCAA
Source organism: Candidatus Nitrosotalea sp. FS (assembly GCF_011319475.1). Taxonomy (GTDB): domain Archaea; phylum Thermoproteota; class Nitrososphaeria; order Nitrososphaerales; family Nitrosopumilaceae; genus Nitrosotalea. The sequence goes on from NZ_RCMC01000096.1 coordinate 18,652, forward strand.
GTTTTGTGCAAGGTTAAACCAGTTGTACATGGCCTTTGATCCACTCTCTGCAAAATTTTGTACAAGATCTGTCTGTGTCTTTGCTGTCTTGTCTGCCATCTCTTTTAATGTGTCCAGTGGATTGGTTTGGTTTGTGCGATTCATCATGTCGCCAAATGTTCTCATAAAGTCCATCTGTGCCTTGCCGCTTCGCTGGATCCATTCTCTAAAGATTGCCGATGGGTCAGGTTGGTCATAGTTACCATTCATTGGTAATGATAACCAGCCAAAGGTATATAACCGTATTGCTAGACATGATATTTGATGTCTATTAAGACAATCAATCCTGCTACTGAGGAAATTATCGCTGAATATCAAAACATCACAGAATCTGATCTAAAAAGTAAGATAGCAAAGTCAAGGGATGCATTTTCCAAGTGGAAGACTGATTCTAAGAACCGTGCAATGTTTTTGCATCTCTTGTCAGAAGAGCTTCGAAAGAACAAGGACTCACTTGCAAAGGTTGCTACACAAGAGATGGGAAAACCACTCAAAGAGTCACTTGCCGAAGTGGAAAAATGTGCGTGGGTGATGGAGTTCTATGGAGATAATGGTGAAACATTTCTAAATCCTGAATCAGTAAACACCGATGCAAGAAAAAGTTTTGTTGCCTTTGAGCCAATTGGAATAATCGCAAGTATAATGCCGTGGAACTTTCCATACTGGCAAGCATTACGATTTGCTGCACCATCACTGATGGCTGGAAATACAATTGTACTCAAACCTGCAAGTGTAACTATGCAGTGTGGAATCCAAATAGAAAAAATGTTTGCAAAGACTGGATTTCCTGAAGGTATATTCCAAACACTTGTCAGTGATTCTAGCATGGCTGAAAAATTGATTGACTCTGATGTCAATGCAGTAACTTTTACCGGAAGCAATGTAGTCGGTGCAAAGGTTGCACAACGGGCAACATCGCAAATCAAGAAATGTGTCTTGGAGCTTGGTGGAAGTGATCCGTTCATAGTGTGCTCTGATGCTGATGTTGACAAGGCATCAACTGGAGCAGTAAAGGGAAGATTCATCAATTGCGGTCAAAGCTGTATTGCATCAAAGAGATTCTTTGTAGNCGATCCGTTCATAGTGTGCTCTGACGCAGATGTTGAAAAGGCATCAACTGGCGCGGTCAAGGGAAGATTCATCAACTGCGGTCAAAGCTGTATTGCATCAAAGAGATTTTTTGTGGTAAAAAATCTTGCAAAGGAGTTCATTGAGCAATTTGTACAAAAAGTGGAAAAACTAAACGTGGGAGACCCAATGTCTGATAGTACGGACATTGGACCGCTTGTAAATGCTGATGGACTTCACAGGATAGATACCATGGTAAAAGATGCTGTTAGCAAAGGGGCTAGCGTTCNCGACATTGGACCACTTGTAAATGCTGATGGTCTTAATAGAATAGATACAATGGTAAAAGATGCTGTTAGCAAAGGGGCTAGGGTTCTTACTGGTGGAAAAAG
>NZ_RCMC01000096.1:20233-38124 GCF_011319475.1 Candidatus Nitrosotalea sp. FS
GTATTTGGACCGATTGCTCCTGTGACTGTAGTTGAGAACGAAGATGAGGCAATTAGGCTTGCAAACTCGTCAAAGTATGGTCTTGGTGCAAGCATATGGACAAAGAATCTTGAAAAAGCAGAAAAACTATCCAGGTTGATAGAGTCTGGAATTGTTTCAGTCAACAATGTAGTAATTTCTGATCCTAGAGTGCCATTTGGAGGTGTCAAGCAGAGTGGTTTTGGGCGTGAGCTCTCAAGATATGGAATGCTTGAATTTGTTAATGTAAAGTCTGTAAGATTCTATGATCAGCTTGTCCTACATCACCGTGTAGAATAATTTTTTACTAATTCTATAGGATTTGAATAGTAATTATCCAATTCTTGGTAAATGGTTAAAAGGTGTACCGTTCAAGAAATGTGAATGGAAATACTGACAGTGGTATTGATTGGAGCGTTGGTTATGGGTGGTTTCATGATCGTCCAAGATTATTTTGAAGTTGAACCAATTGGAACAATTTCTTTCTCGCCTTTCTTTTACGCTGGAATTATAATAATAATTGGTACTGGAATTATTTTTTGTGTTACAGCATATCAAAGGAAACATCGCAAGACTGTAACTTGATCACCACATTAAAAATTAAAAAAAGTCCTATCTAATGAAATAGGACTGCGGTGATTACTCCGGCTCCGATTACTGCACCTAGTCCCAAAAACAGGATGTCGTATGCAATTACTTTCTTGAACGGAGCGCGAACCTCTGCTGCCCACACGGTGGGTTTTGTTTTGTCTGTCATGCCTATAATTATGTGGACAAACTGATAACATCTCATAAGCTTGTTTGATTATTGTTAAGCTAAGTTGTTTAATCGACTCTTGTCTCATGAGTGAAATTAGCTTGTCCTACTGCAAAATACCCTTTGGAGTTTTCATGGAATCGATAAATACCACATGTTGGTAAGTGTCGTGAAAATGCGTGCAGATACTTGTAGGCATTGTGGCTATGAACTTGAGGCATTGAAGAAATGTCTTGTCTGCGGTAAACCATACCAGTTCCAGTGCAAGTCTTGTGGGCAACAAAGTGAAGAGCAGGTACATCCTGGATGCATAAAATGACGCTGTAGAGCTTGTTTTATAATGAAGATGTTTTTCAATTTGATTAAATGAAATACGCCATAGCATCTGCAATAATATTTGCAGGATTTGCAGTATTGGCTTTAATGATTGTTCAAAATAATATGGGTGTATCAGAATGGGACCGTTCTGGATTTGTATCCATAAATCATCCTACAGGAAAGACTGTTGACAAAATAATGATAGACCTGTCAAAATATGGACGTGAAGCAGTATGGATTGGGGTGACTGCACTGCTTTTTGTTTTTGGCAGAAAAGATGGACGCAAAGCTGCTGTATTGCTTACGATAACTTTCTTGATCCTAATTCCTCTTGGAACCGTACTAAAATCTGAGATAGATAGACAACGACCAGTACCGGTTTCAAGTGAAAATCTGTTGGTTCAAAATGATACTGATCCATCTTTCCCATCCGGTCACGCTACAATTGTTTCTGGCGGTGCGGCAATTCTTCTTTTAAGATTTCATAGAAGCAAGCAGATTATTGCTTCCATAATACTTGCAATTGAGGCAGCACTTGTTGCATATTCGAGAATCTATGTTGGAGTTCATTATCCTACAGATGTAGTTGGTGGGATACTTCTTGGTACTGGTGTAGCGTTTGCAGTTGTGGCATCTAGTAAATACATGGGACCAATTTTTTCTCGCATAGATTCCATGAAAAGATAACTTGAAATTTTTATTACATGTTTTGTGATTCTAAAAGTCGATTATGTTAAATAACTAATGTAGAGTATGAAGATTGTCCATGATAGATCCCGAAGTGCAAAAAGCACGAAGCATGACATTTGAAATCAATCCTGTTATTGTAAGCAGATGGTCTCCAAGATCATTTGTACCGTCTGAAATAAGCGACAAGGAACTGTTCTCTTTATTTGAATCTGCACGGTGGGCTCCATCGTCTTCTAACAGCCAACCATGGAGGTTCATCTATGCCAAGAGAGGTTCTCAAAACTGGAATGACTTTTTCAATCTGTTAATCGACTTTAACAAACAGTGGTGTGTTGATGCATCTGCACTGGTAGTTATTGTATCAAGAAAGAACTTTGAAAATAACGGACAACCATCCATGACACACCAGTTTGATACAGGAGCCGCATGGGAGAACCTTGCAATCCAGGCAGTATCACAAGGGTTGGTAACCCATGCAATGGCTGGATTTGACTATGCCAAGGCAAAGACAACACTTGGTGTACCTGATGATTTTGAGGNGTCACTTACTCACCAGTTTGATACAGGAGCTGCATGGGAGAATCTGGCAATCCAGGCAGTATCACAGGGATTGGTGACACATGCAATGGCTGGATTTGACTATTCAAAGGCAAAGACAACACTTGGTGTACCTGATGATTTTGAGGTGATGGCAATGGTTGCAATTGGAAAGCGAGGTACAAAAGACAAACTCTCTCCAGAACTTCAGGCCCGTGAAACTCCGAACACAAGAAAACCATTGTCTGAAATTGTGATGGAAGGCAAGTTTGGAAACAAGGCAAATTCACTATGACTAGTAACATATCTCCAGAGGTTACAAAATTAATCGAAGACAAAAATTTTGCATTTGTTGCTACGCTGATGAAAGATGACTCGCCACAGATAACACCAGTTTGGNCATTCACTATGACTGGTACCATATCTCAAGAGGTTGCCAAATTAATTGAAGACAAAAATTTTGCATTTGTTGCGACACTGATGAAAGATGACTCGCCACAGATAACTCCAGTTTGGATAGATCTGGTTGATGGAATAATTCTTGTAAATACTGCAAAAGGCAGGGTAAAGCAAAAAAATGTGTCAAGAGATCCGCGGGTTGCAATTGCCATTACTGACAGAAATAATCCATACAACATGGTAACAATTCAGGGTAATGTTGTGGNATTCTTGTAAATACTGCAAAAGATAGAGTAAAGCAAAAAAATGTGTCAAGAGATCCGAGGGTTGCAATCGCCATTACTGACAGAAACAATCCATACAACATGGTAACAATTCAGGGTAATGTTGTGGAGCAGACTGTTGAGGGTGCAGACAAGCATATCGATAAAATGGCAAAAAAATACTTGGGTGTGGACAAGTATCCGTTTGCTATGCCTGGTGAAGAAAGAATCTTACTGAAGATCGTTCCAAGTAAAATATTTCACATGGCACCGCGTTCTTAGTGTCAAAATAGTCTTTGTTAGATATTTGGAAAATGATTAATATTGCAACATTCTGACCTAGTTTCATCTTGCCCGTTCCGATAAACACAGGCGACACAGCCTGGCTTATGATAGCATCTAGCTTGGTGCTTTTAATGATCCCCGCACTTGGCATGTTTGAGGCTGGCCTCTTGCGACAAAAAAATGCGGTCTCTGTCTTTATGCAGATCTTCTTTGGTCTTGCATTGCTCAGTGTGATGTGGTTCACAGTAGGATTTAGCCTGACTTTTGGACCTGACACTGGTGAGGGCCTGACAGGAAACATGGATTGGAGATTCTTAAAAGGAGTGTCTCAAAATGAGGGGTTGCATTATGCGCCAACTGTACCCGTTGTCTCACTTGCAATGTACCAGATGATGTTTGCAGTGATAACTCCACTAATACTTACTGGTGCAGTGGCAGAGCGAATGAAGTTTAGTGCATATGNGCACTGATCTACTATCCGTTGGTGCACTGGATCTGGGGAGATGGGTGGCTGCACAAGCTTGGCGTAGTTGATTTTGCAGGAGGGATGATTATACACACCACAACAGGTGTTGGTGGAATTGCAGCTGCACNTTGGCTTCACAAGCTTGGTGTAGTTGATTTTGCAGGTGGTATGATCATACACACCACAACAGGTGTTGGTGGAATTGCAGCTGCACTAGTACTTGGTAGACGACTTGGGTTTGGTCCTGGTATCATGGTGCCACATAATATTCCGCTTGCGGTTCTTGGTTCTTCGCTTTTATGGCTAGGATGGTTTGGATTCAACGCGGGAAGTGCATATTCTGCCGGCTCTCTTTCTGGAGTTACTATAGTAAATACGCAAATGGCATCTGCGGTGTCATGTCTTATCTGGGTTGTAATATTTTGGATTAGAACAAGAAAATCTAGCGTTATTGCGGCAATCAATGGAGCGGTTGCAGGTCTTGCAGCAATTACTCCAGCTTCTGGTTATGTCGGAGTAGAATATGCTGTAGTGATTGGAATCATTGCAGGCTTTGCATCATCATTGATGGTACCTGTACTAAAGGAACGCTTGAAGATAGATGATGCACTTGACATTGGGGCAGTTCATGGTATCTCAGGAATAATTGGTTCATTACTTGTGGGTGTATTTGCCAACTCTGCAGTAAACCATCTTGGAATAAACGGATTGTTGTTTGGAAATCCAGGACAACTTGGTGCACAGGCAATCGGAGTTGGAATTGCAGTACTGATGGGATTTGGAGGCACGTGGCTTTATTCTCAAGATAATCAAGGCACTGGTTCCAATACGTGTGACCCCTGAGGTAGAAGAAGCTGGGCTTGACATTGAAGAACACGCAGAGAGGGCATATTCTGATGAAGAAGAATATGGCAAACTCTAATGTGAGAATCTAGAATATCTTAAAATAGAAGATTTATCCATGTTATACCATGGGTGGGTTTGAAAAAAACTGTCCTGTATGCGGTAAAAAATTCACAAGCCTTGTAGAATATACTACTCATATTGGTATTGATCACAAGGATATTTCTCCGGAGCAGATACTAAAACTCAACAAGGAAGACAAGTGGTCGTTTTCAAGCAAATGATGATGTCATCACTTGGAATCGTCATCTTTCTTTAGTAGTGCATCTATCTTTCTGTCAAGTTNGATCACAAGGATATTTCTCCGGAGCAGATACTAAAACTCAACAAGGAAGACAAGTGGTCGTTTTCAAGCAAGTGATGATATCATCACTTGGAATCATTATCTTTCTTTAGTAATGCGTCTATTTTTCTGTCAAGTTCTTGTATTGCATCAAATGATGATTCATGCTTGTCATCAAAGTCTGCAAGTTTTTTTAAAATATCACTATGGTTTTCTTCTAGTTTCTCGATTCTTCCTAATATCTTGTCTTGTTGTTCAGATGTGCGTTTTTGTCTGTTGTAAATCCACCAGCTAANATCTATCTTTCTGTCAAGTTCTTGTATTGCATCAAATGATGATTCATGCTTGTCATCAAAGTCTGCAAGTTTTTTTAAAATCTCGCTATGGTTTTCCTCTAGTTTTTCGATTCTTCTTAATATCTTGTCTTGTTGTTCCGATGTACGTTTTTGTCTATTGTAAATCCACCAGCTAANCATACTGATATCTCAAAATACGGTGGATGGCATTTTTACGTTGTTTATGAGTATGAATTAACGAGGTTGTGAAATGATTGTAAGCACAATGACCTGGAAAGACCCTTTCAGATTCAATAATGTTAAATTTTGCATTTTAAATTACGACAAACAAAATACCGGGGGTGGGTTTGGTCAAATTTGTTTAATACTCNATGCTGATACGTCAAAATACGGTAGATGGTATTTTTACATTGTTTATGAGTATGAATTAACGAGGTTGTGAAATGATTGTAAGCATGATAGTCTGGAATGGATTCAAATCTTGAATAACCATTCCATGTAAAGAAAAGAGTTGCGCATGATTATGGAAACATTGTTCAATTATATGTTCCAGCGATGATATCATATCATGTCTGAAGACGATAACTCTGATTTTCTTGTAAAGGCACAAGAGCACATTGAAGTAATCAGTACTGAAGATGAACGGATAAAAATAATTGGGGAAGAACTGGCAAACGACACTGGCCGGGCAATATTTGGCAAGATATCGCAGGGAGTGTCAAGCACAAACGAACTGGCAAAATCTCTGAACATCTCACTTCCTCTTGTAAATTGGCATATCAATCGTTTACTTGGTGTAGGATTGATAAAAGTAGAGAAAATTGAACTTAGCTCAAAAAATAAACAGATGAAATACTATGGTCCTGTAAAGACGGCGTTTGTTATAGTTCCACCCACAAATCCTACTGAAAATAATGTCTCAAAATCCAAAAAAGAGGCAATCTTTCTACAACTGCGTCATTATCTGGCAAGTATTGCGGCTTTTGTTATAGTGGGTCCTGTGATTTATCTTGTAGAACAGGCACAGACTGCAAATCCGGGCGCACCAATTCACGATGTTGCACAAAAAAGTTTACCACATACTACCGAGTCTCTTAGAAGTAATGGATCCATTGCTCCATTTGCTGCCACCAATATCGTAACACCAGAACCATCTGTTATATCACAAGATCCTGTGATGATTGCAATTGCAATAGCTGGAGCTACTGCTGCTTTTTTTACAATATTTCTTGGAATGCGTGCATTTGCAAAATTACGAAAAATAAAAAAATAATACAAAATTGTACTTTGGTCTAGTTTTGATAAAAAATACATTATTTTGCCTGTTGTAATCTAAATTTTTAAAAAAAATTAAGTTAAAATGAAATTTAATCAAAGCCTATAAGCTCTACACGCTATATGATATCTAATGACAACCCAGAAAAAAACTATGCTTGCAACAATTGCTGCAATATTGATTGTTTCAACTGCCGTATTTGCAAGTCTAGAAATTTCTCAAGGGGCTTATGGACAACAAGCACCTGTAATACCAGCATCACGAGAAAGAACAGTATCTGTCACAGGTTCTGCAACTACATTTGTATCACCAGATTTAGTTACTGTTCAGTTTGGTGTTGACACCGAGGCAAAGACTGCCAAAGATGCAACAAGTTCAAACGCTCAGATGATGACTGACGTGGTAAATGCTGTCTTGAACAGCGGAATAACCAAAGATGAGATCAGCACTGCTGGATTCTCAATTTATCCAGTGTACAATGATTCTGTACCTGATCCAACTATTGGTGTACACAAGTCAGTGCTTACAGGCTACCGAGCTTCAAACACTTTGTATGTCAAGACGACTAAACTATCGCTTGCAGGAAATATCATTGATGCTGCAACAGGTGCAGGAGCAAACAGAGTAGATAATATTTCATTCTCACTCTCTCCTGACCAACAACAAAGCGTACAAGATGATCTGCTAAGCAAAGCAGTCTTGAATGCACAATCAAGAGCCGGAAAAGCAATTGATCCTCTAGGCCAGAAGATAATAGGCGTAAAAATGGTTAGCCTGTCAGAGTTTAACATGCCTCCAGTACCAATGTACTATGGTGCCAAGGCTATGGCTGACGTGTCAACACCAGTATTTGCCGCAAACCAACAAGTAACAACTNCATATCATTCTCACTCTCTCCTGATCAGCAACAAAGAGTGCAAGACGATCTGCTAAGCAAAGCAGTCTTGAATGCCCAATCAAGAGCCGGAAAAGCAATTGATCCTCTAGGCCAGAAGATAATAGGCGTAAAAATGGTTAGCCTGTCAGAGTTTAACATGCCGCCAGTACCAATGTACTATGGCGCCATGTCTATGGCTGACAAGTCAACACCAGTATTTGCCGCAAACCAACAAGTAACAACTACTGTAGATGTAACCTTCCTAATGGGAGACAAGTAGTTTTACCTTTTTTTCTATTTTTTTAAATTCAGATGTACCGCACATCTGTATGTGTATTTGCCGTTTTCAGAAATTAATCGATTTTTGAGATATATCAAAAATTTCATATATTATGAACACGAATTATTATAATGGAAACCGCATATGTGATGATAAACTGTGAGATGGGTGCGGAGGGGACAATTGTCGAAGGTGTGAAATCGTTAGGTTCGGTAAAAGAGGTACTAGGCGTATTTGGTAACTATGATATCATCGTGAAACTGGAATGCACAAACATTGATGAGATTCGTGAGATCATTGCAAAAAAAATACGTCACCTGTCAAAGGTAAAATGTACTACCACCCTCATGTGTGCTAACTAGATACAAAAAATAGACAAATGTTAGTGTATACTACCATTGTGAAATTATCCTTTAGGAAAAAATGTCTTTTAACAGGCAGGACGTTATTATGGTATACTATGGAAATAATGGGTAGAGGGGTCACACAGCTAGTCCGCGAGATGCCATGCTACTTTCACATATTTGGTAAATTCGCAGGCTATAGATTATTTCATAGAAAGAGTCCGTTGTATGGATCTGCTGATATCATTAATGTGTGTAACCTGCATTGTACACATTGCTATTGGTGGCTAAACAGAAAAGAAAATGAAGAACTCACAGTTGAGCAATGGCAAAAAGTGATTGATGAGAAATTCAAGAAAAAACATGTATTCATTATTACCTTGGTTGGAGGCGAGCCAACTCTCAGGCCTGATGTCATTGACTTGTTTGTAAAGCAGTTTCCAAAAAGAATCTGTATTGTATCAAACGGAACTATGCCTTTGAAAAAAATTCCAAACCTCTACTTTTACTGGATATCCATAGATGGAACAAAAGAGATTCATGATAAAATCCGCGGTCCTGGTTCATATGATAAAACCCGAAAAAATGTACTTGACTATGTGAACAATAATGGAGAAAAGGCATGGAAAGATGTCTGGATCACAATGACAATAAACTCACAAAACTACAAAACAGTACAAGATGTGGCCCAAGAATGGCATGAACATACAAACAAGATTGGATTTCAATTTCATACGCCTTTTGCAAAAAATGATCCTCTGTTTTTGCCATTTGGCCCTGAGAGAACCAAAGTGGTTGATGGAATCATTGCAATGAAAAAGAAGTTCGATGATGAATATATCATAAATCCTGATGATCAGCTTGAACTGATGAAGAAAAACTGGGGTGGAAAAGNGATGGTATCATTGAAATGAAAAAGAAATTTGATGATGATTATATCATCAATCCTGACAATCAGCTTGAACTGATGAAGAAAAACTGGGGTGGAAAAGGAACGGTACCAATTGACTGTCCCACCTGGGCAATTTTATCAGTTGATCACATGGGAAGAGAGAAAAAGCCGTGCTGTATTGGCAGTGCAGAGAACTCTTCTATGCAACCAATCTGTGAAGAGTGTGGCCTTGGATGCTATTCTGTACTTGTCGGTTATGGTATGAAAGGATAGAGTCTAATGATTAAAAAATAAAAAATCTGTTGCTCTTAGGAAGCAGTTTTTGTGTTCTAGATGATGTATACATGATATTCTACGGTATGGTCTTTTTTCTTCTATCTGTAAAGAAAATGATTGCGCCAATTACTATTACAATGAGCCCAAATTGGCTTATGATTGATAACTGATTGCTGATAGACAACATGTGATAATTTGCATCTGCAATGGCACTTGAATTGGCTGGATTGATTGTTGGAATCAAATCAAGAACAAGTTGTGACAGAAAATGTCCCACTAGAAACATGCCTGCTCCTGCCAGTAAAACTCCTATTCCTCGAGGTATTTTCATTTTCTTAATCGTGGAAGTATGATTACAAGTGAGAATATGGCTGTAATCATGATCAATGATCCTGTGGGAAATTCTGGAACTATGCGTGGCTTTGAGACAATTCCAGAGATTTCAGAGTCTGCAAAACTGTTCCCATTTAGATTTTCAAATCCTATGGTGATGGGGCCTGAATAGTTTGCAGGGAAATTAACATCAACTGTATTTGGGGTATCATCATTATTGGTTGTACCACTCTTGTGAAACATCAGACCATTTTTTCCGGCTATTATTGAAAAGTCATAGTTTATCGAACTTACTGTCTTGTTTACTAGGTATGGATCAAGAATCTGGAAACTAAATCTTGTTGTCTGACCTGAAATGATTTTTGGGGGATCCCAACTAAGGCTTACCTTGTACTGGGCATTTCTTGTATATTGTGTTATTGGAAATGCTGTTTCATTGCTTGGTGAAAGAGTAAAGTCCATCTCTGGCTTGGAACTTTGCTGTGCCGCAATATTGTTTACTTCCCTTTTGTATAAGATCAAGTGTACAATCCTGTATTCATCAGAAGAGTAATCATCTATGCTAACTGCCTTGTCTGGCAATACCACTCCATTTACATGTGCATCATACTTTGNGTACTGTGTTATTGGAAATGCTGTCTCATTGCTTGGCGAAAGTGTAAAGTCCATCTCTGGCTTGGAACTTTGTTTTGCTGCAATGTCGTTTACTTCTTTTTTGTATAGTATCAAGTGCACAATTCTATATTCATCAGAAGAGTAATCATCTATGCTGACTGCATTGTCTGGTAATACAATTCCATTTACATGTGCATCATACTTTGTGACTATGAAATTGGCAAATGTTCTAGGTATCTTGAGTTCTTGATGTACCACTGATACTTGTTTTAGGTTGTCTTGACTCCAGTTAAATGGCATTGAAAAACTCATCTCTTTTTTGTTAGAATTATACTGAAAGTTTCCAATCTGGTCATAATATGCAATTATAGTAACTGTCTGTTTTCCATCATCAATGTCATTTATGGCATAATCTTTGGTCTCTGGAATTGATATGGCAGCATTGAATGATTTGCTTATCTGGTTGTCATAAGAGCCCATTGTGAGAACGTTTATCTTGAATTTGTACAATCCACCTGTTGCAAAGACTGGTCCTTTTACCTGGTAACTTCCACTGTGCCCCAAGACACCCGGAAATATACCACCTTGTTCGTTTATTGCAATCTTGCTTGAAGAATTATCTGGTACTACATTGAACAGAAAATTACCACTGTCGCTCATAAACACATGACCAAAAAGTGCTTGGTCATCTTTGAAAGCAGATACTGCAAGTGTTACTTCTTGGAATGGTTCTTGATTTGAAGCATCCTGTAAAACAAAGTTTATCTGAGTACCCACATGTGTGTTGTCAATTAAAAATGGTGAGGAATTGATTGATAGTGTAACATTCTTGTTTCCAATCATTGCAGGTGGAAGCATCTCGCTTGCAAGTCCATCTCCATATGCAGACAAGAGGATAACGCTTGGAACTAAAACACATGCAATGGCAAGCAGAATTAGTATACGCGTCAATTTGTAGTGTCTTATTCTATAACTCTAAATAAATAGTAGGCAGGTTTTCATTAGATCGCACTAGTCTTTGATGTTGCTAGTATCAAACCTGTATCTGAAAATTGATTGTTATAGGCTTGAGAATGTGTCGGCAAAGTTGTATGCACTTCTTTCAAGTAATACTGGACTGTACCGTTTTATGATTTCATGAACCATGTCAGGATTTTTCAAAAAGTATACTTTCTTTAGTTCTATGATTCTGACCTCTACTAGTCCATCCTCTACAAGTTTTGAAAGAAAAGTAGATACCGTAGAGGGTGCCTTTTTCACTTTCTGTACTATTTCGTTGAATGAAAATGGTTTTCCATCTAATAATGACAATAGAATGTATTTTTGTGTGTCTCGTCTAAGACTTGATATTACAAGTGACTCTTCTTCTGTAACAAAAAGTGGATAGAATCTAGTCTCCCCTGACTTTCTATCTATCTTTACACTTCCATTCTCCTCCAGTTTTCTTGCATGATAACTTAGAACTCCATTTTTCAATCCTGTCTCTCTCATTATTTCTCTGAATTTTATTCCGGGATTTTTTTCGATAATACTAATGATCTCTGTTTCTCTATCCATGTCTAATCTTTCCTAAATACGCTGAGGGCAAACATTCCAAGTGTTGATAACTCAAAGAAATGTGCGATCTCTTCTGCTGGAAATGGACCTAAATAATACGTGTATTGCCATGTTGCATCTACAAGGGATAGTGCTTCTGCTATTACAAAAAGTGAAAATGCTAGCATTGTAAAAAATAATCTTTTAGTTTTGACTCTGGAGTATGCAATTGCGGATATGATACTCAAGAATACTGCTAGACTTATACCGCTGAGATGGATTAGTATGTGAAAGATCTGAAATTTATGAAAAATATGTGGTAAGATAACTGGTATTGCCAAAACGCCTATGACTGCAAACATGATCAAAGTCAGCAGATTAGACCTGTTTTCTATAATGCTGTCATACTTGGACATGGCATATGATGGTCAAAAATTGAATTTAAACGAACTGGTACAAGTATCGAACAAGTTCTTGTTTTATTGCACTGTGAATGGTATATTCGGGAAATGTACCAATTTCTTTATCTTGTAAAATTATCTTGTGTTATGTGCAGCATATCGTTTTGACTTCATCCTGCTCAGTTCTTTGCTGTGTGGCAAGTGCGTCCATTCAGCAAAGACTCGAGCTGATTTTTTAGATTCAAACCCATAAAAAATATTTTTTAATTTTAAATTTTTCTGGCCTGGTTTGACGCTCTTCTTAGGTCAATCACACCTTTGCAGTAGAAAAAGGCCACTATGACTAGCAATCCCGTAATGGATGGAGCTACAACCTGGACATAATCAAAACCAAGTTCTGGGATTGATGCAGCAATACTTTGTTGATTGCTCTGTGGCTGTCCTGCAGTTATAGTTGCTATGGCAAGAGCATTTGCCTTTTCTTCCGCCATTATGATGTTTCCTTCAGAATCTGTAGTTAACCACTGCACCCAAGTACCTGATGATGGAATATCTTTTTCAATAACATCCCCAGTTCTTGTGTCTATTACTGAGATTTTGTCAATTGTGTGCTGTGCAACCCACAGATTGTGATATTTATCAAAGGCCATTCCGTATGGAAGATTGTTCGCATTAGGATCAAGCTGTATTTTTTTGAATATTCCAAGTAATGGATCAAAGACAGAAATTGCATGTNAACACTACCTGTCCTTGGGTCTATTACTGAGATTTTGTCAATTGTATGCTGTGAAACCCAAAGATTGTGATACTTGTCAAATGCCATTCCATATGGAAGACTATCTGCATTAGTGTCAAGTTGTATTTTTTTGAATGTTCCAAGTAATGGATCAAAGACAGAGACTGCATGTCCTGAATGCTCTGAAATGTACAACTGTCCTGTCTGAGGATCTAATGTTACAGCAGTTGGTTCATCTAATGTGTAATTTCCAGGCGGTGTAAACTCTGTCACTTTGTTAGTTGAAATGTCAAGACTAGATATTTTCCCGATTCCTTCTACAATCCATATCTTGCCTAACGTGTTATCAACTACCATTCCTTGTGGGGCTGATTTGTCTGGTAAATCTATCGAATCAAATTTTGTTGTACTCGTGTTGAATTTCAACATCTTAGCTGTAAATGTATTCAAGTTTGTAGAAGTGATCCAAACAGTATCATTGTTGTCAATTGCAATGCTTGTCAGAATACCTTTATCTGGAATTGGGTATTCTTTATTTGAATTGTCATCTGGATTGTAATGTCCAAGTGTTTTTTGTGCATAGTCGATATACCATAAGGTATTGTGAGAATCTAACGCAGAATATACTGCACTGTTTAACCCATCAATTTTATGCTCTGTGTATTTTTTGGTTACTAGATCAAAGTCAAGTATCTTTCCACTTTTGTTTGTAGTGTCTGCTACCCATATCTTGTTTCTGCTACTGTCGTATATTGGAAATCTTGGTGTACTGCTGTTTCCTGGAGTCTTGTATTCTTTGATATCTATCTGCAAGTTGTCAAGTTTTGGCTTTACAAACAAGTTGTAAGAATATACTAGGTTGAGCGCGTTTTCTTTATTTTGAACACCCTCAACTCTAATTGTCCAGTGTCCTGGGAATCCAAAATCAGTATTTGCGGTAAAGGTGCCAGTATCTGTCTTGTTTGCATCAACTGTAATGGATCCAATCCCACTATCTATTGGAGTCAGTTTGAGCTGAACCGACTTCATGTCTATTGGTTTTTTATTTGAATCCAAAAATGATATTGTAAAGTCATTATTTCCCGTAGCAAATGGGTTGATGGATAGTGTTATTCTGCTACCATTTTCAATAAATCCTGTTTGGGATAATCCTTGAATGTTCTGAGTATTGTTTGTTAGTGCAAATGCGTTATTTTGTAGCAATTGTATCTGACTCTGAAATTCACTTGATGGTAATCCTGAGTCCACTAGTACTGCTACTGATGCAATCAGTGCTATTCCTATGATTGCCTCTATCTTTATGCTTGTGCCAAATCTTGAAAGAATTTGGTTTGTATCTGTTGTTTTCTGTATTGACGTGCTTCTCGCTACTCCATTTGAGATTGCCAAATATGCCTTTTGCTGACAAACATTTGATCGTATGCCCCAAATGCTATCATGGCCGAGGCCAGTAACAATTTGATTATGAGTACTTTGCCATAAAATGATGCTAGGGTTNTTGTGCTTCTTGCTACTCCATTTGAAATTACCAAATATGCCTTTTTGCTGACAAACATTTGATCATATGCTCCAAATACTATCATCGCAGCTGCAAGTGAAAGTTTGATTATGAGCACTTTACCATAAAATGATGCTAGGGTTAACGCAAGATTGTTCTCTAACGCATATAATAAAAATGGACCAGTAACTACAACTGCTCCAAGTACAGTAATCACAAGTGTTGAAAATCTTGGAATGAGCAAAGAAATTACAGAAAGACTGTTGTTTGTGTCTGTAATCTGTTTTAACTGTGGCATTGCAACAAATGCAAGATAAATTATTCCTCCAATCCATAATGATGCAAAGACATTGTGACAAAAGTCAAGCAGTAGAGGAACTATCTGACCAGTAGCTGCTCCGTGACTTATTAGACTTGTAGTAAGTAGAACTAAAAAACTTACGCCAAGTAAAAGTGTAGTATGCGTCCTCGGAATTATCATTGGAGTCTTTTTTGTTCTCTGATACATTACAAATGATAATCCAAGTAATGCAGATGATGCAATCATTCTGAGAATCCACATGTTTCCAAACTTTGTAGAAATCGCATCAAGCACTCCTGCATTTATTGAATATGCCTGTACGATTATCATCGCAAAACCTGATGCTATGATAACAATGGATCCTATCACTGCCGTCTTTGTCATGACACTGTCTATCTTGATTCTTGTCTGTGCCATGGAATCTTTGAATCTGGGTATCCTGGATATTGGACCCCATAACCATAGTGAAGATGATGCAATTCCTGCTACTATGACTTGACCTAAAAGAGATGGAAATCTTGCTATTGCCTCAGGTATTGAGACTATTTGGTAATTACTTGCTAGGTTACTTGCGACGCTTTTAGGAACTTCTTGTCCTATGCCAAAAGCAAACGGGTATTCAGTAACATGACCGTCTGTTTGGTTCAAGCACTCTTGTGGCTATTGTGTATATGCCATTTTTCAGATTTGGAGGAAGTGATACACTCAATGCCTTTTGGTTTCTATCTATGTAATGCAGATCATTCTCTTGGATCTGTTTTCCATCTGAATCCAAGACTTTTATTTCGCTGAACTTAATGTCCACAGGATCGCTAAAGTAAACATCTACCTTGGTTGGTGGTGTTGAAAGCGATTGTGATTCTGCAGGGTTGCTTCTCTCCACACTTGCATGTGCATAAGAATTTGGAATATTTGGAATTACAATAACTGATGTAATTACTGCTATGACCACAATTACAAGTAATTTATTTTTAGTTTTGATCATTTGATGTGTATTACAAATCTATGATTTACTATATTGCTCTTGCTCAATTTGTGGTACAAACATCGAACAACAATTATCAAGATACATGATTTGTTTTTTCAAAATATGATTTTATTCGATTGTTGTACTATAAGACTTTTAAATGAGATCACAGGAGTGATTTATCGTGAATAACAAATTTACAGCATTATTACTTGTAGGTGTAATCGGTTCTGGTTTGATCTATGTCCATCCTGCTTTTGCTCATAATTTTGGTGGTGATGAAAGTGCGTCTTGGTTGGCCAAAGTAGCAGAAATAAAAACTGAGGTTGCTAATGTAGCAAAGCATGTTGGACAAAAAGATACAATTGATTACTATTCTGATGNACATCCGGCTTTTGCTCATAATTTTGGTGGCGATGAAAGTGCGTCTTGGTTGGCCAAAGTCACAGAAATAAAAACTGAGGTGGCCAACGTGGCAAAACATGTTGGACAAAAAGATACAATTGGTTACTATGCTGATGCGCTAGGTGAGTATTGGTCTGCTAATGATACTAGAGAAATGGGAGAACGAAATACTCTATTACAACAAGAAATTCCTTCTACAATTAATGCTACTTTGGATGATGCAACAGCCGGAAACCAAAGCATGGTGAATGATGATGTTACAAAACTTGATGGTTATCTNCCCATCTACAATTAATGCCACTTTGGATAGTGCAACAGCCGGAAACCAAAGTATGGTAAACGATGATGTTACAAAACTTGGTGGTTATCTTGATGAATCTGTTCAAGTTCGAGTTGACAAGGACAAACTGAGCAATTCTACCGTTCAGGCATTGGCCGTTACATTTGTTATAAAAGAAGCCTTGGAAAAATATGGCAATGCACTAAATTCCACCGTGGACTTGAATGACATGTCTCAAATGAAAATGTCTAATGACANCTCTACTGTTCAGGCATTAGCCGTTACATTTGTTATAAAAGAGGCCTTGGAAAAATACGGCAATGCACTAAACTCCACCGTAGACTTGAATGACATGTCTCAAATGAAAATGTCTAATGACAGCATATCAAACATGGCACCAAGTAACATCGTGAATGCAAATGCCTATGAAAATTCTGTATCGCTTGCAACTACCGCACAACAAATGTTCAGTGATGTGGCATCTCAGAATCCAAACATTTCTAGTAATTCAAAAATCTCTGATGGTTTTGCAAAACTAGTCCAAGATCTAAATAACAAGGCTGACGTAAATACCATCATGATGGATGTTCATGTGGGTATCCATCCAACTCTGATTGAGGCTTATAATATTCAAGGAGAAGATGCACATGGAACTCCATCTGTACCAGAATTTCCAATGCNGGACGTAAATACAATCATGATGGATGTTCACGTGGGTATTCATCCAACTCTGATTGAAGCCTATAATATTCAAGGAGCAGATGCACATGGAACTCCCTCTGTACCAGATTTCCAATGCCTGCACTCTTGAGCATAATTGCCATTGCGGGTGCGGTGATGACAACCAGATTCAAATCACACCTGGGATTCTAAATAACTACATGGCCAAGTCAAAACAGTTTCTTGTCACTGTAATATTCTTGTCTCTTATTGCAACAATTGTGTTTGTCTCTCCATTTGGCATAAAACCTGCCGAAGCACACATCACTAAGGTTTTTGGTAATTACCTTGTACAAGTTGGTTGGGGTAATGAACCCGTTTATACCGGACTGGTTAATGGGGCTCAGGTAACCATAAAGAAAGGCAGTGGCGATACTGCACAACCTGTAATTAACGCACTCAAAGACTTGCAGATATCAGTCAAATATGGAACCATAACAAAACCTCTTGATTTTCTTCCAAGCAGTACAGTTGATGGACAATATGATGCAGTATTGATTCCTACAAAAGTTGGCACTTATAGTCTAGTGTTTTCCGGTACTGTGGAAGGACAGACAATCAATGGTGAAATTCCGTTAGATGATGTTGCAAGTGTTGACTCTCTAAATTTTCCACCCTCTTCAGGTTCTTCATCCTCTGATACTACAAACACGGGACAGGTGGGCACGCTGATAAACCAACTTACAAGCGATATTGNCGAGTTGGAACCTATAGTCTTGTCTTGAAGGGTAATGTGGAAGATCAGATAATTGATGCAGAGATACCATTAGACGATGTTGCAAGTGTTGATTCACTTAACTTTCCGCCATCTTCAGGATCTTCATCTTCTGGTACTATAAACATGGGGCAGGTGGGTACACTGATAAACCAACTTACAAGCGATATTGAGGATGCAAAAAACAACGCAGATGCTGCATCAAAGAGTGTCTCAAATGTTGT
>NZ_RCMC01000156.1 GCF_011319475.1 Candidatus Nitrosotalea sp. FS
ATGTCACGACAAACAATGTCAATACACTAGAGGTAGGCGGACTGTTTGTCGCAATAGGACATGAGCCAAACACAAAATTATTCAAAGGTCAGGTTGACCTTGACGAGCAAGGATACATTGCTCTAAAGAATCACACCCAGACAAATGTTGAAGGAGTCTTTGCTGCAGGAGATGTTCATGATCACAGATACAGACAGGCAATCACAGCAGCAGCATTTGGATGCATGGCTGCAATTGACGTAGACAAGTATCTATCAGAGCGTAAAAAGTAACCAGCAATAGCATCATGTTATTGAAACAAAACTAGAACAAAGATACACCACTTTTTTAAATCAAAACAATCCCGTACAAAAGTATGAAGACTGCAAACATCCCAATATTTACAATCATAATTATTATGTCACTATCTGCCATGGTACATGTGCATGCTCAACAGTATCCACATGGTATTGGAAGCAACTCAAGCGCTCTCTACAATTCGGTAGGCATGACCTACCAGCAATGCCAAGACAGAATATCATCTGAGATGCAAAAAACTGCAGACTCGTTAGACAGAGGAAAAGCAGTAGCACTTGCCATTACTTCTCCCGATTTTCAGTCAAAGATATCAGGACACAAGTATGAATTGACCGTTGTCTCAACTAATGACACCTGGGACAATTCCATGTGTGGTAACGTCAAGCGAACAGCTGTTGGAGTTGGATTCAACTTGCTTGATACGCCTGACACATATCTAGAGTCGGTGGGCGTAGCAGAGGATTCAAACATGAGTCAAGTCACACAAGTTGAGACAATAACAACTCCGATATGTCACAATAATTGTCCTCCTGCAATACCAGCTAAATTGGAATGGTTTTGTTCCCAACATATCTTCAGATTTTCATTTTAATGGAGTCATGATACCAAATGCGACAATACCTGTTAGCATAGACCTAGATAATGAAGGAAACTCCACGCTTTACGACATACGTGTTGCATTTGTTGACTCGCCACTTTTGAGTAATTTTAAAACCGGCTATGGAAATTTTACCCTCGAAGTCGGTCAGGAAAAGACAATATCTGGAACTATATTGTTGCCTTCAGAATTATCAAATGTTTCAAGTAGTTTGAACTGGATGGTTTACGCCAAACATCAAGATGCCACAAATGGATCAAAAGAGTTTCACAAGACAATAAATCTGGCAGACAATTCCATGTCAAAAGACAATTCAGTATCGTTTAGTACAATATTGCCTCCGCTAAAACAAAAAGTTTCAGTAAATGAGATAGAATGCAAACAGGGCCTTCAACTAATCATAAAATCTAATGACTATTCTCCTGCATGTGTCATATCAAACACTATGCAAAAGCTAATTCAGAGAAACTGGGGCGAGTCGCTAGATACTCTAGAAGAACCGCCTGCAATCAAAAAGATGGACATGATGGGATTGCAACAAAACTATAATACAGGACAACCAATTCATGCTGCGCTAAGATTTACTGGTTGGAGCTACGAGTATATGCCTGACATGAAAATTTTGAATGCAACTGGCGATCAAGTTTGGTTCAACTGTCCAGACTGTGTCACACATACAGAACATGTCACAAGGCTACCAGGTTACTTCGGTACGTTTACTTTGAATTTGCAGGATTATAACGATCGTCCTCCAGTCATAAACCAAACTGGAGCGTATACAGTGGTTGCATCGTACGAGAACAAAA
>NZ_RCMC01000259.1 GCF_011319475.1 Candidatus Nitrosotalea sp. FS
GCGCCTGGAGCTTGGCCCAGGTGTCCCTGAGGCCGAGGGTGCGGTTGAAGACGAGCCGTCCGGGCGTCGAGTCGGGATCCGGGCAGAAGTAGCCGAGGCGCTCGAACTGCACGGTCTCACCGACCGGCAGTTCCGTGAGCGCAGGCTCGACCAGGCACTCCTGGAGCACCGTCTCCGAGTTGGGGTTGAGGTCGGCGTAGAGGTCGCCGTCAGCGCCGGGATCGGGGCGGGTGAAGAGACGGTCATAGATACGCACTTGGGCGGGCANCCAGTGCAGCGTCGCCTTCGGCCGGCGCCCGTCGGGGGCGTCGCCGCCGCGCGTCTCCGGATCGTAGGCGCAGCGGAGCTCGACGATCTCGCCGCTCGCGTCCTTGACCACGTCGGTGCAGGTCACGAAGTAGGCGTAGCGCAAACGCACTTCGCGGCCGGGGGCGAGGCGGAAGAACTTGCTTGGCGGGTCCTCCATGAAGTCGTCGCGTTCGATCCAGAGCTCGCGCGCGAAGGGCACCTTGCGTGTCCCGGCCGAGGGATCCTCCGGGTTGTTGACGGCCTCCACCTCCTCGACCTGCCCCTCTGGGTAGTTCTCGATCACGAGCCTGAGCGGGCGCAGGACGGCGAAGCGTCGCAGCGCCCTCCGGTTCAGCACGTCCCTGACCTCGTGCTCGAGCATCTCGATTTCGGCGGCGCTCGTGCCCTTGCCTCCCAGCCCGACCATGTCGAGGAAGTTGCGCAGACCCTCGGGTGGGAAGCCGCGCCGGCGCAGGGCCGAGAGGGTGGGCATGCGCGGATCGTCCCAGCCTCGCACGTGGCCCTCGCTCACAAGCCGCCCTAGGAAGCGCTTCGAGAGCACGGTGTACGTGAAGTTGAGGCGGGCGAACTCGTATTGGTGCGGGCGCGAAGGCACCGGCAGGTTCTCGATCAGCCAGTCGTAGAGCGGTCGGTGATCCTCGAACTCGAGCGTGCAGAGGGAGTGGGTGATGCCCTCGATTGCGTCCGACTGGCCGTGGGCGAAGTCGTACAGCGGATAGATGCACCACTCGTCGCCGGTCCGCGGGTGGGTTGCGTGCAGGATCCGATAGAGCACCGGGTCGCGCATGTTGATGTTGGGCGAGGCCATGTCGATCTTTGCCCTGAGCACTCTGGCGCCGTCCGGAAACTCCCCCGCGCGCATGCGCTCGAACAGGTTGAGGTTCTCATCGATCGAACGGTCGCGCCAGGGGCTGTTCTTGCCCGGCTCTGTGAGGGTGCCGCGGTGCTCCCGGATCTTGTCGGCGGAGAGGTCGTCGACGTAGGCCTTGCCGGCCTTGATCAGGTGTACGGCCCAGTCGTAGAGCTGGTGGAAGTAGTCGGAGGCGAAGTAGAGATGCTCGCCCCAGTCGAAGCCGAGCCAGCGGATGTCTTCCTGAATCGAGTCGATGTACTCCTGCTCTTCCTTGATCGGGTTGGTGTCGTCGAAGCGCAAGTGGCAGCGGCCGCCGAACTCCTGGGCGATCCCGAAGTTGAGCGCGATCGCCTTGGGGTGGCCGAGGTGGAGGTATCCGTTCGGCTCGGGCGGGAAGCGCGTCACGACCTCCGAGACTCTGCCCTCGCGCACGTCGGCGGCGACGATCTCGCGG
>NZ_RCMC01000117.1 GCF_011319475.1 Candidatus Nitrosotalea sp. FS
ATGGGCAAGCCTGGAAAAATAACAACAATTGAGAGAAAACCTAGTGAAAAAAACGGCCATCCTCTAAAGATAGTCACAGGAAAGAAGAATTGCTCAATTGTTAGAATTGAGAAAGAGGCATCAGAAAGATTGTTCCATTCACTGGAGAGGGACAAGAGATACAGCGAATTTGTGGTCTTGTCTCCATTTACCAAAGATGACATTGAATTTACAAGGATATTGTTTTTAGATGGTGACTATGTCAAGCGCAATGAAAGGTACATTTTGGGATTTGATGCGTTGGCATCTATAACCTACAATAGAGGTGTTATCACTTTGATTGGAGATGAAATGTGGCGTGTTCAGCAAGTTGCATCAAAGGCAAGCTCAAGAATAGGCGAGGCAGGCCTGAACATACTCAACATGGATGCGCAGGAAGAAACATCACGAATCATCATAGTAATTGAGGACAGTGCAGACAGCATAGAAAAAGCCATCAGGACAGTCCATGCGGAAAGATCAAAAATAAAATTTGTTTAACGAAAAATAACATTAGTGAAATAATTTTTTATTTTATAAAATTACAACTACTGTTTTACTTTTTTCTTTTTCTGCGAGCAGCACGCTGGTCTGCCTTTCGCTTGTGTTTTCCTGTCTTTCTTGCAACCATATCGTAGTTTTGAGACAATACCATGATTTCTATCTTTTGTATTCTAAAACATGATAAACGTTTGACCCCTACAAGTCCATACCTGTAGGATGTCAAAGTTGGGTTTATTCTTGGGCCTCTTTATCTAGAATCAGCCCGGCGTTACCCAAAACACGCGCTATCACATTATACGATCAGGAAATATTTAGAGCTGATCTATATAGATCATGTATGGCCGTCGTTGATTGCTAATAGTACTAGAGCAATTCCAATCAATGCATACCACTTGAAGTTACGCCTCTCAAGAAACACATTCTTTGGATTGGGTTGCTCTTCTGTAGCCATACGAATTNTTACCAAACTCTATCCCACTTGATATGAAAGAGCAGGGCAAGATTTGGATGAATGGCAAACTTGTTGCATACAAGAATGCAAAGGTCCATGTCCTTACACACGCATTACACTATTCAACTGCAATATTTGAGGGGATCAGATGCTACAACACTCCTAGAGGCCCAATGGTTTTCAGACTACCAGAGCATGTTGAAAGATTATTCAAATCTGCAAAAATGTATTCAATGAAGATTCCTTATTCCAAGAAAGAAATTTCAGATGGAATAGTCAAGACAGTAAAGGCAAGCAAACTCAAAGAATGCTACATCAGACCTATTGCATATTATGGTCATGGAGTGATGGGTCTTACACCAACTCCAAACAAGATAGATGTTGCAATAGCTTGCTGGGAATGGAACACTGGTGAATCCAGTGCGGGAAAGATACAGGGAGCAAGATGTAAGGTATCAAGTTGGCTTAGAATAGATTCTAGATCACAGCCCANAGTAAAGGGAGCAAGATGTAAAGTATCAAGTTGGCTTAGAATAGATTCTAGATCACAACCCATGCAGGCAAAAGCTGCATCAAACTATGCAAATGCAGCATTAGCAAGAGTAGAGGCTCTAAGAGATGGTTATGATGAAGCAATCATGCTAAATTATCA
>NZ_RCMC01000208.1 GCF_011319475.1 Candidatus Nitrosotalea sp. FS
GTTCCCACCACCACGTCGGTCTGTCCGCTGTAACGCGCCAGCAGCACCGCGAACCCCGCCAGCAACATCATGAACTCCGTCACTCCCTCCCCCCGGCACAGCTCCCTCACTCCTGCGCTCAACTCCTCCCCCAACTCCACCTGCACGCTCGCCCCACAATAACTCTGCACCGCCGGCCGCCGCCGGTCCCCCCGCAACTCCACCACCGGCAGCTCCGCTAACTCCTCCCGCCAGTACCCCAACTGCCTCTCCAACTCCTCTCCTTCCAGCCACCCACGCTGCCACACCGCGTAATCCCCATACTGAATCCCCAATTCTCCCAGCTCCGCCTTCCGTCCTTCCACCTCCGCCGCGTACAGCTCGCTCAGCTCTCCCACCAGCACTCCCAACGACCACCCGTCGGAGATGATGTGGTGCAGCGTGAACATTCCCACGTGCTCCTCTTCTCCCACTCGCAGCAGCACACTCCGCAGCAATCCCCCTTGCTCCAGCACGAACGGCCGTCTCGCTTCTTCCCCCATCCGCCGTCGCACCTCCTCTTCCCGCTCTTCTCCCCGCAGATGTCTCACGTCCACCACCGGCAATTCCATCTTCACTTCTCCCGCCGGCTGGATCACCTGCCGCGGCTTGCCTTCCATCACCACGAATCCTGTCCGCAGCACTTCGTGCCGCCGCACCATCTCCTGCAAGCTTCTCTCCAGCGCCCTAACCTCCAGCCTCCCCTGCATCCGCACCGCCAACGCTACGTTGTAGAAGCTGTTCTCCGGCTCCAACTGATACAGAAACCACACCCTCTCCTGCGCGTACGACAGCGGCGCCTCCCTACGATCTCCTTCTCGTCTCTTCAACTCCGGCAGTCGCAGCCCTTCCCCGCTCGCCAGTTCTTCCCTTATCCCTTCCCCCAGCCCACGCACCGTCGGCCGCTCAAACAGCAGCCGAATGGAAAATTCCCGCCCGTATACCTCCCCAATCCGCGACATCACCTGCGTTGCCAACAGCGAATGCCCGCCCAACTGAAAGAAGTTCTCCTCCGCCCCTACCTCCCTCACTCCCAGCACCTGCTCCCAGATCCCGCCCAGCAGCTCCTCTATCCCTTCCCGCCGCTCGCCCCCTCTTCCCTTCTTCCCTTCACGCTCAATCTCCGGCAGCGCTTTGCGGTCGATCTTCCCGTTGCTGCTCAGCGGCCAGCTCTTCACTTGCATGATCCGCCCCGGAACCATGTACTCCGGCAGTCGTTCCTGCAAATATCCGCGCAGGCCTTCTTCCCCTAGCTCCCCTGCTCCCGGCTGCCCGATCACGTAGCCCAGAAGCCGTTTCTCCCCAGCCTTCCCTTCCACCCCGCGCACGATCACCACCGCCTGCTCCACCCCAGGATGCCTCCCCAGTACGGCTTCGATCTCGCCCAACTCCACCCGGAAGCCACGCACCTTCACTTGGTCGTCCTGGCGGCCGAGAAACTCCAGTTGTCCTTCCCGACCGTAACGCACGCGATCTCCCGTGCGATACAGCCGCGCCCCAGCCGCCCCGCTGAAACCATCGGGCACGAACTTTTCTGCCGTTAGCTCTGGACGGTTC
>NZ_RCMC01000303.1 GCF_011319475.1 Candidatus Nitrosotalea sp. FS
GGTGGAGACACTTGTACTTATAATGTAACACAACCACTTCAGAACGGATACTTACAATCTGTATCGCCTCCAATACCATTAAAAATTGCGGTTGTAACTCTTTCCAGCACTACATATGCTCAAAGTGCAGGAGTGATAACAGTAGATTATACTAGTTTTAAATGGGCTCAATCCGGTAGTACTATATGGTATAATGATTGGCAATTTCCTACTAGTGCTAATACAGCTTTTCAAGTAACATTCGCAAACAACAATCAAACTGCTGGAGGCTATAGTTTGTTTCTGTCGAAAAATTCGCAGCTTATCATGACTCCAACAGGAGGCAATACCGGAGGCGCTGTCCACCAACCCTATGTTTTCTATATCGTAAAATCAGCTACAGCTAATCCTTATGGAATGACATCATATAGTCCTGATTATGTAACAGGTTTGGCAAATCAAGGTGGCACTGGTACCCTATACTTTGGTGCGGGTCTTGCAGGAGGAAGTACAAATTCTTGTGGTAATGGTGGGTGTACTAACAACCTAGCTACAGGACAGTATTATGGCATGTTAATCTTGTATGGAAAATTTTCCAATGATGGTGGGAATACAGGCGGTACATATGCCCAAACCATTCCATTCTTTGCAGTCATAGTTAGCTAGTAAAAGGATTCACTTTGATTAATTCGGAGAGTCAGACATAAGTGGATAAAACAACAAGTGTTGTAATTTACAATTACATACATACCTTATTTATACAAAAACCCGAATTTTTTGTACATGTCTGCATCGGATAATACCAACCCAGACGACCTAGCATCAGCAGTAAAGGCAATGGATGACCTAGTAGAAGAGGCAATTCAGATATACGAATTAGACAAGGAAAAAACCAACATCACAGACGAGTTGTACAACTCGTTAAAAGTAATAACAAATTATCTAGGATTTTCTATTGATGTAAACCCACAACTTGTAAACTTGCCACAAGATACAAGATTAATACTAATGCCATCTCTTGACNCAGCTAAACTTGGACGAGATATCAAACATACTAAAATTTGTCATTCCAAACATCATAAACATGGCAAGATCAGACAGACTCCTAAAGAGCCAAAAGGTTTCATTTGTACGCGAAGCCACAAAGAGATTAAAACGGTTACCAGGCTCTAACGTAGAAGACATGGTTGTGACAGATACAGCATTACAGGTGGATGGAATCTAAAAAATGAAAGAAGACGATGTCATGTATTTTCATACGATTTCAGAACTCCAATCATCAGTAGAAAATGACTTGAATACACTAAAGAAAAAATCCGGAGAATATTCAGAAGCGATAGGGGAAAAGCTACGCTCTGGAAATACAGCAAGCGATTCTGCAGAAATGGTAGAATTGAAAGAAAAACTTGAAGGTCCAGTAGATCCAAAAAAGAAAAAACCGGTAAAGAAGAAAGACCAGAAGACAAATTGGTATGACTTGGGCCATATTGCAGTATACGATGGAATTGGAACAAAAGGAGAACTAGAGATTTATTTCAAAGCATTAGAAGAGCTAAAATCAAAGATAGAAAGACTAGAGAAGATCAAAGAAGCAATAGACGACTTGATTTCAAAAGGAGTTAAAAGAGAA
>NZ_RCMC01000301.1 GCF_011319475.1 Candidatus Nitrosotalea sp. FS
TTTACTCCAGATGGAAGAATCGATAGTGGTGTTATAGCTCCAGGCCAGCATTATCAACTCACAATTAGTTATACTGGTTCCACACAATTTTACGATCCTTCATTTACATGGATAAATGGAATTATTCTTTCGTCAGCTCCTACCACAGGTCAAGTTACTCCAGTCAAAATTAGTATAAACCCAGGATCATCATCACCAAAAGGNATCAGCTCCGTCCACAAGTCAAGCTGCTCCAATCAAAATTAGTATAAACCCAGGATCATCATCNCACCAAAAGGAACAGCAACTGCGGAAACGTATAATCAATACAACACATACTATACGCCAGATACTGTACAAATAGTTCCTGGCACTCCGATAATTTGGACAAACAATGATTCTATTGCGCATACCATTTACAGTGGTGTCAGCACACAAAGACCTGATAATCCATTTACCCCTGATGGAAAGATATCAAGTAACAAAATTGCACCAGGACAAACATTTACTGTTGTGGTAAATGATACTGGAATTATCAGATTCTACGATCCACAATACACTTGGATGAATGGCTTGATAATTTCAATGCCGCCAACTTCATCATATTCAATTGGTGCAGCATCTCACAATTCAGGGCTGCACTAAATTATTTGAAATTGATGTAAGACTCTAGCTTGGTCTGATCAAAAACCATTACAGAAAGATCAGAGAATTCTTTTCCTTCTAGATCTTTTACCTTTCCGATAAAATGCGTCTCTTTCTCAGTAGTTAAAAATTCAAAGACGTGCACCTTTATCTTTGAAGTATCAAAACCGTGTTCTCTCAAGTATATCGCTATCTCTGATTGCATAAAGTGCTTTGAGGGCTCTTTTGGCCAGGGTCTTGGCACAAGTATTACACTAAATCCATCAATGAGTGCCTTTTGGAGCTCAAGTTTCTTTTCCTCTATGCTTGTAGAAATGTGCATAGTGATGACCTTGCTTTTGTCTGTAGGCACCCTTGCCTTTGATGCTGCAACTTGTGTAGAACTAATTCCTGGGACAATCTGTACATNTCCACCACTTCAGATTCTGAGAAA
Organism: Candidatus Nitrosotalea sp. FS; assembly: GCF_011319475.1. Taxonomy (GTDB): domain Archaea; phylum Thermoproteota; class Nitrososphaeria; order Nitrososphaerales; family Nitrosopumilaceae; genus Nitrosotalea. The sequence continues at coordinate 1,058 of NZ_RCMC01000301.1, forward strand.
TTCACGTCTCCTGTAAATGGAACAACGCATGTCTTGTTTCCTAGTGTCTTTGAGACCTTTTGATATGCATCCTCCTGGTCTTTCATGGTGATTTCGTGTATCTCTTTATTTTTCAAGAGAGCTTCTATCGTTTTGAGTGTGTATTTGTATCCGATAACAATATCAGAATTTAGCACTATTTCCTTTACTATTTCCGTCACATACTTTGGTGATCCTGGTCCTACACCAACGGCATAGACTTTACCCATAAATGCCGTTTTGTAATGTTCAATATATTTCACTGATGTTATACGTGATTTGGAGAAATTCCATCTGAACTAAAAAATCAGTTAATGGTTATTTGAAACAAAAAAGCAAGATACAGTGTTTATTCTTTAGTTGTATCTGGTTTGGTTGTACTTGTTTGTGGTTGTATTTTTTGTGAAAGTTTGTTTTTCTTAGTTTTCATGTAAAATACGATGGCACCGACTGCAGCTGCAACAATTCCTGCAATGATTAGTTCTGTGTTGTTCATCGCAAATGGCACGTTTGAGTCGTATTAAGTCATTGTATTTCTT
>NZ_RCMC01000173.1 GCF_011319475.1 Candidatus Nitrosotalea sp. FS
GCGCAGCCATTGACTGACCGCATAACCCGGATGGCGGGTGGTGCGCGCGTCGAGCGCGGAACCCCCCGGCCGCGCGTGATTCTGGGCCACGTGCGGGGTGATCTTGAGCGCGCGGCACGACGCGACGAAGCCGTGCGTATCGTAGCCCTTGTCCCCAGCCAAAGTAATGCGGCCCCGGCCCGCCAGCCGCTCGTCGGCCATCGCCTCCGCCGCGCGCCGCTCAGCTCTGCCGTCGGCCGGCTCGACCTGAAAGTCGACCAGCAGGAAATTGCGGTTCTCGGCCAGCGCGTTGGCCGAGTAGCAAAGCTTGGCCTCTTTGCCCNCATCGCTGTTTGGGTCCGGGTAAGTCAGGGTTAAGCTCTACTCGGCGGCGGCTTTTTATCCGCTGCGCGGGGTGGAGGAGGTGTGAGACCGCTGCTTCATGCGGGAGCCGGGCTGAGCTTGGCGATTCGAATCAGGTTGTAGGCGGCGGCGACCAGGTAGGCGTGCATCTGCACCCGCTCGCGGCCGCGATAGCGAGTCTTGCGCAGGCCGCCGATGGTCTTCATCCAGCCGAAGGCCTCCTCGACCTGCTTGCGGATCCATTGACTGACGGAGTAACCCGGATGCCGCACGGTGCGCGCGTCGAGTGCGGAGCCGCCCCGCCGCGCCTGGTTGCGCGCCACATGCGGGGTGATCGCAAGCGCGCGGCAGTCGGCCACAAAGTCGCTGGTGTCATAGCCCTTGTCCCCGCCCAGCGTGACCCGCCGGCGGCCGGGCAAGCGTTCATCGACCATCGCGATGGCCGCGCGCCGCTCGGCGTAGCCGTCGGCCGGTTCGACTTGGAAGTCCACCAACAGGGCGTGGCGGTTCTCCATCAGCGCGTTGGCCGAGTAGCAAAGCTTGGCCTCCTTGCCCGCGCCCTTCTTGGCCAGTTGGGCCTCGGGGTCGGTGGTGGACTGATGCGTCGCGTTGGAGCGGCGCTCGCCGTGGAAGTTCACCGTCGGGTTGCCTGGATCATCGGGCGGCTCACTCGGGCTGGCATCCTTGCGCTTGAAGCTCTTGAGCGAAGCCCACGCCTCGACCAGCGTCCCGTCCACCGTAAAGTGCTCGTCCGAGAGCAGCTTAAGCCCGCGCGCCTGTTCCACCACGGCGCGGAAGAACTCGCCCGCCACCTCGTGCTCCAACAACCGCGCGCGGTTGCGCGAAAAGGTCGAGTGGTCGAAGCTCGCCTCGTCGGCCTCCAGGTCCAGAAACCAGCGGAACAAAAAGTTGTAGTCCAGTTGCTCGCACAACAGCCGCTCGCTGCGCACCGTGTACAGCGCCATCAGCAAGGACGCCTTCAACAGCCGCTCGGGCGGAATCGACGGCCGCCCCACTGTGCTGTACATCTCATCGAACAGCGGCGAAAGCTGCGCCAGCGCCGCGTCTGCCACGGCTTTGATGCGCCGCAGCGGATGTCCCTTCGGCACCCGTTGCTCAGGATTGATTACGACCAGTATCGCCCGCTGCCGCCCATCCTCACCACGCATCCGCCACTTCCTCCTCCACCACCTGGATTACTCACTCAGAC
>NZ_RCMC01000092.1 GCF_011319475.1 Candidatus Nitrosotalea sp. FS
ATTTGATGGCTTAAAATGACTGCATGTTTTTTACTTGGTTTGATGCTTTTCTCAAATCAACTATGCCTTTACAATAGAAAAAGGCTACAATGACTAGTAATCCTATGATGGACGGAGCAACAATTTGGACGTAATCAAAGCCTAAGTTTGGAATTACGGATGAAATGTTTTCCTGACTACCTTGTAGATTATTTTGTGGTTGTCCTGCAGTTATGGTTGCTATGGCAGTAGCATTTGCTCCCTCTTCTGCCATTATGATATTGCCTTGTGAATCAGATGCTAACCATTGTACTCTTGTGTTTGATGAGGGAATATTTTTCTCAATAACCTCTCCAGTACTTGGATCAATTATCGAAATCTTGTCAATCGCATGTTGTGCAACCCAGATGTTGTGATACTTGTCAAAAGCCATTCCGTATGGAAGGTTAGCCTTGTTAGGATCAAGTTGTATCTTGGCGAATGTTTTAAACAATGGATCAAAGACTGAAATTGCTTCGCCCTCATGCTCTGAAATGTATATTTTTCCGGTCTGAGGATCTATGATTATAGCTGTAGGGGCTTTCATGGTGTAATTCTCTGGCGGTGTAAACTCGGTTACTTTATTGTTCGAAATATCAAAACTGGATATTTTTCCAATTCCCTCTGCAATCCATATCTTACCTAATGTATTGTCGATTGCCATTCCTTGTGGGTCTGATTTGTCTGGTAATTTTATCGAGTCAAACTGTGTTGTGCTGCTATTAAATTTCAGTATCTCTGCTGCAAATGTGTTCAAGTTTGTTGATGTGATCCAAATAGTATCGTTGTTATCGATTGACATACTTGTCAGAATTCCTTGATCTGGAATTGGATACTCTTTGTTTGAATTGTCATCTGGATTGTAATGACCTAACATTTTTTTTGTATAGTCCATATACCATAAAGTGTTATGAGAGTCTAATGCGGAATATACTGCACCTGTTAATCCATCAATTCTGTGTTCTGTAATTTTTTTTGTTTCTAAATCAAAGTCAAGAATCTTGTTACTATGTAGAGTGGTATCTGCTACCCATATCTTGTTTCTACTGCTGTCATAGACTGGATATCTTGGAGTACTGTTTCCAGGGGTCTTGTATTCTGTGATGTCTATTTGCAGGTTGCTAAGTTTTGGTTTTACAAACAAGTTGTAGGAATATACTAGGTTGAGCGAGTTTTCTTTGTTTTGTACTCCCTCAACTCTCACTGTCCAATGTCCTGGAAATCCAAAGTCCGTGTCGGTGGTAAATGTTCCAGTGTCTGTCTTGTTTGTATCGATGGTAATTGGTCCTATCCCACTATCTGTTTGTGTGAGTTTAATCTGAGCTGATTTCATGTCTATTGGATTCTTACTTGAATCCAAAAATGATATGGTAAAAGCATTATTTCCAGTCGAAAATGGGTTCATAGATAGCACTATCCTACTTCCATTTTCGATAAATCCTGTTTGGGAGAATCCTTGTGTACTAGAGTTGTCATTTGTTGTCAATGCAAATACTTTATTTTGTAATGACTGTAACTGGTTTTGAAATTCGCTTGATGGCAGGCCAGAGTCTACCAGTACTGCAACAGATGCAATTAGTGCTATGCCAATGAATGCCTCTATCTTTATGCTTTTGTCAAACCTGGAAAGAATTTGTTTTGCGTCT
>NZ_RCMC01000039.1 GCF_011319475.1 Candidatus Nitrosotalea sp. FS
AGTTCCGCCTATTGGATAAGCATTTGATCCGTGATTTGCGCGAAATACAACTTGACTACCTGGCTCCATTTTTGATATCAAAAGTTCAAGTTCCTCCAAGGCTTCAGAATCATCAATCATTGTAAATGGCTCCTTGAATTTTGTAAGAAACTCATCGCGTATGCCATCTTCTAAATGCAGAGTCAGGGCTCCGACATAATGAGGCGCAGAAGCACTTAGTACTTTGGCAGTCTCTTCTATGTGGTTCTTTGAGTATGTCTTTCCACCAAGGCCCAAAATGACCATGCAGGATATGGTATATCCTGCATCTTTTGCCTTTTGACATGATTTTATGATTGTCTGACCTGTTGCACCTTTGGTAACTTTTTTGAGAATTGTATCCGAACCACTTTCTATTCCAATGTAAAACATTGTTAGTCCTGCANGAGAACGCATTGGAGTTGTTCTACTCTGGTATAAAGTCAGAGCAGACAAGACGTTCCATGGAGGGAAACCTCAAGAGGTTTCTTGTAATTGCATGTACGGAAATATTTCATGGGGATTTCAAGCAACGAGTGCAAGAGTTTGTTGAATTATCCAAAGAGGATCAAGACAGGGCAACAAGCATTGTCTTGGCATATGTAAGAAAGCTAAGGGAGCGCTCATCTCTTGACAAAAATGATCCTAATTATCTCAATCCCTCAAGCATCCCAAACAAGATAAAACCAATCAGAAAACTCTTGGAGATGAACGGTCTTGGTCTTGGATGGAAAAGAATCTATTCGTTATATCCAGAAAAAGACAACACCAACAAGGGAAGGGCATACACTAGACTAGAACTACAAAAGATGCTTGAGTATTCTGAGAGCATAGAAAGCGATTTCATAATACTTGCATCAAGCTCTGGAGGCTTTAGGGTTGGAGCTTGGAATGATCAAGTTTGGGGAAATATCTTTCCAGTGTATGAAATCAATGGAGAGTACAAAATAACACTTGAAAAAGAAGATAAAGATTTCAAGGTAGTTTGTGCAGCGATGCTGGTCTACAAAAACTCTCCAGAAGAATACATTACCCTGATATCAATTGAAGCATGGAACAAACTTTTGGAATACAAAAAAGTTTGGACAAGCAGGATGAAAAGAGAACCTGTTGATTCGGATCCTCTTATTCTGGAAAGAACATTGTACCCAAAGGTAGAGACTTTGACAGAGGTTGCAGTAAGCCGAAGAATATGGAAACTCTTGCTCAAGTCAGGAATGCGCGGTCCTCTTGTAGAAGGAAAAAGAAGACACGAAGTACCAATGACTCATGGCTTTAGGAGATACTGGGACAAGATAATGATGGAGACTACAAAGAAGAGAGACACGTTATCCGCACTTGTGATAAAAGAGCGTCTTATGGGCCATGACGGGTTGGTGGGTACTGACAAGAACTATTACTGGACTGATATCCTAGACATGGTCCCAGATTATCTCCAGGCAATGCCGTATCTTATGATAAGCGAGGAAAGCAGGCTTGTCCAAAAGCTTGAAGCTGAAAAGTTGGAAAGACAGAGATTGGAACAGGCAAACAAGGAAAAAGACAGCGCACTGGAGAAACTTGGCGAACTAGAGGCAAAGGTAAGACGTATGGAA
>NZ_RCMC01000250.1 GCF_011319475.1 Candidatus Nitrosotalea sp. FS
AAAGAACAAGTGGAAGAAAAGCTAGAAAACTAATCTTGGCCAATGCTGTATCTGTAGTGTCATTTCTTTAATATACTGTTACGACACTCGATCTATGNTTTGATGCTGACTGGTGATTTAATACTCTAAAACTCAACTTGAATGGATGATTTGCTTCTGGTATTTCTGGATCTGTTGCAACTTGAACTTCATAATTTCCTATTGTCTGATCATCAGAGTTTAGGTTGTTGTGTGCACTTGCATAATTTACTGTTGGAAATAACATTAAAAGAATAAGTGGAAGAAAAGCTAGAAAACGAATATTGACCAACGTTGTATTTGTAATGTCATTTCTTTAATATACTGTTACGACACTCGATCTATGAAAATTAACAAAAGCTTTAAATCAAGTTCTAAGAAAACTGCAAATGATGACCACTGTTAGTAAAACAATTGACATCAAAGAAAAGACCATGAATGTTTTCACATACTTTGCAAGACCTGAACACATCTCTGACCAATTTGAAGAGAGAGTAGGAATGACTGTAGTTCCTATGGATGTAAAGGCAGGAATGGGAGTAGGTACAACATTTAGAGTAATTGGTGACTTTGATGGCAAGAGACTAGAGTGGGACTGTGAGACAACCGAATTCGTTCCAGAAAAGAAAGTTGCCGCTAAAATGATCAAGGGCCCATTTAAGAAATGGGAGATTGCAGTTGATTTTGAGACACTCGGTGAGAAAGAAACCCGAGTTACCATGACAGTAAACTATGATATGCCATTTGGTCCACTTGGCGCAATTATGGACAAGGCAAAGTTTGCCAAGGTGGCAGAAAAAGGAATGGAGACTGCTCTGTACCGAGTAAGAGGCTTGTTGGAAGGCAACGGTTCAATTCCTGTGTATATCACACTTGATGCATACAGAAAACTCTTGGCAGAAAAAGAAAAGATGAACAATGCTCCAGTCTCTACCGTGCTGACAAAAATACTAGAGAAATATTCTCAAGTAGAAGCAGTAAAAAACTAAAATCATTTTCTTTTTGACTCAGTTTAAATAACGAACTTAGCGTGAGTTTTCTTACCGGGTCTATGGCTCAGCCAGGTAGAGCGAGGGACTCTTATGATCTTTCGGAGATATCCCTATGTCGTGGGTTCAAATCCCACTAGACCCGCTGATTCTAAATTTTCTAAAAATNTTTTTTTGCAAAACATTCTGTACATCAAAAAATGTGGAATGCCATAATAAAAATAAAATTTATCCATATCAAAAGATCGACAGATCTATAAAGAGGGTTTTGTGAGTTTTGCAAAGATATGGAAAAATTTGAACAATGGTGGAAAGGTTTGGTTAAAGAACTTGAAGAAGACATCGAAACTATACCAAGTATTGAGTAAAATCTAGAACAACTTTACAATAAAACATTTCTGAATTCAATGGATGCACTGACAATCCACAAGTTTTGTATCAAATGTACAGTCGTGTGGACCGTCTGACCTGCCATCGGTAGGAATCTTTTTCATACAGTCTTCGTGGCGGCCCTTTCTGCAAAACCAGCAGATTGGA
>NZ_RCMC01000051.1 GCF_011319475.1 Candidatus Nitrosotalea sp. FS
GTCGGTTGCTGTAGTGCTAGTCTCCTGGAAACCGTCTTCTTCCTGACCGTCTACTAGTACAAAGTATTTGTCGTCTTGACCAGTTTGTGGGCTTGTTGCATTAATCAGTGCTCTTGGGAGTGTTATTGTTAATACTCCATCTCCAGTAGTCTGTATTGACACAATAAGTGATTTTGACTGGATATCAGCCTTTATGCCAAGGACTTTGCCATTGGTTATGCTGTATTTTACAGAAAGGTCTGTACCGTCAACTTTTATGGTGTTTCCTCCTGATACGCTTGATCCAGCGAATTGGAAGGTTGTTTGAGCTGTTCTGGCCGCACTACCGAATTGTACCTTTACGGTGTATGCTCCAGCTTCTTGCCAAAGAACACCTGTAGCAGTTATGGATGTTGAAAAGGTTCTGTCAGATCCTAGATCCACCTGATCAACCTTGACAAGATTTCCTATTGGGCTAATGATCCTGACCGTGATTGGTGTACCAGAAATGTAGTCTTGTGTACTACCTGNGCACCTGTAGCAGTTATAGTGGTTGAAAAGGTTCTATCCGATCCTAAATCTACCTGAGCCACATGGACACGATTTCCTATTGGACTAATGATCTGAAGAGTGATTGGTGTACCAGAAATGTAGTCTTGTGTGCTACCTGATATTGTAACCTTGTCTCCATCATTGTATGATGCCTTGTCAGTTGTTACGGTGATTGCACCTGTAGATGCAGAACTGATCAATGTACCTGTATTTCCAGATGTAGCACTTGTAGAATTTGGACCTGCTGAATTCTGTATCGCGTATGGAGAAGCAAAAACGGGCATTACTCCTATAGTACAAAGCAGAATTGCAAGTANGGTATTTCCAGATGTAACACTTGTAGGATTTGCACTTGTACCATTCAAGAGAGCTGGGGAAGCAAAAACAGGTACTATCCCTATAGAGCAAACTAGAATTGCAAGTAACGCAAATCCTTTAAAGCGAGTACTCATCTTGGTTGAAAGTGATTTTTTTTGCTATTTAAAGTTGCGGAAAAAATTATTGACAAAAGATGCTAATTTTGGTACGCTTCCAATTAGATATATATTAACCTCTCGGTGGATGCATCTTAGTTTGTGGATTAGTCATACGTTTACAGCTAATGTTCAAAGGAGATTTTAAACATGATAAGTAAAAAAGAGAAAATACTCATTCCAGATCATATCTATGTTCCAAAACATGAGATAATGAATAAAGACGAAGCAGAGAAAGTTCTTGAAAAATATCACACCAAGCCAACTGAAATGCCATTGATCTATGTGAGCGATCCGGCTATCCGAGGCTTGGGAGTAAAGCCTGGAGATATGATAAAAATTACAAGAAAGAGTCCTACTGCTGGCGAGAGTCTGTACTATAGGTACGTGGTGGAAGAATAATGGCAAACATTTCAAACAAACGCTGGCCTATCATTCAAGATATACTAAAGAGAGAAGGAATTGCAAGACAACATCTAAACTCATATGATGAATTTCTTGAAAGGGGACTTCAAAGTATTATTGATGAAGTCGGACAGATTGAAATTGAAAGTGCAGAATATCCATACAAGATTCAACTTGGTAAAGTAAAACTTCAACAGCCACGTATGATGGAACTGGACGGTTCTATTACTCATATTGCACCAATGGAGGCACGACTAAGAAATGTCACATATGCATCTCCTATAATGCTTGAAGCAAGTGTTGTGGAAGACGGAAAAATTCTTGAATCCAGGTATATTCATATCGGAGACATGCCAGTCATGGTTCGCTCTAATGCTTGTATATTGCATAATCTTTCTGAACAAAAACTAGTAGAGCATGGTGAGGATCCAAGTGATCCTGGAGGTTATTTTATCATAAATGGTTCTGAACGAGTCATAGTTGGATTAGAAGATCTTTCTTACAACAAAATTATTGTGGATAGAGAAACTGTTGGTGGTAATACTGTTTTCAAGGCAAAGGTCTATTCTTCTATTGTTGGTTATCGTGCAAAATTAGAATTAATAATGAAAAATGACGGTCTCATTGTTGCAAAGATTCCAGGTTCTCCTGTTGACATTCCAGTAGTTACTTTAATGCGTGCATTAGGTCTTGAATCTGATAGAGAAATAGCTGCTTCTGTATCGTTAGTGGATGATATTCAAGATGAACTTGAAGGCTCGTTTGAAAAATCAGGTGATGTGCCTACAGCAAAAGATGCCATAGTCTACATTAGTAAAAGAATTGCACCTGGTATGCTTGAAGAATTCCAGATAAAAAGAGCTGAAACATTGCTTGACTGGGGACTTCTTCCACATCTTGGTAAACATCCTGATAATAGAAAAGAAAAAGCGCTATTTCTGGGAGAAGCTACTTGCAAATTAATCGAGCTAAAATTGGGCTGGATTGCAACTGATGATAAAGATCATTATGGAAATAAAGTAATAAAATTTGCAGGTCAAATGCTTGCTGATCTTTTCAGAACCGCATTTAGAAATCTTGTCCGGGACATGAAATACCAACTAGAAAGATCAGGTCAAAAAAGAGGTATCAATGCAGTAGCAGCTGCTGTCAGACCTGGAATTGTTACTGATAAGATGAATAATGCTATTGCAACCGGAAATTGGGGAAGAGGTAGAGTTGGTGTAACTCAGCTTCTTGATAGAACTAATTATCTTTCAACTATAAGCCATCTTAGAAGAATTCAATCACCATTGAGCCGAAGCCAGCCAAACTTTGAAGCAAGAGATCTTCATGCTACTCATTTTGGTAGAATATGTCCAAGTGAGACTCCTGAGGGCTCAAATTGTGGGCTTGTAAAGAATTTAGCTTTATCTGCAATAATTTCTGTTAATGTTCCATCTGAGGATATAATCGAGAAACTCTATGACTTGGGTGTAACTTATGTATCTGATGCAAAAGATGAGCTGAAAAAAGAAGGCACCAGAGTTTTTGTCGATGGTAGATTGATTGGATACTTTAAGGATGGACAAAGACTTGTTGACTCTCTACGAGATCTTCGAAGAAACTTCAAGATTCATCCACACGTTGGAATATTCTTGTATCAATCTAGCTTTGAAGGTTCCACTAAACGACTTTATGTTAATTGCAATGCTGGAAGAGTTTTGCGTCCTCTTATTGTAATCAAAGATAATAAAATTCTCCTAACCCAGGAATTAATCGACAAGGTGAGCAAAAAATTCCTTTCATGGACGGATCTGTTGCATATGGGAATAATTGAGCTAGTAGATGCTAATGAAGAAGAAAACTCTTACATTGCAATTGATGAGACTGACATCAAAAAACACACTCACATGGAAGTATTTCCATCTGCAATTTTGGGTGCTGGTGCATCAATAATTCCATATCCGGAACATAACCAGTCTCCTAGAAATACATACGAATCTGCAATGGCAAAACAAAGTCTTGGTTTTTCAACACCTTTGATGAATGCAAGTACCTATGTCAGACAACATCTGATGTTGTATCCACAGACTCCAATTGTTAATACAAAAGCAATGGGTCTTCTAGGATTAGAGGACAGACCTGCTGGTCAAAATTGTGTTGTCGCAGTATTACCTTTTGACGGATATAACATTGAAGACGCTATTGTCTTGAGCAAGTCCTCAATTGACAGAGGTCTTGGAAGAACATTCTTCTACAGAATCTATGAAGCTGAAGCAAAACAATATCCTGGAGGTATGAGAGATAACTTTGAAATTCCAACTGCAGAAGGAAATATTCGTGGATTTAGAGGAGACAAGGCATACAGATTATTAGAAGAAGATGGAGTTATTGCAACTGAATCTACCGCACAGGGTGGAGATATACTGATTGGAAAAACAAGTCCGCCTAGATTTATGGAAGAATATAGAGAATTTGAAGTAAAAGGACCATACAGACGAGACACTTCAATCGGTGTCAGACCGTCCGAAAATGGAGTTGTTGACACTGTTGTCATGACTCAATCTCATGATGGTGGAAGAATGTACAAAATTAGAGTTAGAGATTTACGAATTCCAGAAATCGGTGATAAATTTGCATCACGACACGGTCAAAAGGGTGTTGTTGGATTACTTGTCAACCAAGAAGACCTTCCATATACTGCAGATGGCGTTGTTCCAGATGTCTTGATTAATCCTCACGCTTTCCCGTCTAGAATGACAGTTGGAATGTTCTTGGAATCTGTAACAGGAAAAGCTGCTGCATTGCGTGGAAGCAAGATGGATGGATCTGCCTTTGTTGGAGAAAAACTTGAAGATGTCAAAGGTGTTCTAGAACAAAACGGATTCAAGTATTCTGGAAAAGAAGTAATGTATGATGGAAGAACAGGAAAACCGTTTGCAGTAGATGTATTCATAGGAGTTGTATATTATCAAAAACTTCACCACATGGTTGCAGACAAGATTCATGCAAGAGCAAGAGGTCAAGTACAGATGTTGACCAAACAGCCAACTGAAGGACGTGCAAGAGGTGGAGGTTTAAGATTTGGTGAAATGGAAAGAGACTGTCTTATTGCATATGGCGCATCCATGATGCTAAAAGATAGATTGCTTGATGAATCTGACAAGGCAGATATTTACATCTGTGAAAGATGTGGATTGGTTTCTTATTATGATATCAAACAAAGAAGATTTGTATGCAGAGTATGTGGTGACAAGGCAAAAGTTACATCAATCTCTGTTGCATATGCGTTTAAACTGCTTCTACAAGAAATGATGAGTCTTGATGTGGCACCAAGACTCTTGATAAAGGAGAGAGTATAATGGCGCTTGAAACAATAAAAGTAATCGATGGAATAAAGTTCTCTGTATGGTCTCCAACAGAAATTAGAAAATATTCTGTTGCTGAAATCACTGCCCCTGAAACTTATGATGAAGATGGAATGTCAGTTCAGGGTGGATTGATGGATGGAAGACTTGGTACACTTGAACCAGGTCAAAAGTGCCTTACATGTGGAAATACTGCTGCAAGATGTCCTGGTCACTTTGGCCACATCGAACTTGCAGAGCCTGTTTTACATATTGCATTCATAGACAACATCTACAAACTTTTGTTGACTACATGTAGATCATGCGCCAGACTAAAAATCCCACAAGAAGAGCTAGAAGAATATCACCAAATTATGAAAAAGGAGGCAGCGTATACTGTCATCTCAATCAAACACATTCCTACTGAAATAATAGAAAGAGCAAAGAAAGAAAAAACATGTCCTCATTGCGGCAAATCACAATATGAGTTGATATTTACAAAACCAACAATTTTCATCGAAAGAACTGAGCTTGGTGAAAATAGATTATTGCCAATCACAATCCGTGAAAGATTCTCACACATGATTGATGAAGACCTCAAGTTGTTAGGATATGATCCTACAACAGCAAGACCAGAGTGGTTTATTCTACAGGTTCTGCCAGTTCCTCCAGTTACAGTACGACCATCAATTATTCTAGAGACTGGAATCAGATCTGAAGATGATCTGACTCACAAACTAGTAGACATCATAAGAGTAAATCAAAGACTCAAAGAAAGCAAGGAAGCCGGAACACCTCCACTTATCGTACAAGACTTGGTTGATCTTTTACAATATCACGTAACAACATACTTTGATAATGAAGTTTCTGGAATTCCGCAAGCTCACCACAGATCCGGAAGACCACTTAAGACTCTCACACAAAGACTGAAAGGAAAAGAAGGTAGATTCAGAGGTTCATTATCTGGAAAAAGAGTTGACTTTTCAAGTAGAACTGTAATCTCACCTGATCCAAACTTGCAGATATCTGAGGTAGGAGTTCCAGAGGCAGTTGCAACTAAACTAACAATTCCTGAGGTTGTAACTGAATGGAACATTGAAAGACTGAAAAAACTTGTCATAAATGGACCAAGCAAGTTCCCAGGAGCAAACTACATTGTAAGACCAGACGGTGTAAAAATCAGACTTGATTTCGTTGAAGACCGAGAAACTATTGCAAATAATATTGAAATTGGATATCTAGTAGAAAGACATCTCTCTGATGGTGATATTGTGATGTTCAATAGACAACCATCATTGCACCAGATGTCAATCATGGGCCATTATGTTAGGGTATTACCTGGCAAGACCTTTAGACTACATCCTTCAGTCTGTCCTCCTTACAACGCTGACTTTGATGGAGATGAGATGAATCTTCATGTACCTCAAAGTGAGGAGGCCAGAGCAGAAGCTATACTCTTAATGCGTGTACAAGATCAATTGATCTCACCAAGATATGGAGGTCCTATAATTGGTGCATTGCGTGATTTTATCACTGGAGCATATCTACTTACAAAAGATGATACTACTCTAACACCTCAAGAATTTGCAAACCTTGCAATGTTGGCAGGTTACACTGGAGCGTTTCCAGATCCTGCAGTAAAAGCAAAGGGTGGTTCACTTTACAGTGGCAAACAATTGTTCTCACTCTTCTTACCAAAAGACTTCAACTATGTGATTACTTCAAAATGGTCTAAAGGTACAAAGGGTCCAGTAAAAGATGTAGTAATCAAAAATGGGCAGCTAGTGAGCGGTGTTATTGACAAAGCATCTATCGGAGCAGAAGAACCTGATAGTGTCTTGCATAGAATCACAAAAGACTATGGATATGAAGAGGCAAAGAATTTCCTCAACTCTATTCTAATTATGTTAAAACAATTCATTACAGGTTATGGATTTAGTTATGGATACGCTGATCTTGAACTTGCAACAAAGACAAAAGATGGAATTCTTGAAAATATTCAGGAATCATATGACAGGGTCTATGATTTCATTGCTCAGGCAAAGAAAGGCACACTACAACTTAGCAGAGGTCTTTCTGCAGAAGAAGCATTGGAAGCATATATCGTAAACGAGCTTTCAAAAGCAAGAGATAAAGCTGGAAACTCTGCAGACAAGTCTTTTGATGAAACCAATGCAGGTAGAATAATGGCAACAACTGGTGCCAGAGGTTCCTCATTAAACATTGGTCAAATGGCAGGTGCATTGGGACAGCAGTCTATTAGAGGTAGAAGAATTCTCAAAGGTTATAGTAACAGGGCATTACCACACTTTAAAGAAAATGATGCCAACCCAGATGGTAAAGGATTTGTAAAATCTAACTATAGGGAAGGACTGTCAACTCTGGAATTCTTTTTCCACGCTATGGGTGGAAGAGAAGGTCTTGTTGACACTGCAGTTAGAACCCAACAAAGTGGTTACATGCAGAGAAGACTCATCAATGCACTTGAACACCTCAAACTAGAATATGATGGAACAGTAAGAGATCCACACGGTCACATAATACAATTCCTTTATGGTGAGGACGGAATCGATGTAGCAAAAAGTGATCATGGTGAAGCATTTAGAATTGCAAGATTGATTGAATCTGAAAGCATCATTGATTCTGGAAAGAAAGCCACAAAAGAAGAGATAACAGATCTAGTCAAAAAATATGCAAAGACATTCAATCCACGTTTATCAAAAACTGTACTTGAGGCACTACTTGAATCAAAACTTAGCAAAGATGGTGTTGATAAAGTCTGTAAAAAAGCATTAGAGCTGTACGACAATGCCAAGGTTGAACCTGGCCAAGCAGTAGGTGTAGTAACCGCTCAATCAATAGGAGAGCCAGGTACTCAGATGACTCTGAGAACATTCCACTTTGCAGGTATCAGAGAAAGAAACGTAACTCTAGGACTTCCTAGGTTAATCGAACTTGTAGATGCAAGAAAGAAACCAGTAACACCAACAATGGATATCTACTTGGAAGAAAATCACAAGAAATCAAAAGAAAAAGCAATCAAGGTAGCTAGAGAAATTCTTCACACCAAAATTAGTGCATTAATCTCTAGTACTGAAACTGACTATTCTACAAAAATAAAACTCAATCTCAATCAAGATAAACTACGAGAAAGAGCATGTACAATAGAAGATGTTGTAGATGCATTACAATCCTCCAAGAAGAAATTTGAAATTGAACCAAGCGGACACTCTATCACATTAACACTACCTGAAGAATCTGATACTCAAACTGTTCTTGCAATGAGAAACAAAGTACTGTCAACCACCGTAAAAGGTGTAACAGATGTAGAACGAGTTACTATTGTACAACAAGGAGAAGAGTGGGTTATACAAACATCTGGCTCAAACATTGCAAAAGTATGGGAGATTGACGGAATCGACAAGAAAAATATTCGAACTAATAACATCTTTGAGATTGCAGGTACTCTAGGTATTGAGGCTGCACGAAACTCATTGATAAATGAACTAAGCTCTACTCTTGAAGACCAAGGTCTGGAAGTAGACGTGAGATACATCATGTTGGTATCTGACTTGATGTGTTCTAGAGGATACTTGCAGCAAATTGGAAGACACGGAATCGCTGGTACTAAGACAAGTGTACTTGCAAGAGCCGCATTTGAAATTACAGTTCCAACAATTGCAGAAGCCGCATTAGCAGGAGAAGTTGAAGAACTCAAAGGAGTAACAGAAAATGTTATAGTAGGAGCAAATATTCCAATTGGTACAGGAACAGTAGATCTATACATGAGAGTGGTTCAAGATGGCTAAACTATTAGAAAAAATAATAAAAGATGCAATTGAGGATGGCAAGTACTCGTTTGGTACAAAGGAGACAATCAGTACAATCAAAAGTTCAAAGGTTGTCGTATTGTCAAACTCTATACAGGAAAAAACACTGGAAAAAATACAAGAAGCAGCTAAAAATTCCAAAGTTCCAACTCTACAATATAACGGTTCATCAGTAGAACTTGGTAGATTGTGTGGAACCCAGTTTAGAATTTCTGCATTGTCGCTTAAGACTCTAAGCGATACTAATCTTAAAGCAATAACCAAAGAACTAGAAACAGAGACGAACTAACCTGATGTACTTTTCCTCGTATTTTATCTATCAAGATTTAAATGTCCCACCAAGAGATCGAGTTTAAAAACGGCATGACGGAAACAATCAAACTCTCAACAGATCAAATAAAGCTAATGTCACTTTTTCAGAATGTGACCGGAGCTACAGCACGAGACTGTATTGAGGACGAAAAGCAAGACCGAGTAATATTTGTGGTAAATCATGGTAAAATGGGACTAGCCATTGGAAAGGGTGGTTCTACAATTAAGAATTTACAAAACGTGGTAAAAAGAAATGTTGAACTTGTAGAATATTCTGAAGAACCAGCAGAATTTCTAAAAAACATGCTCAATCCAAAATTAGTTTCTGAAGTAAAAATAAACAAGAGACTGGACGGCTCACTTCAAGCAATCATTCTAGTTGATGCAAAAAAGAAAGGAATTGTAGTAGGCAGAGAAGGACGTAATGCAGAAAAAGCAAGACTATTAGCAAAGAGATACTTTCAAATTTCTAGTGTTCTTATTCAAAGTCCGGAGAAAATAATGGAGTAAATGGTATGGCAAAATCACCTCTAGGTCTATTTGCAGGAAGAGTTCTCAAAGATAAGAGAAAACGACAAAAGTGGTCAATTGGTACCTATAAGAGAAGAGAACTAGGACTTGACAGAAAAGCAAGCCCACTTGGAGGCGCTCCACAAGCTAGAGGTATAGTTTTAGAAAAAGTTGGAATTGAAGCAAAACAGCCAAACTCTGCTGTAAGAAAATGTGTTAGAGTACAACTGATTAAAAATGGTAAAACGGTAACCGCCTTCCTTCCTAGGGACGGTGCACTCAACTTTGTTGATGAACACGACGAAGTACATGTAGAAGGAATGGGTGCATCCATGGGAGGAGCCCTTGGTGATATCCCTGGTGTAAGGTGGAAGGTTTTCAAGGTAAATGGAACTTCACTTAAGGAACTTGTTTATGGCAAGAAGGAAAAACCAAGGAGATAGAAAATGACTGAAACACAGAACCTTTTACTTTTTAGAAAATGGGACATATCTAATATCGATATTAAAGATCCAGGACTGAAAAATGTAATATCTCTAAAACAAGAGATCATACCATTGTCATTTGGTAGATCAGCTCTTAAGAGATTCAACAAGGCTGAAGTTAACATTGCTGAAAGATTGATAAACAAACTATCACACTTTGGAAAGAAATATGCCAAAAACACAGGTAGAATGGGCGGAAAGAAAATTCGCGCAATCAATACTGTCAAGGCAGCATTTGATATCATATATCTAAAAACTGGCAAAAATCCAGTTGAAGTTTTGATAAGAGCAGTAGAACACTCTGCACCAAATGAAGATACTACCAGAATAGTATATGGTGGAACTGTCTATCACGTATCAGTAGATGTTGCACCATTGCGAAGAGTAGACTTGGCATTAAGATTCATTGCAGAGGGTGTCAGAGACGCATCATTTTCTAATCCTAAAGCAGTTGAGGAAAATCTTGCAGAACACTTGATACTTGCTTCTGCAAATGACATGAATGCACCTTCTGTTAAGAAGAAAAATGAGCTAGAAAGAATAGCAATGGCTTCTAGATAGCGAAGATTGTTTTTAAAAATATAGATAGCCCGAGGCAGATTCGAACTGCCGTCCCCAGGTGTCCTCTCATAAGATCCAGAGCCTGAGATCCCTAACCCAAAATTGTTTGGCCACTAGACTATCGGGCTACCGAGACGACTTGTATTTCTTGAGAATATATTATTTTGTACTAGCCTCACGGACTGCTGTTGCATAATCACAATTTGCACCAAGTCTCATGTAGGGGATTAATCTGTAATGAATGGAATAAAGATCATTTTCTTTGTATAAAATTCCTTTTAACAATAACGACACAAAACCTCCTGCAATTTTAGAAGCTGGTATGCTAAGCTCTTTGCATACTTGGTCACGTCGCTTTTTGTATTGTTGACTAGTAAAACTAGTTGCGTTCAACTCTAAGACTAGTGGCCACATGACTTTTTCCCAGACAAATCTTCGATTCTGAGTGGCAGAGGCATACTTTCCTTTCTCTTCTAGCATTGATAACGTTCAAAAAGTTCCGATCTCAATTTATTAGTTGATGAAATCAAATATTGAAGAGGCCCTAGAACTATTATCAAAAGACTGGAAAATCGAACCAGTAATTCAGGATTTTATCTTGGGTAAAAAAACAAATGTTTCAGATTTTCAGATAAAGGTAAACGACGTAATTTTTCATATTCCATATTTACAGGATGAAAATGGTTATGTCTTGTGGAAATGTTATTGGCCTGATTGTCATAATTGCTGTAACAGGCAGGGTAGGCTACCGCTTACAAGTAATGATCTGATAACAATAAGTAAAAATCTAAAATATGAAAAAATATCTGATTTTGTAAAAAAGGAGACCAATATAGCTACATGGGAAGAAAAGGGACCTACTGGAAACCCTGTGGTTATGACCATGATAAATCTAAAACGCAAAGAAGATGAGAAAGAGTCCGAAGACGGGACCTATGTAAAATGTAGGTTTCTTGATGACAAGGGCTATTGTGGATTGCATCCTTCTAGACCTGGAGTGTGTTACCTATACCCGTTTTCATCATGGCTTGAAAATGAAAAAGGCAAAGTCAGAGTTCATGCTACGTTTCAATTTACAGGTGACTGTCCTGGGTTTTACTTTGCAAAATCTCATGATGACATGAAAGATGTTCTAGTGGATTATTCTAAAATGATTTATGATTATACTATGAATTCAAATAGAACAACAAGAGAAAATTTTGGCTATGTAAGTATGTGATTCTAGGCCTTTGCTACTTTCATCATGTCTGTCATCTTGATTTCCATGCCAAATCTTTTTTCATTCTTTTTCATGTATCTGTAAATTGATAACATGTCTACAAAACTTTTCATCACGCCAAACTTGTTATCCATTTTATTTCTTACAAATGATAATACCTTTGAATAAATTGCAAATTTTTCAAGGACCATCTGTCTATATTTTTCATTATTGCCCAATGTCTCCACAAAAATGTCTCCACATGTCATACTTGGAATTATTCCTTCACCAAGCAATGGGTAGACTGTTCCTATAGACTCACCAACCCCTACTACTTTTCCATGATAAAATGGCCCGCAGAGATCTGGAGTGGCAAGACGAATTGGTCTTCCAACAGTCTTTGTGATTTTTCCGCCATATTTCTTCAAGAATGCGTTGGTCTCTACTATGTGATTTTTATTCTTGTCACCTGCTCCAATGTGTGCGACATTGTCTCCTAGTGGGAAATACCAGAAATATCCGCTAATTGAGGAAAATGGCTTGAGATAAAAATCATCAAATGGTACGCCATTCTCATATTCCACTTTATACTGAAATGTTGGTAAATGGAAATCTTTTGCAAGTCTGGGTAGATATGATCTATGAAAACCTGTGGAGTCCACAATCATGTCATACTCTGACTCTAAATCTTGTAATTTTGGAGCAACACCATGATGTATCTTGCATCCCTTTGCCATGTCTTTTATCAATCCAATCTTATTGTAAGTGCAGAGTCCCTTGAGTTTGATTTGAAATCTTTCTAAACCCATGTCAACGTACATTTGTTTTCCGTCATGAATTACATAATCGTTAAAATCAAGGCCAACTTTTTTTGAAAATTCTTCCATCGGTGCTTTTGATGTACCCCATGCACAAATGGAATCATGATTCTCTACAGTAGATCTTTCAAAACCCACTACTTCGTGTTGACCTTTCAATCTTGCAAGGAGATATGCCCCGGCAACTCCTATGCCTACTATAGCTATCTTCAAACGATCTTATACCTAAAATGACCTAATAAAAACATGTGGCAATTATTATTCAATTAGTATAGCTGGTTTGTATGGTCTTGATGTCTTTGATTTATTTTTTGGATCATACTTGTCTTGATCTGATTCTGAAAATACTTGTGATGTGATTCCAAACTCTGCTTGTACTAGTGAATCAAGCTCTGAAAGAATTTTCTTTTCATCAACAAGGCCAATCTTGTTCTTTGATTCTCTTTCTTCTTGTGATTCTGACAATATGTCATTGACTGTTTTTTTCACAAAATCTGGATCTTTCTTTACATCTTCTGTTTCCTTGTCTGCGATGAGTGCTTTTATCAGAGTGCCTATGTTGACTTCACCTGCTACAATATTTGATAAGATTTTCTGGTATGCTTTTACTTTCCACTGTGCAGGTGTATAGATTGTTATTTTTTTTGGAGTGATCTTTGTAACCTTGATTATATTTTTTATGTCCTCAATTGTATTCTTTAGTAGGTTTTCAGATTGAATTGATTCAAAGTCAATCATGTTTTCATGGTATGTTGGCCATGGAGATTTTGATACAATGCCGGTATTTCCTAGCCTTAACCACATCTCTTCTGATGCATATGGCGCAAAGGGCGACATCATTGAGACTCGTATGGATGTAATCTCGTGCAAAATTCCTGTAAAGTCTTCTCTTTTCTTTGCAAGGGCTCGTTTTGTATACCATTGAAGGTCTGACTCGAACTCGTATAATACAAAATGTAGTGCCTCTCTTAGCCTCATTTTTTGTATGGATGTGGTTGTTTTTTGTACCAACTGTTCTACCCTACTTTTTATCCACTTGTCTTCTTGTTCAAGTCTAGTATTGTGACTGGCTCTGTATTTTGAGCACTCTTCTAACATGTTTTCTAATTTACTTTTTATTCCCTTGACAGCCTCTTGATTAAAATCTGCATCTTGCAGTAGCTCTGCAGAAATTAATATTGTAAGCCTGATTGCATCTGCTCCGTGGTTTCTTATGGCATCTCTGAGTGGAATTATGTTTCCTTCTGACTTGGACATCTTTTTTCCATCCATGAGGACTGATCCGTTGACTACAATCTCTTCAGGCCAGTACTCTTTTGGAAATATTGCGATGTGGTTGAAGATGAAAAATGTTAGATGGTTTGGTACTAGGTCTCTTCCAGAATGTCTTGCATTGACTGGATAAAAATACTGGAACTCGTTTTTTACCTTCTCTAAAAGTTGGGGTGATATTTTACACTGTGATGATATGTTTTCAGGATCTCCCTTGTTCAAGAATATGTAGTCAAAAAAGGCATCAGACACATTTTCTGGCGTAATCTCTTTGTTGTTTACATATTTTGCTATGGTATAGTATGCCATGTAAATTACAGAATCAGAAAGACTCTCTATTATCCAGTTTTTATCCCAAGGTAACTTTGTTCCCAAGCCATGTTGTCTTGCACATGCTCGCTCTCTTAGCCAATCTACTACATTGTTGAACTCATTTCTGATTTCTTCTGGAAGAATCTTCATCTCATTTATCCATGCATGCACTTTTGTCTTCCATTCAGGATCTGAATAGTTGAGAAACCACTGGTTACTGAGGATCTTTACTACACACTCTGCACCACATCTGCACCTTATGGGGATCTCGTTTAATTCGTATAAAATGTCAGCATTTCCGCCTTGCAGCATCCATTTTTTTACTTCGTCTTTTGCCACTGCAACTGTCTTGCCTGCAAATTTTCCTGTGTTTTGTTTTAATTTGCCGCCGTAAAATTCCTTTGAGTATATTTCCTTGGTGGCTTCTTCAAGTTTTGAACTGTTTTGATCTTCGATTTTGAATCTAGTTATTACATCAAGTGAAGGAATCTGTCCATAACCTTCTGTCTCAATTATTGATATTGCTTTTACATTTTGAACATCAGAAAGATTTGGATATTTTGCAATCTCTTTTTTGAGATCTTCCAAGGCTTGATAATCAAAAGGAGCATGTGCTGGAACAGACATTACAATGCCAGTACCGTTTTCACTTTTGACAAAACTTGCTGGCAAAATTAAAACCTGGTCGTCTCTTTCGGGAACCTTGACTTTTTTTCCTACTAGTTCCTTGCCAGATATTTTATCAAGTCTTGTTATTGCTTTGTTGTGGAACTCTAACTTTCTTGCACATTCGCTAGTTACTATCCATGTTTCATTGTCAACTTGAACTATTTCGTATACAAAGTCTGGATTTATCCAGATGTTTGTTACACCAAAAATAGTTTCTGGCCGTAGTGTTGCAGTAGGAATGATGTACTTGTCATACTTGAATTTGATGATTGTATATTCTGTAAAACTTGGCTCTACATCTCCTTGTGTGTCATGCTGTGATACTGGATTTTGATCCTTTGGACACCATCCCACAGGATGAGTGCCCTGAATTATGAGATTTTTTTCCTTTAGTTTGCCAAACTGCCACTCGATAAACTTGCTATACACTGGATCTATTGTGGTAAACTCTCTTCTCCAGTCTATCGAGTATCCCATTTCGATCATTCCTGCCTTTATCTCTTGATGGAAATAATCTGCAATTTTTACTGGCTCTACAAACTCTCTTATTTTATCATCTGGGACCTTGTACAGAGTGCGAAATGTCTCAAGCAGTTTTACATCATTGTCTTGAACCCTTCGCGCCATGCCCAAAATTGGTGTTCCAGTATAATGAAATCCCATTGGGAATAATACGTTGTAACCCTGCATGCGCATGAATCTTGCATGAACATCTGCTAGAGTGTATGTTCTTCCATGTCCAACATGTTGAGGAGAATTGGGATATGGATATGCTACTGTGACAAAGAATTTTTTATTTTTATTTGGATCAGTTTCAAAATATTTTTCTTCTTCCCACTTGCGTCTCCATTTTTCTTCAAGTGCCATCCAATCCATCTGCTATCGTTCTCCAAGAATTGATTTTTCTATGGCAAGTAATGCATCTTTTATCTTTGATAGATCTTTTCCTCCACCTTGACCAAATGTGTCTCTTCCGCCGCCTGAACCGCCAAGCACTTTAGAAACATCTCTTACTAGATCTCCTGCCTTTTTGGTAGACACAGCATCGGGGCCTGAGAATGATATTATTTTGATTGATTCGTTTTTGACAATTAATATGCAATAAATCAAGGACTTGTCAAGCTTGGTTGCAATCTCTCNGCATCAGAGCCTGAAAATGATATTATCTTGATTGATTCATTTTTTACAATCAGCACACAATAAATCAAGGACTTGTCAAGCTTGGTTGCAATCTCTCCTACTGATATGTGAAATTCTTCATCAAGTTCTTCGTCTACTGCGGAATAGAGTTTGACTTTGTCAAGATTCTTTGCTTGAGAGATGGCTTCTCTTGCAGACATGTCTGATGTTCTCTTGATTATTTGTCTTAGCCTCTTTTTTGCATCCTCTGAGTCTTTCATTGCATGTTNGAATTCTTCATCAAGTTCTTCGTCTACTGCAGAATAGAGTTTGACTTTGCCAAGATTCTTTGCCTGAGAGATGGCCTCTCTTGCAGATGTATCTGATGTTCTCTTGATTATTTGTCGTAGTCTCTTTTTTGCATCCTCTGAATCTTTCATTGCGTGCTCAAACGACTCTAACATCTTTTCTTTACTTGAACCTAGAGATTTTACTATGTGCGAAATTTTTCTATCTTGGTTTTGGGTGTACTTTAGTGCAGACTCGCCGGACACAAATTCTAGTCTAACTACTCCGTCCTGGATCCTCTCAGCCTTGGTGATTTTTATCAATCCCAACTCTCCGGTCTTTTGAACATGTGTTCCACCGCATGCTTCTACGTCAAAACCTTCTATGTTTACAATTCGTACTAGTTTTACTGGTACCACTCCTCCTTGGTAAATTCTAAAACCATATTCTTGTTCTGCATCACCTCTCTCAAACTGGTTGATCAAAATTGGGATATCCTTTCTTACGGTTACATTTGCAAGATCTTCGATTTTTGTTATCTCTTCTTCTGTAAGGTTTGAATGATGTGTAATGTCTAGTCTTGCATAATCTGCATCTTTGAAAGCAGAATGCTGCCAGATCCAAGAACCTAGAATATTTCTTGCAGATGCATTAAGAACATGAGTGCTGGTGTGGTTTCGTGTTATTCCATATCTTCGCACTGAATCAATTTTGCATTTTACAACCATGCCTTCTTTTGGAGATCCGTCCTTGATCTCATGCAATACCACATTTCCGTGCTTAGTGACATCTATTACATCAAACTCTGCAATTTTGCCATGGTCTGGCTCTTGTCCTCCTCCTCTTGCATAAAATGACGTCTTGTCAAGTATGACAAATTTATTTTTAATAATTCTGAGTATCTTGGCATCAAATTCGTGCGGATCATTTTTGTAATATAGTAAATCTGTATCCTCAATGCCTTCTAAATTCAATTCTTCCTTTTTCTCTGTCTTTTCAGATTGGTGCAAATCTGATAGTCTCTCATAAAATGTAGAAGGAATCTCTGATATTATCTGGTATTCTTTGAGAAAGTCTGGAGTTATACCGTCAGATTCATAGAGTCTGATGAGATCATCGACTGCTAGTTTTTTGTTCTGTGTCTTGAGAGTAGCTGCCATGTTTTTCATTCTGACTCTTGACTCGCCATAGCGATTTTTCTCTACCTCGATTATTGCTTTTACATCATTGCGGGTTTGTTCAAGTTCTGGATATGTGGACTTTAGATAATCTATGTGAAGGTCAATGAGGTCATTGAGATCAAAATTCCAGCCAAATCTATCCATAGTTGCAAGTGTTCTTCTGAGTATATCCTCAAATTGTATCCTCCTCCTACATTGCTTGGTAGTGCACCATCAGAAATTGCAAATACCAGTGTCCTCAAGTGATCGGCTATCATGTAGACTCCCTCTAGTGGAGAAATCATCTTGTCCTGTTTTGTTTCATCTAAACCTGCAATTTTTGCTGCAGTCTTTCTAACTATTGAAATGTCATCTGATTCTGAGAGAGCTTTTGCTATTGACATGAAATACTTGGAAATTATGTTTGAGTCTGTATCGATTCCTATTTTGTTTATCATGTATTTTGTTATGGGTCCAAAACAACAATCATACGCGGTAGGAGTTCCCATTGTTACCCATGCAAATCTCTCAAGACCTGCACCCATGTCGATAATCTTTTGATCTAAGATAGAATAGTTGGTTAGATCTCCCTGAAATTCAGTAAATACTGCATTGCCAAGCTCTAGACCTCTGACAAAATATTCCAGTGATGAGCCAAAAGAACCACCTCCTGCCCAAACATCCTCGACAAACACTATCTCTTGTTTATTAATTCCAAATCTATCGGTGAGAAGTTTGAAATCCAAGTCTACACATCTATCCTTCCAATATCCTTGTGAATTTGGTATACTGTGTTGTCCTATCATACAAAAACTAGAAAAATGTCTTCCAGTCACTCCCACATTTTCAATGTCTTTGAATCTAAGACAAGTCTGAGGAACAATCAATGGATTTGCAGGAAACTCAAAGACTACTTTGGAACCCATGACTCTTTGAAAGTCTACAATGGATGCAATTGTAAAATACAGATCATCACGCCATCTGCAGACTACGGGATATCGTCCAACTGATTTGTGGTTGTTTTGTACAAAGAATGATTCTACTTCTTTCCATGCTTGGGTGTAATCAAATCTCTTGTTTGTAGGTGGGTCTCCAATGAATGAATAGCTGTTCTCTATGTGATCAGGACACAGACTGAGTCCATCATCCAAGGTCCAGAAAAACCTGTGGCACTTGGTGCATGATTTTCTTCTAAATCCCTCACTTTCAAACAATGCGACCTTGTAGTATCTATCCGGATCCGTGGAAAACTTTGAAAGGATCTGGTCCTTGTCCATTTCACAATTTTTTCTTCTGACCGATATTAAGCATTCTGAAGCAACACATTAAATATGATTTATTAGGAAAGTTTCTCATGTTCACAAAAAAGGGCTGGAAAGAAGGAGATTACGTCTTTGCATCCCAACCAAATGGTGACCATAGGGATATCGTTGTAGGAATTGTAACTGGAGTAGAAAATTCCAACATTGGAGTTAATGGAATGATAATAAATCCAGTAGGCCTCAAGAACAAAGTTTCTCAGGGAAAGGCCGGTCCTCAATCACTTGAACTTTTGAAAAATCCAAATCCAAAAGAATGCATATTTGCTTTAATCTATAGGGTAGAACACAATAATTTCACTGGAGTGTTTAATGTGACTAGTGACCATGTTGAAAAAATCCACAAGAACATTCACAATATTATTTCTGGCTGGGTTCGAGAATCAATACCTGAATTAATCAACAATGTACTTTCTTTACCTGATGGTCCAGAAAAAGAACAAGCAAAGCGAGTCTTAAAACAAAGAATGGATACACTTTACGACAAAGACTTGAAGAAATACATGTATTCTATATGTCGAGGTCTTAAGATCTTAAACTAGGAAAATCAATTTAGATTTATTTTTTCCAAGTCTCCATAGTTTTATATTATGCCTCTTTCAAAATTTGTTTACAATGGAATACGTATACGCTGCGTTGCTTTTGCACAAACAAAAGAAGGAAATCAACGAAGCAAATGTTGCTAATGTTGTAAAGGCTTCAGGTGCTGAAGTAAATGAAGCACAAGTAAAGGCACTTGTTGCTGCTCTCGCCGATGTAAACATCGAGGAAGCAATCAAGGCTGCACCAGTAGCAGTTGCCGCACCAGCAGCAGCACCATCAGGTGGAGGCGCATCAGAAGGAAAGAAAGAGGCTGATCTACCATCTGCAAAGACCGAAGAACAAGCAATGGAAGGTCTTTCTGCACTATTCGGTTAAAACTGTAATCTATCCCTTTTTTGTAATCTCTTAAACATTATTTACCATAGTCTTGGTTACTTTGTTATTTGACTGAATTATCGTCTCCGATTCAAACTATCGTATTGATACTTGATTTGTTTGGAACAATGGCCTTTGCAGTAACTGGGGCATTCAAGGCAATTGAACACAAGGCAGACATTGTAGGAATTATCATCCTTGCAACAATTACTGGTGTTGCTGGGGGAACAATACGGGATATAGTTCTTGGACATTTTCCTCCTCGTTCTATATCTGATCCAAACTATGTGATAATTACAACAGTAACAGGAATTGCTATCTTCTTTCTTTATCCTAAAATGCAAAAACACTGGAATCTGTTTTTAAAATTTGATGCTATTGGACTGGGTGTTTTTACTGCAATTGGGGCAACCTTGGCCTATCAATTGTTTGGAATGAATTTTTTGGCAATGGCAATGGCTGGGATGGTAACAGCTGTGGGAGGAGGAATCTTGAGAGACATGTTTGTAAATGAAATACCTATGGTCTTTGTAAAAGAACTGTATGCATCAGCAAGTTTTCTAGGCGTTGTAGTTTTTTACATTCTTCTACTTGTCAATCTCCCAATTGAGCTAGTTACCGTTGGCTCAATATTGGTTACAACCATAATGCGATTGGTTGCCATGAAATACAACTGGAATCTGCCAAAAGTGCGTTAAGAATTGTCTGTCTGATTTATTGTGGGGTATAGCCCTTCAGTTTGCCTGCTAGCGCTTTTGCCTGTCCGCTTGCCCTCTGTATCGTTGCATCCTTGGTATCATCAGTAAGAAAACCTGCTGCTATTGCAAGTGATCTTGCTTGCTGAGCTGCCTNGGTGCGCTAAGAATTTGTGTCTCTGATTTATTGTGGGGTGTAACCCTTTAGTTTGCCTGCAAGTGCTTTTGCCTGTCCGCTTGCTTTCTGTATTGTTGCATCCTTTGTGTCATCAGTAAGAAAGCCTGCTGCTATTGCAAGTGATCTTGCTTGCTGAGCTGCCTTGGCAAGTATCAGGTTGACATTTTCTTTAGTTACATATCCTATCTCTATTGATAGTGACAATGCTTCCTNCCAAGTATCATGTTGACGTTCTCTTTGGTTACATATCCTATCTCTATTGATAGTGACAATGCTTCCTGGTGTGCCTGGGCAAATGCAGTTCTGTATGCTTCTACATCGACTGTTAATTCTTCTTGATTGTAAACTACCTTGTCCTCCAAAGCGGAGTTTAGTACGATTCCTGCCTCTACTGCCTTGACATCTAGTTTGCTCAGTAGGGTGGCCAACTTTCCAGATATTACGTCTCCTTTCTTTGCTGCCACTGAATCCTTTGTAATCCAAACTGTTCCTTGATCGATCTTGGTTGATACACCTGCTTCTTTAAAGTCTGTAAGAATTGGTCCTGGAGTAATTCCTGTGTTGCCTGCCTTGATGACTACATCTATGCTTGCCTTATCTCCACCTCTTGCTGCCATCATAATCTTGTTTTTACCAAGTAAAATGTTCAACTTGATTGGACTCATGTTTGTAAACATCAATACACATTGTCCAACTAGCTTTTCAGCAAGTTTTTCAATTCCAGGAATTTTTAATGTTGAAAGTGATTTTTGTGCAACTTTATCTTTAACACTGACAATTTCTACTTCGCCTTTGAATTTTTTTCTTAATGGTAATAATTGTGAAGATCTTACTTTTTCCATTCTGACTAGAGCTACAACTTTGTACTTGTTTGGTAACTCTTGTAACTGTTGATACATCTGAGCTTTCTTTTGAGGATATTTGGTTCTATTTTGATGCATGTTACTTTGTTCCTGGTTGTGTTGGTTTGATTATCTTTCCCATGCTTGTCTTGATCATTATTTTCTTGATGTTCTTGTCGCCGCTTGGTAATTTCTTTTCTATTGTACCAATCACTGCATGAGCATTTGCTGCCAAGTCTTCATCAGACATTGTTTCATCACCTATCTTGCATGCTAAGGAAAGAGAATTTTTCAGTCTTACTCTTATTGATGATCTAAATCTTTCCAATATTGATTCGATTGGAGCGTTGAATGGAAGTGGTGTTGGCATCTTTCCTCTTGGACCCATAAACTGACCCAAGGTCTTACCTACATTTGCCATTACTGAAGTATCTGCAAGGAAAAAGTCATAACCGTTGATTAATTTGCGAGACTCTCTTTTGTTAGCGCCCATCTGTGTTACTTGTGTAGTGTCTACAACCAAGTCTGCATTGGCACCCTTTGCCTTGATTCCAAGATCTCCTGATGCGATTACGCATATTGAAGATGACTTGTTCATCTTTTTTGGTAACTGGACTGTCTCATTTATTGCGAATCCTTTCTTTACATCGATATCTCTGAAAACCATGATTAGCTCTACTGCCTGTTTGAATTTCCTTTCCTTTGTGCTCTTCTTAGCATCAGTTATCATTTGAGCTATCTGGGACTCGGTGGTAATCATTACGAAAGGTTTCCAATTTGCCTATTTAAAATCCTTTAGCGACAAAATCGTTCGAGAATTGTATGATCGTAAAAATTTCATGTAATCAGAACAGTCATGAAATAAGAATACTTTTGGAAAAGTAACTTACATTTATTAAATAGTAACAAAAACAAGTCGCAAAGTTGCACAAATTCGACGAATTAGACATGAAAATAATTACCGAACTTAGCAGAGACGGTAATACATCTGTCCCTAATCTATCCAAAAAACTTGGTGTCAACACTTCGGTTCTTTATAGCAGAGTAAAACGACTAGTCAAGAAAAAATTAATAAAAAAATTTACCATCGTAGTTGATGAATCATTGATAGGCATTGGAGTACGAGCAACCATGGGTATCAACAGAGATCCAAAGCTAAAGGACCAAATCCATAAAGCATTACTGAAAACTCCTGAGATAGTTGCAATATCTGAAGTCACTGGAAGGTTTGATATCCTGTTGACTCTGAGAGCACAGAACCTTGAGGAGTTACACACTGTAGCTATAGAAAAAATAGGAAAGATAGAAGGAATACAAAACACGGAAACTTTTGTTGAATTGCAGAAAACCGATAAAGATCCAGTCTATACAGTAACTGAATAATCTACTTGAATTTGTCGTCCCACTTGCCTGATTCTAGATCAGCAGTTGCTTCTTTTGGATTCTTGCCATCTATTTTGACTCCAAGTGCAAGACATGTTCCGATTATTTCTTTTGAAGCAGCTCTAACATTGAGAGCATAAGAAGAATCGATTTTCAATTTTGCAACTTTGACAACAGAATCTGGTGAGATGTCTCCAACCCAGGTGGCACCTGAAGTTCCTGATCCTTTCTGGATACCTGCTTCTTTTAGAATCAAGGCCGCAGCAGAAGGAATTCCAACTTCTACGGTCCATTTCTTTGTGCTCTTGTCTACATTGACTGTGACAGGCACTTTCATTCCTTCAAAATCTTTAGTCTTTTCATTTATGGCAGTAACTATCTGTAAGATGTTTACACCGAGTGGTCCCAAAGTTGGACCCAAAGGAGGACCTGCACTAGCTTGACCTCCTGTTACAAGTGCAGAAACAGTTTGCATATCTGCCATATTTTTTCTTCCCTCTGAACTGTAAATTTAATCCTTGCTAATGAGTTGATGGTTTGAGATAGTTTGCATCAACAGTAACTGGCAATTGGTATGGTGCATCAAGTAGAATTACTGTAGCTTCTTCTTTATCATGATCTACTCTTGTGACTGTGGCTTTCATACCCTTGAATGGACCACCAATAATCTCTACTACTTGATCTACTACAAGTTCTGAAACTGTGGATTTCTTTACTAGATAACCCTCGATATCCTTGAATGTTAATTCTCCTCTTAGTTGGCCTCTGATGTGTCTGATTCCCTGCAATGCATCAAATGCTGCATTTGCATCTATTGCCTCTACAACAACATAGCCTTTGAGATTTTCTAGCAGTAGAACTGATTGTATGTTGAGTTTTTTCAGTTTAATTCGATTCTCTAGTAGTCCCATGACGACCTTTTCTTGGCCTCCCGTGGTCCTAACTGCAAAAAAGTGTGATTTTGTTTCTTGTGCCATTTTATCTATGTCCTAAATTAATAACAGCAAATGTAAACTGAATGATGAATCCAATGGCTCCAAGTGTGGCCATTCCTAAAATTACAAGTCTCAAATGTTCCATGTAGTCCTCTTTATCTGACTTTTTGGCAAGTTTCATAGTATTGACCATGTCCTTGAGCATCTGTTTTGGATTTACCTTTACCATTGGAGGGCTTTGCCCAAAGTGTCCTTATAATTCTTATTTTGGACATGGATTGTTACATTTTAGTCGTACTGTGATGCTAAAGAGATGTTTTCATATTTTTGGCTCGGGCAAGTTTTGAGTATTTTCAAATATTCTATTCTAGTGCTGAAATACTAGAAGACACTCTTCCTTGCCAAAATCAAATGTTATGGTAACCTTGGTAGTTATTTTTTTGATGCTTGCTCGATTAAAATCTGTCACATCTCTTGGATTGAGGGACAACCACTCTTCAATGAGATCTTCTCTGCTTCGTACTTCTAGTATCTCCAATGACTCCATAGATTTTGGTGACGTCTTGCTTGATTGGTCTTTGTATGACATTCTCATTCACTTTCCATTCTCATCATTTGCTTTCTTTCTGCCAAAATTTTCGTATTCTGNAAATGATTCCATAGATTTTGGTGACCTCTTGCTTGATTGGTCTTTGTATGGCACTCTTATTCACTTTCCATTTTCATCATTTGCTTTCTTTCTGCCAAAATTCTCATATTCTGCTGATCTCTCAAATGCCTCTTTTATCGGAATCAAGGTATTGACAATACTCTCTCTTTGTTTCTCAACCATTTCTTTGATCTCTTCATACTCTGCTTTTCTTGGTAGTTTCTCTATGGCATGAAACAAGACATTGACCTCCTTTAGTAAATTGACTGAAACTAGGTATGATTTGCCTAGAAAATAGTTCATCACACGCAATGAACCGTATATTATTTTCATGTCCTCATCTGTTGTTATATTATCAAGGCGCTCAAACACCTTGCTGTATCTCTCTATTACATCTGCAACATCTGATAAATTTTCTCTATATGCTGTGGAATGGGACATTTTCTATTTCTCTTTCAAGTCATTTTTGACTCTCTTGGGGTCTTCATCTTCTAACCATGTCTTTAATGCAATCTCTACTAGTTGTGATAAATCAAGTTCTCTGTCTATGGCATCTTTTTTTGCTTCCTTCCAGACTGATGGATCTATCTTGATTGATGTTGTATCTCGCTTTACATTTGGATCTAACTTTACTCTCATGTGTTTGTAATACTACTAGTATTATTTAAATTTTAAAGTATATATTTAGAAGTCAAATTCAAATGATATGTCTATTCTGACCATCTGCAACTGCNATACTGTACGTATGCACGATGTGTAAATTTGAGTTTCGTTTAAAATAATAAACTAGTAGTTTGTCTATTTCTTATGGAACTGTTGGTAGCATACGAGTCTGATCCTGCGGGGTTTAACATGGCAACATTTCTTTCAAAGCAAATGAAAAAAGATGATGATGGAGTTTTTCATGGAAATAAATTTGATCTCGTAGTGATACCGTCTCCTGCAATATCTGCTGATTGGCTTGAGGAAAAATATCATTATGATGGATACGTGTTCCTGTCAAAGCATGCCTCTGAAAGTGGAGATCTTGCATTGACGTGTCACAGTACTGGAAACTTTGGCGATGCCTTGTTTGGAGGGTTTGCCAGGCAAGTTGCAATACCATACCCACACAGGCAAAAATCCTACATGAAACGGCTATGGGAAGAAAGAAACCTATTTTCAAAATTTGACATTACAATAGAAGCAACCCATCATGGGCCAACTGCATTGAGTAAACCCACACTGTTCATTGAAATAGGCACAACTGAGAAAGAATGGACCGATAAAAAATTGTGTGAAAATGTGGCACAAATTGTCTTAAAAGAAATGTCTGAGATTCCACACAAACATGATGTTGCCATATGCTTTGGAGGTACCCATTATCCTGATAAATTCAATAAAGAACTGCTTGAAGGCGATCTTGCATTAGGTACTGTTATTCCAAAACATGGCCTTGATAATATCGATATAGAACTTTTTACTCATATATTGGAACGAAATCATGAAGCCAAATTTGCTCTAGTAGATTGGAGTGGATTGGGAAAGAACAAACAAAAAATAGTCGAGATGATAAATACAAGTGGTCTAGAGATGGTAAAGATTTGAAACTAGAACATAAAGTGTACAAAGAACTCTTGAAAGTTCCAAAAGGAAAAGTGACAACCTATGGCGAACTTGCAAAGGCTGTAGGTCTAAAAAATGGACAACGAGCTATAGGGAGAATCATGAACAAGAATCCATTTCCTGTAATCGTTCCATGTCATAGGGTAATACTGTCCAGTGGTAAAGTTGGAGGCTATGCATGGGGAGAAAAAATAAAAACTAACATGCTTTCACAAGAAGGCGTAAAAATCAAACAAGGAAAAATCCTTGACAAAAATACAATCTATAGATTCTGAGTTTTACTTTTTGGAACGAACTTCTTCTATCAAGCTTCTAAGGTGAGCCAAGTTTCTTACTTGGTTTCCACCAACTTGCTTGTATAATTTCCAATAACTCTCATTTGGTATTTCCTTTCTTGATTTTGATACTTTAAGCTGATGTCTCATGGCTCTTATTCTCTTGACATATACTTCCTTCTTTCCGACTCTAGATCCTTTTCTTCCCTTTTTGGAACCTTGTTTAGTTCCACGTTTGCGTTTTTGAGATTTCTTAAAATGTGCTCTTCCCTTTGAAGTTCCTACTACTGGTTTTACTTGGATTGTGCCTGCAGTTATCAAACTTCGAATGTTATCACGAGTGATTGCATCTGTTATGTCATCCAAATATTCTGGATCAAATCTTACTCTGCCCATGCCGACTCCAAGAATTCTGGAGACTAGCTGTCTTTTGGACTTAAGATTTACTACCACTAGCTGACACCCTTGCGTTGAATACTTTGAAGTTCTTCTCTAATGCCTTGGTAATTATTTCAGATCTTTTCTTTTTTCCTACTCCGTGGCCAAATCTAACACCGTCTTTTTTTGGATCAAGTTTTTCCAAGTCTTTTAAATTGTAAACTAGATTATCTGTAAATCCTGATGGATGTAATCCTCTTGCGATCTTTGGTCCACCATATCCTACTCGGACTAGGGCTGGCCATCCCTTCTTTTGTTTTCTTTGATGGTTGTCCATACCTTTTGGTTTTCTCCAAGTCTCTGCAAGTTTTGCATATCTCCAGCTCTCTTGCCTAACAAAATCTGGCCTATGTTCAGCCACTTTCTTTCTAAGTTCAAGAGCTTCTTTATTGATCGGCATGTACACGACTCTGACTAAATTTTACAATAAATACGTTTCTTGTTTAGTGGCTTTTGATCCGAAGAGATAATAAGGAATTTTATAAGAAATCGTCTTACCAGATGATAGAGGATTTGGAACCTACAATCACTCGTCACGTTGTATCTCAATTGGACCAAATGGGAATAAAACCTGCAAAGATACAGAGAAACCTGCAGGTCAAAGATCTCATTGATCTAATCGAAGAGAGAAACGAAGGCATTCTCACGGCAAGTGGGGCAATGGCTGTAAAAACTGGGAAATATACTGGAAGATCCCCCGATGATCGTTTTATAGTCGATGATGAGCAAACCCACAATACTGTTGACTGGGGTAAGATCAACCATCCATTTCCAGAAGACAAGTTTGACAAGATATTTGCAAAGATGACAAATCACATGGCAGGCAAGGAGATCTTCATCTTTGATGGATTTGTAGGCGCAGACACTGAACACAGATTACCAATTAGAATCATAACTGATCATCCATGGCAGAGTCTCTTTGTAAGACAATTATTCATCAGACCAACTGTTTCAGAACTTGAAACACACAAACCAGAATATACCGTTATCGCACTAAATGATTTCAAAGCAGTACCAGAGGTTGATGGTACAAGAACTGATGCATTCATTCTTCTAAATTATACAAAGAAAGTTGTCTTGATTGGAGCAACTTCGTATGCTGGCGAAATAAAAAAAGCAATGTTCTCAGTAATGAATTACAATTTACCATCACGCGGTGTCTTTCCAATGCACTGCTCTGCTAATATTGGAAAGAGTGGAGACACAGCTTTATTCTTTGGCCTCTCAGGTACTGGCAAGACCACACTATCTGCTGACTCGAATCGTAAGTTGATAGGAGATGATGAACACGGTTGGTCTGATAGAGGCATTTTTAATTTTGAAGGTGGATGCTATGCAAAATGCATCAATCTAAACAAAGATGCAGAGCCACAAATCTGGGATGCGATAAGATCTGGTGCTGTACTGGAAAATGTTGTAATTGACAAGACAACCATGATGCCGGATTTCAATGATGGCAGCCTTACAGAAAATACTAGAGCAGCTTATCCCCTTGATTTTATTCCAGGTTCTGTAATTCCAAGTCTTGGAGGAAACCCTCAAGTCATAATATTTTTGACAGCAGATGCATTTGGTGTACTGCCTCCAATAGCCAGGCTCACAAAAGAAGGTGCAATGTATCACTTTATGTCTGGATATACAAGCAAGCTTGCAGGCACTGAACGAGGTATAACTGAACCTAGGGCAACATTTTCTGAATGCTTTGGGGCTCCTTTCATGTCAAGACATGCATCAGTTTACGCAAAATTGTTGGGAGAAAAGACAACAAAACACAAGACAACTGTATATTTGATAAATACTGGCTGGTCAGGTGGGCCATATGGAATTGGAAAGAGGATGAATATTCACTATACAAGAAGCATGGTAACAGCAGCACTTTCAGGAGAACTAGACAAGGTACAGTATAGGAAGGATACTGTCTTTAATTTGGATATTCCAGTTACATGTCCTAACGTTCCTTCTGAGGTGTTAAACCCAAGAAATACTTGGTCTGATAAAGACGGTTATGACTCGTCTGCAAAAAAACTGGCTCAAATGTTTGTTGAGAACTTTAAAAAGTTTGGAAACGTTGCTCAAGAAATAAAAGATGCTGGACCGCACAACTGAGTCTATCTACGTTTTATCAAAGATACCGTAACCGCAATCGCTATAATGGAAAAAATAATTATTGTTTGTTTTATTGGAATTTGCAAAATTTCTTCAATGTCTGGATAATTTTCTGTGACATGGTCTATTGATAATATCTTGTATGCATGGTCTGTCTCGTTTTCAACCTTGATGTCAGCCTGTATCCAATATTCTCCTGCGCTATTGATTGAAATTGTCTTGGAATCTTGTGGAGTGATTCCAATTGTTTTGATATCATGTGAGCCAGCTTTCATTAAAGAAATTTTTGCATATGACCACTTGTCAGGATAATTTATTGAAAAACTGATCTGGTTATTATTTTGACTTGCCTCTAGTGTTCCCTTGGTTACATGAATCAAGACAGGGACTC
The DNA here is from genome assembly GCF_011319475.1 of Candidatus Nitrosotalea sp. FS. Classification (GTDB taxonomy): domain Archaea; phylum Thermoproteota; class Nitrososphaeria; order Nitrososphaerales; family Nitrosopumilaceae; genus Nitrosotalea. The sequence goes on from NZ_RCMC01000051.1 coordinate 29,007, forward strand.
GGTATACTGTTTTTGAATCATCGATTGTTACAAATCCGTCATAATCGCCTGGATTTTTTGCGTTATCTGTAATCTGTGCAGATAACGTATTGTTACTTGAGGTGTAATTGAAAACCAAGCTTGGGTTGCTAGATTCGAACTGGACTTTTAATTTTGGAATTATAGTGTTGTCTAATGAGTGCAGATTCAGTACTTTGGTATCACTAGGGTCTTGATATGACACATTAAACACTAGNGAACTGGACTTTTAGTCTTGGGACTATAGTATTGTCTATTGAGTGCAAGTGTAGCACTTTGACATCACTAGGGTTTTGATACGATAAATTAAAGACTAGACTGNACTAGACTCAAACTGGACTTTTAATTTTGGGATTGTAGTGTTGTCTATTGAGTGCAGGTTTAGTGTTTTGATATCACTAGGGTTTTGATATGATACATTAAAGACTAGGCTGTGAGGGGAAATGACTAGATCCGCAGAACTTGCTCTTGTGACATTTAGCCTTCCACTGCCTGCTATACTGATTGAAAATGTCTTGCCATAAGCGTCTGTAACAGGATCAGTTGTTGTATCTATTAGGGATATTACAGATGATGGGCTCAAATTTGGATGCTCTTGTAATAATAATGCGATTGCTCCTNACCATAAGCATCTGTGACAGGGTCAGTTGTTGTATCTATTAGTGATATTACAGATGAGGGGTCCAAATTTGGATGCTCTTGTAATAATAATGCGATTGCTCCTGTAACATGTGGTGTTGCTATGCTTGTTCCACTAGTCAGATTGTACTTTCCTCCAAGTGCTGTAGTGTTAACATAAACTCCTGGGGCTACAAGATCTGGTTTTACATAAAATGGTGATACAGGACCACGTGAGCTAAACGGTGCGACAAAGTCTGGATGATAAAATATGTTCAGACTGCCCAGTGTGTTGTTTTTTGACATTGATTTTAATTCAAGACCGTCGCTTCCTGATATTGAAATTACAGGAATTCGTGGTTGGTAATTTGTTGAGTTGGGTCCCCTTAGTTCACCAAAGAAAATTCCACTTTGATTGTTGTATACTATCAAACCTCTTGCTCCACGGTCTGCAGCATTTTTTTCTTTTTCAGAAAAAAATACCTTCTCACCTTTTGTATCACTGCCACGCTGTTCGAGCAATATGGAATCTTTGACATCTATGCCTTGAAGATCTTTGACTCTGCCATATCCGCCATAAACTATCTTGCCTTTGACTGGACTTTGCAAAACATCTGTGCCAAGCATTGGTATTACATTGTACTGCTTGTTTCCGACCTCTAGTGTCGATACAAGACTTGATGTTATGTTGTTGTAAGATGCTCCAACTGTTATCACGTTAAAATCTCTGCCTGGACTGCCAATTGTCATGTCATCAGGTCCATTATTTCCTGCAGCTGTAACTATGACAATTCCTTTTTTTACAGCCTCGTCAACTGCATTCTCCAATTCGTCATTAGTTCTATTGACTCCGAGGCTGATGTTTACAACATTCATCTTGTCTTCTATGGCGCGAGAGATGGCTTGTATGATGTATTCAGATGAGACTGCTTCTCCGGAAGATGACACCTTGTATGAGAATAACTGGGATCTTGGAGCCATGCCGGAAAAACTTCCATTGGCGCCAATTATTCCTGCAACTTCGGTACCATGACCATTTACGTCAATTGGCCTCTTGTCGGTATTGACATAATCATATCCTCCAGCGATTCTTCCTGATTTGCCGTAACCATGTAAATCTGGATGATCAAAATCAATTCCTGTATCTATTATTCCAATTTTTATTCCCTGACCGTCCAAGCCATTTTGTTTTGGCAGTTGGACACCAACTAATTTTATGCTGCTTGAAAGTGTATCCTGTTCTTCAGAACTTGCAATAAAGCATGTGACGCATAAAACAAAAACAAGAGAGAAAACTAGGAACTTCTCTACCACATCGTATCTGAATGAGGACTAAATAAAATGCATTTGCAACCAAAGCCATAAATTGCAAGAATGACCCGTACGCATTATGGCAAAATATGAACTTCCAAAAGTACCATACTCGTATGATTCCTTGGAACCACATATCGATGCCAAAACAATGGAGATTCATCACACAAAACATCACCAAGCATATACTGATGGCTTGAACAATGCGTTGGCAAATCTTGATGCAGGACTACAAAACATGGAACTGCCCAAGTTGCTTGCAGACTTGAGTAAAGTACCAGAAAATGTTCGTGGTGCAGTGAATTTTCATGGAGGCGGTTACGAAAACCATGCCTTGTTTTGGAATAGTATGAAAGCAAGCGGTGGCGGAAAACCAGGCGGTAGCCTAGAAGGAGCTATCAATTCTGTGTTTGGAAACTTTGACAGCTTTAAAGAAAAATTTGTCAAAGATACCATTGCTATACAAGGAAGTGGATGGGGTTGGTTAACTTACAATCCTCAAACAAAGAAAGTCGAGTTTACTACAATGCCAAATCAGACAAGTCCACGTACCAAAGGCCTTATCCCGTTAATGGGATTGGATGTCTGGGAGCACGCCTATTATCTGAAATATCAAAATCGACGTGCAGACTATGTCAATGCATGGTGGAATGTAATAAACTGGGACGAAATAGATGCACGACTCTCAAAGGTAAAGGCATAATTCCTTTCTTCTTTTTGTTTTATTTTCACGCTTTCAGAATGAATTTATAGTCAGTAAGAGAATTTTTGGCAAATGAGTGAAGAACAGGCCCAAGCACTGATGCAACAGATGCAAGCTCTTGAATCTTATCTAACTGATCTGGTACAGCGAGAAGAAACTGTAATGAGACTTTTGCAAGAGGCATCAAATGCAGTAGAATCAATGAAAGGGATGACAGGTAATGTTGACTGTGAAACACTTGTACCAGTTGGTTTGGGAGTATATGTCAAAGCAAAAATAAATCCTGAACAGAAAATGATTGTAAACATTGGTGCAGGAGCATCTGTAGAACAAGACAAAAATTCTGCGATAAACTATATGGAATCTCGAATTAAAGAACTTGAACTTGTACTGCAACAATTGGCATCACAACGATATGAAGTATCTGCCAAGCTAGAGCAGGGACAACACGAAATGAACAAACTTATACAATCAAGTCGTAGTCCAACGCAGTAAGGCATTATAACATGTTTGAAAAATTACGAAATGCATTTTCTATAGCGGCTAAAAGTTTTGGAGAAAAGGAACTAAAGGAAAAAGATGTTGATGAGGTTTTATTTGAACTTGAGATTGCATTACTGGAATCAGACGTTGCTATCGAAGTAATTGACGCACTAAAAGATGACTTGAAGAATCAATTGATTGGCTCTACTGTAAACAAAGACAAGATTGCTGAAACTGTAAAGCAAGAACTACGAAAAAGCATCTCAAATATGTTTGACAATGCGGGAAAGGTAGACATTCTCTCTAATCTACAAAAAAAGAAGGAAACGGGGGAACCCTACATCATTTCATTTATGGGTATAAATGGAACGGGAAAGACTACAACAATAGCAAAGGTTGCAAATCTTTTGCGAGAAAACAAATATTCTGTTGTGATTGCAGCTGCTGATACCTATAGGGCAGGTGCAATAGAGCAGATAAGTGAACATGGAAAACGACTCAACGTCAAAGTCATCGCTCAAAACTATGGTTCTGATCCTGCTGCAGTATCGCGTGATGCAGTTCTTTATGCCAAATCTCATAAGATAGATTGTATACTCATTGATACTGCTGGCAGAATGCAAACTAGTAAAAACTTGATGGACCAGATATCAAAGATTAACAAAGTGGTAAATCCTGATCTAAAATTATTTGTAGGAGATTCGTTAGCAGGAAATGACACCGTGAGTCAAGCGCGAGAGTTTCACAACTATACAAAATTTGATGGTGCCATACTTACAAAAAGCGATGCAGATGCACGTGGTGGAGCTGCCATATCCATAGTTAAAGTAACTTCTAGTCCAATTCTTTACCTGGGTGTTGGACAAGAATACAAGGACTTGAAATCTTTTGANCATACAAAAAAAGAAGGAAAAAGGAGAACCATACATCATTTCATTTATGGGCATCAATGGAACGGGAAAGACTACAACAATAGCAAAAGTTGCAAACCTTTTGCGAGAAAACAAATGTTCTGTTGTAATTGCAGCTGCTGATACCTA
>NZ_RCMC01000071.1 GCF_011319475.1 Candidatus Nitrosotalea sp. FS
ATAAAAACTTACAACTGGTCCAAAGAACAACACCAAGCACAACAGCGACTAGAAAATACCATCATATGACAATCTCTTTGCCGCAGATGACACATTTGACAATTGTTTCCTCCGAAGGTATCCTGTCAAATTTTTTTGAACCGCAANACACGACTACTAAATACCATCATATAACAATCTCTTTGCCGCAGACGACGCATTTGACAATTGTTTCCTCAGAAGGTATCCTGTCAANCCCCAATGGATTGCAGCTGCATGTGAAAATGAAAGTGCTTTTCCAGCCTTGAGATTTGGTCCAATCAACTCCTTGTAGACTGTTGCTTGAACCATATCTGGAATCAATACATGAATAATGTCGGCTTTTTGGCAAGCCTGTGGAATTGTCATCACTTGATGACCATCTTGCTGGGCTTTTTTCCAGCTAGTGCCAGACTCTTGTAGTCCAACTATAACATTAAGACCAGAATCTTTTAGGTTATTTGCTTGGGCATTGCCTTGTATGCCATAGCCAATTACTGCAATTGTTTGATTTTTTATTAGATCTAAATTAACATCTGTGTCTTTCCAACTTTTAGCCATGCTCAACACTAAAAATCATGGAAATAAAAACTTACAACTGGTCCAAAGAACAGTACCAAGCGCAACGGCGACTAGAAAAGACCATCAGATGACAATCTCTTTTCCACATACTACGCATTTGACAATTGTTTCCTCAGAAGGTATCCTGTCAAATTTTTTCGAACCGCAACCTGGGCAGATTGGGCATGCTCTGGCTTTTTCCATACAATACTATTTGGTGCCACAAAGATATCAATTGTGTTCTTGTGGTATAAAAAAAGAGTTTATCTGAAAGATTTTTCAAGGAGATACCAGTTGAGTGGATTTATCAATTTTTCATCAGATGACGAGGATGTAAATCTAGAATACTTGTATAATATCGGACTATCTCATGCAAAGAGAGGCAATCCAAGAGACGCAATATTTTATTTTGACAAGGTATTGGATGTAGAGCCAACCCATGTCAATGCACTTGTAAACAAGGGCAATGCACTAGGAAAACTTGGAAAATACGATCAGGCAATAACATGCTATGATGTAATTCTAAAGGAAAATTCAGAACACATGACTTGTCTTCTCAACAAGGGACTTGCACTACACTATCTTGGAAGATATTCTCAGGCAATAACATGCTATGACAAAATCTTGGAGAAGACTCCAGACAGTGCAAGTGTGTTATACCACAAGGCATGTACCAAGTCACTTCAAAAGGATACGGACCAGTCTCTGGCATTACTAGAAAAAGCAATACTGCTTGACGGAGAGTTTGCAAAAAAGGCTTCAATGGACAAGGATTTTGACATCCTACATGACGACCCAAGATTCAAGTCTCTTACAGCATAACAGCCAATAGAAAAAAATACAGTACCAGAAATCATCTAGTGATGGATGTAGGCATTATAGGTACAGGTCTGCTTGGCAGTGCAATAGCAAAACGCATTGCATCATCAGGACACAAGGTACATGCATACAACAGGACAAGGCAGAAAGCAGAATCGCTAAAAAAACTAGGAATCAAGA
>NZ_RCMC01000233.1:0-1344 GCF_011319475.1 Candidatus Nitrosotalea sp. FS
CGATGATGTATCCTTTGAATTGCAGAACTGTAGAAAACTTGATCGTGTCACCAACGACTGGATGCGAACTGGAGACAATGAAGATGGTTGTTTTCGTGTGGTTATTCCTACGGGTGCAATAGAAAGCATCGAGCCTGCGCCATATGTAAAAAAAGACGATAACGATTACAGATTCAGTCCTTTTGTTGGAGACAAGTAACAGTCTTTGTCATTTGGATATTAGACCTGTTCATAATCAAGCTCTTTCTAAAACATGTATACTTAGATTTTAAATCTAAGTCCTTATATGGGAGCAGGTGCCATATCAATCTGAAAAATGAAAGTAGAGATGTTGTTTGGAGGAAGTACTAGATTCACCATACTTGAAACATTAGCAGAGGCCAAGCAATCCATTACAGCACACCATATTGCCCTAACCAGAGGACTAGACCCTGCTGCCACATACCGCTGTTTAACAGAATTTTTGGAGTTTGGAATTGTCAAATCTGAAACAAGACAACGTAACAGGACATTTTACAGACTTTCAAGCGGACCGGGAAGAGCTGCTGCTAAATTTATGCATTCATTAAAACAAAAAGATCCAGATGATCTAGAAGACTGGCTATCTCCCAAGATGCAAGCCAAGCGAATGGCAAAGATTACAAGACTTGATAAATCAAATGAATCAAAAATCCGAGATAAAGTCCAAACCCAAAATATTGACAAACTCTTGTCTAAAAGAACACCAGGAGAGCTAACTGCACTTGTGATATCATCAAAGATAGGATTTGGTAAATTATTTGAACATAAAGGTAATGTGTTTATTCTAAATGAATAGGGATGCATAAGATTGGTAGAGAATACACGTACTAGATTCAAGACATCCCCAGAATACAAGGAGATCAAGGAAGAGCGGGATCTGTTTCGAAGAAGGATACTCTTTTTAGGGGTTCTTACATCAAAGCTAAAAGAAAATAGTGTAGACGCCATACTTGTGGGCGGAGAGGCAATAGATCTGTATACAGCAGGAAACTTTGCTACTTCAGATATTGATCTAGTGGTGGACAACAAGACAATAACTGAAAAATTACTCAATAAATTTGGGTTTGGAAAACAAGGAAATCAGTTGTGGTTCAACAGCGATCTAAACATAATAGTCCAAGTAATAGACAAGTCTTACAGTGGAGATTCCAGCAGATTAAAGAAATTCAGGGTGAAAAATTACGAGTTAAAAGTGGCAGCGCCAGAGGATTTGATTCAAAACAGGCTGTACTCTGCCAAGTTCTGGAAGAGCAACCCCCAGAGAGACATGGAGCAGAGCATCGCATTACTTGGAATATTCTCAGATTCTATTGATAATGTATA
>NZ_RCMC01000233.1:1382-1539 GCF_011319475.1 Candidatus Nitrosotalea sp. FS
AAGAGTAGTTAATTTGCTGTAACAGAGGTTGGCCTGTCTCTACTGTTACAATTTATTTTTGACTTTGGCAAGTATCCGTTCTGGCAATAGTCTTGGCAACTTTTTCTTAAAATACATGTTTCTAGTAGAATGTTCTAATGAAGAGATCTAGAAAGGA
>NZ_RCMC01000159.1 GCF_011319475.1 Candidatus Nitrosotalea sp. FS
GCCGCTGACGGTAGATTGCGTGGCGGGACCGGCTGGTTGTCGGGGTTTGGGGCCGAAGGACGGTGTTTTGAGCCTGTCGGGGCGCGGTTGAGCGGTCGCGGGCGGCGCGACGGTGCGGGGGTATGTGGCTCGCGGTTTCTGGTTCGTCAGCGGGCGGCGCCGGCGAGCCGGGTGTGGGCCAATCGGAACTCGTTCTGCCACGGGCAGCCCGATGCCATGGCGAGGTGGATGCGCCGGACGCTGATCCGCACCAGGGCGCCGATCTTGAGCAGCGCCAGGCGGATGGTGCCGCAGGTGGCGGCGGCGAACTGGGTGTGGGCGAGGCCGATTCGACGCAACGCGCAGATCAGGACGTAGGCCATCGAGGCGAACCACAGGCGCAACTGGTTGGCGCGCATGGTGTGGCTGGAGGTTCGGTCGGCGAAGAGGTCGAGCTGGCACTCCTTGATGCGGTTCTCCATCTCGCCGCGCGCGCAATAGACCCTCTCGTAGAGATATCGCGCCTCGGCTGCTTTCGGCTTGAGGCTGGTGACGATGAAGCGCGGGTTGGGGTCGCCCTTTGTGCACTCGGCTTTGCCGATGACCCGGCGCCGGCGGCTCCAACTGTCGAGCGTGGTCCACATGAAGTCACGGAAGCGGCGCGCCGGGTGGCCGGTGGCCTGGCTTTCCGCGGCCGCCTCGGCCAACTCGTCGGCGATCTCGGCCTCCAGGCGGGCATTGCGGGCCAGGCCGAACAGGTAATCGACCCGGTTCGCCTCGCACCACGCCATCAGCACCTCGCGGGCAAAGCCGGAATCCGCCCTCAGCAGTATGCGCACGCGCGGCCAGCGCGCCCGTATCTGGGCGACGATCCGGGCCACTTCCTCGACCGCTCCGGCCGAGGCGTCGATGTCGGAGCGGCGCAGCTTGGCCGCCAGCAGGTGCCGGCCGCAGAAGATGTAAAGCGGCAGATAGCAGTAGCCATCGTAATAGCCGTGGAAGAACCTTCCCTCCTGATCCCCGTGGACCGGGTCGTCGGTCGCGTCGAGGTCGAGAATGATCTGCTTCGGCGGCGTCCGGTGCGCTTCCACAAAGATGTCCACGAACAGCCGCTCGACCGCCGCCGGATCGTGGGCGATCTTGTGGTAGCGGGTCGGCTCCGGCCGGCTCAGTTCCAGCCGGTTCAGCGTCGATTTCCCGGCCAGCGGCGCGCAGTCCGCACGCCGTGCCGAAAGCTTGCCGGCGAGCACCGCCATCACCGGGTCGTGACGCAGCTGGTCGTGATCGCTCACATCCTCGTACCCCAGCGCGATCCCAAACACCCGCTGTCCCACCAGCGTCGCCACTTCATGTTCGATCAACCCCGGCGCGCGGGCATCGGCAAAGCTGGCCGCAAACCGATCCACCAGTCGGATCGCCCGCTCGCTCGCCCCCAACAACAGCGCCCCGGCATCCGAGGTCATCGCCCCGCCATCAAAATCGGCCGCCACGCGACGCCGTTCCACCGGTGCAAAAAGCATCGTCGTCGCGCTACACTCTG
>NZ_RCMC01000211.1 GCF_011319475.1 Candidatus Nitrosotalea sp. FS
ATAAAGGAGAATAAAAATGAAAATACAAAAAACCAAAACAAAAATAGTTACAGTCTTGGCATCGTTGATAATCGGATTGACACTGGTATCACCAACTATGATACTTTCTAATGTGAACGCAATATCTCTGCCTCGTCATATTGAGGCTGCATCTCCAACACTATCGCAATCTGAGAGTCAAGCAGTAAGTGCTGCTGCACTAGCCGTTCCTGAACTTCAAAACTGGTCTCATGGATGGCAATATGTACATATGGCATTTCTTGGAAACAACAAAGCTGGAACACCTGATTTTAAATGGCAATATGCCATTGTTGATCTAAAAGCACCTTCAAGTAGTGCACCTGTTGCATGTGACATTGATTGGTGGGCATGGGTAGAAATAGATCTAACAACTAAGAAGGTTGTATATGCAGACTATCCTAGTATGGCATCACATATTTGCCGTGGCCCAGCAGGTTCTCTAGGGACATCTCCTGGTTACTCAACTGTGGAACAAACTGATCTAAACAGCGGAACGATTTCCTATTATGGAAACTATGCAGAACTTCGTTTACCGTCTTTCAACACCGGCATCTATAGTCACTTAGGTTCTGCGTATGTAGAACAATGGCTTAATGCAGACTTTTACCCAAGCTCGGGCTGTTCAACAACTGAATGCTTAGAACAAGGAGGTTGGCTTATAACTGCATATGCATGTAGTGGGTGCAATATTTCTGCAAACACGGCGGATATAGTATATGTGGACCAATCTGTACACCACAACCAACAAGACTACAATACCGGATTAAAATGGACTAATGGTGCATCAACAACTCTCTATACTGAAGTAGATTGTGCCTACACTTTACCAGACTATGCANAAGATTGGGAGGCAGAGGTAACTGTAGACATCACAACTAAGAAGGTTGTATCTACATCTTATCCTACAATGGACTCGCATAATTGTGATAATGTTATTTTAGGCAGTGGCCCAAGGTTCTATAATTTTTCAGCAGCAAGTCATACTCCTTTAAAGCAGTTCAACTCAGGAGTTGCAGCAAATAATGTACAATGTAAAAATAGTCTTCAATTGGTTATCAAAGCAGAAGATGGTCATCCTGCATGTGTATCTTACAACACGTCAAAGATGCTTGTTGAACGTGGATGGGCTAAACCAGTATGATAGTGGCAAATTAGGATTTTTCATTATATGCGTTTGATACTGTAAATTTTGTAATTGTTATTCATGCATGTGATTTTGGATTTTACGAATGTTAAAGAATATTCTGTTAAACACTATCAAGTTTAAGTGAAACAGAGTTTATGCAGTATCGCAAGCCTGTTGGGTCTGGACCGTCATCAAAGACATGGCCAAGATGTGATCCACAATTCTTGCATGATACTTCTACTCTCAGCATACCGTGGCTCGTGTCCTTGTCTTCTTTTACATTGTCTGAAATTGGTTTCCAAAA
>NZ_RCMC01000177.1 GCF_011319475.1 Candidatus Nitrosotalea sp. FS
ACTATTGCCTGACCTGCTCCGTTTTCTTTGATAAATTTGAATAGATAATCTGTCTTTTCCCTGTCTTTTATTACAAGAAATGCCTGTTCAATTCCCTCTCCACTTAGATCATCTGAGTCAATGAATATTTTTTGTGGATTTTTCATGTATTTTTCTGCTAGCATCAAGATTGCTGCTGGCATTGTAGCAGAAAATAGTGCGTTGATGTGATCTTCTGGGACCAAGTCCAAGATGAATTTGATATCTTCAATGAATCCCATGTCAAGCATTGTATCTGCTTCATCAAGTATGACCCACTTTACTTTCTGTAGTTTTATGGAACCGCGTTTGATGTGATCAATGAGTCTTCCTGGTGTTGCAACCACAATTTCTACTCCCCTATGGAGTTCTTGCAGTTGCACATTCATGCTTTGACCACCATAGATTGTTACACTTCGTATTCCAGAGTGCCTTGAGAATTTTACAATCTCATCAGATATCTGTACTGCAAGCTCTCTAGTTGGAGCAATGATAAGTGCCTGTACACCACCTTTTGGAATAACATTTTGAATTATTGGTAGTGAAAATGCAGCTGTCTTTCCTGTACCAGTATGTGCTTGACCTATGACATCTTGTCCTGAAAGAAGTACCGGAATTGCACCTGCCTGAATAGGGAACGGTTCGCGAAAACCCATTTCATTAAGTGCTGTGAGTATGGTATCCTTTAGTCCTAGTTCTTCAAATTTTGTCAAGTTTATTCATCATCTTTTTATTGAAACGACAGAGAAAAGTTCGATCACCTATTTCCGTCAATTTTTGTTTAATGTACCCTTCTGGCTCTAATAACTCTTTCCAAAATATTGAAAAAATTTCCACTATTTTTGGAAATTGTATAATCTCTTGCTCTGATATGTGGCATAGATTTGACCCATCAAAATGATATACATAATTATCTGAGATTTATGTGATAATAACATGAGCAGTGATCTTAGATTAAAGAAACTTAGAGGATCTGGAGGTTTTATCATGGCAACAGTAACTGATGATCAACAGCGAAAAGGAAATCTTGGGGGACCAGACTTGTTTCTTGCACCAGTTGGACGTCTTGACTCAGAAAAGATTTTCAAGCATTATTGCAATACATGTGAGAAAGAATACGAGGGAAGCCCAAAGATCGAATATGAAAATCCTAATGAGATAGTGGCAGAAAACCTTGTTCTTTTGGAAAAGGGACAATACATCTGTACTACATGTGGTTCTGTCTTGCAGAATATAGAAACTTTAGCAAGCCAGATGAAGCAGCATCAGTTGGAGCTGCAATACCTGTCACCAGCACAAGTGTTTCAACACCACAACCTGCTCAGAGTTTTGAGTTGCAAGAAAAGCCCAAAACTTCGAGAGTAAAAACATTTAGCTCCATAACAGGCCTCGGAGTTTATGATACTGAAGCAAAAAAGGTT
>NZ_RCMC01000101.1:0-500 GCF_011319475.1 Candidatus Nitrosotalea sp. FS
CTCATGCACGCACCGCTCGCTCTCGTACTCCCTCTTCGTCTCGTTCCACTCGTACAACAACTGCTCTCTCTCCCCTGCAGGCAGCACGTTCAGCCTGCTCAACCCCATCCCCGGCCTCTCTGCCAACGCTTCCACCAACGATCCCAGCGCCGTCTCCATGTACCCGCACACTCGCTTCGCATCCACCCTTGCGTCCACCTGCGCCGTCAACCCAAATTCCTCCCCAAGATCGTCTACCGAAAGATTGAACGGATAGTTGCTCCGTTCCTCTCCGTATAGACCATGCATCCCCTCCCACGCTCGTTTCCTCTTCTCCGATCGCTCCTGCTCTGCTCTCCCGCTATGCCGGTAGTTCAGCAATGCCGTGAATAACGGCAGCGGGGCCTTTACTCCACTGCATCTCTGCGCCAACGCCAGCGATGCATGCTCGTGCCTCAGTAACTCCGCCAACTGCCTCTGCATCCCGCGCACACTCTCCTCCACTCCCTCCTCTCCCTTTC
>NZ_RCMC01000101.1:552-1431 GCF_011319475.1 Candidatus Nitrosotalea sp. FS
CATCCGCACCGGCAGCGTGTTGATGAACAACCCCATCACACGGTCTGCTCCTTCTCCTCCCTGCATCCTCCCCAACAACACACTCCCGAAAACTACATCCTCTCTCCCCGATACCTTCCCCAACACCACTCCCCACGCCACATGACACACACTCGCCGCACTCACTCCCAGCTTCCTCGCCTCCTCCCGTATCCGCCTCCCCAATCCTCCTTCCACCTTCACTCGCGCTTCCTCGATCCCCCTCCCATCTCCTCTCACCTCCACCAACCCGTACGGCGCCGTCGGCTCTTCCACCTCCCCCAACAACTTCCGGAAATACTCCTCGTGCTCCTCCTCTCTCACTCCCAACCGCGCCTCCGCCACCAGGTTCCGGAACGGCAACGGCTCTCCCAATCCCTCTTCCTCCCCCAACAAATACGCCTCTATCTCCCGGTGCATCACCTCCTGCGTGCTGTGGTCTCCCACCAGATGGTGCCGCAACATCATCATCAACCACCGTCCCTGCTCCTTGTCCTCGGCTATCATCACTCGCACCAGCGGCGCTTGTCGCACATCAATCCGATATCCCCGCGGGTTATACCTCGCGTACAACTGCTCCCCCGCATCCCCTCCTCCCGCTTCCACCTCTACTTCTTCCACCGGCAGCTTCGCTTTCCGCCATACCACCTGCACCGGCTCTCTTAACCCTTCCCACATCACTCCTGTTCGCAAAATGTCATGCCGCTGGATCACCGCCTCCAGCGCCTGCGCATAGCTGTTCACCCGCTCTCGGCTGTCAAAGCTGAACAACATCCCCAACAGATAGGGGTCCCCTTCTCCTCCCATCAGATGGTGAAACAGGATCCCCTCCTGCAACGGCGCCAGCGGATAGATGTCCTG
>NZ_RCMC01000123.1 GCF_011319475.1 Candidatus Nitrosotalea sp. FS
CAAGTGTTTTCATTTTGACCTATATTGATTCACATTGTTCTATCTGCTACTAAGGCATGACAGAGGTTGAATCGAATTTTGGAGGTGGAGGAGTCTGGCCTGTATAATCCCCTATTACAAATGCAGTGTAAGGCCAGTTCAGTTCGTTAGGTCCCGCACCTGGTAGGTTTGTGCGTCCATATTGAAATACGGTGTTTCCTTTGGAATCAATAATTATAACACGTTCATTAATCTGATCTGAAATAATGGTTTCTTCATTGGCAAGCCTAACTGCATTTGAAGGTAAAGGTGATGGATTACTTTTGGATGTATTGTTAGTGAAATATTGAAAGACCGTGTCTTTTTGCATGTTTACTTCTAGTATGCGGCTATGACCAGAGTCAACAATTAATGTATTATTGTTCGGGAGTCTGCTTGCAAATGCAACTGTTTGTAGTCCTGTGTCATTGTATTGCCATGCTATATTGCCATCCCGTGTAATCTCAATGGTACGATTATTGTTTTCATCTGCAATCAAGATATTATCATTTGGAAGTAATTCTGCACTGTTAGGATTATTCAGTGCTCCAGGTCCTGATGTTGGACCATAAGACCATACTATTTGTTTTGTTTTGTTCACTTCGATGATTCTATTATTTCCTTGATCTGTTATTAGGAAATCATGATTAGGTAGTTGGATTGCAAATACTGGAGCACTCAACATGTTGGAACCAGAGCCTGCGACTCCAGCTTGTCCGTATTGCCATACGATTTGACCGGTTTGGTTTACTACTATGACACGATTGTCTACACATCCCTTTGGCATCAATCCTGATGCACCTGCTGGCAAACCTGTTCCCGCTATAAGCGTCAATCCATCAGAGAGTCTTTCCGCATCATTTGTTCCTATGACTGATCCAGGTCCAGGATTGCAAAGCGTAGCATTTCCAGAACCAAAACTCCATACGATATTTTTAGTAGACGGATTTACTTCTACGACTCGATTATTGAACTGATCTGAAATTAGAATATTACCAGATCTGTTAAACACATCTTTACTCATCGAATTATTTGTAGTTTGTATTGATGGATTCACTGCCCACCCTCGCATGACAAGTACTTGTGCAGTAGTATCTGTTACACATGCAGGGGAATTATCTTCTGCCTTTAAGACTAGTTGCATTCCTTCAATACATTGAATATCCTGAATCATGATTCCTGATTTGATTTGTTTTAACGGAGACAAGAAAACAGAACTAGCGTCTGCATATGATATCATAGATAGAACAAGAATTCCGATTGCAACCAATGATATTTGCAGTGTTTTCGTATTTCATAGTTATGCGTGCATATCTTTTGAGGATTACTAATGAATCAGTCGGAACCTGGAAGACTCGTATACATTATAGAAGTCCAAAT
>NZ_RCMC01000136.1 GCF_011319475.1 Candidatus Nitrosotalea sp. FS
GGAAAGCTTGGAAAAGGTAGAATCAAATAGTAGGAAATTGGAGAAATAGAAAATGCCGATAACTGATCCACTAAAAAAATCAATAGCCCAGAAAGCTAGACTTCACTTTAAAGTCTGTTTCTCATGTGGTGCAAAAAATCCAATTAGTGCATCAAGATGTCGTAAATGCCACAATGTTTACCTCAGATTAAAGAACAGAACACTTGGAATTAAAAAGTAATTAACAATCTCCGCCGCATCCACAACTATCATCATGTGCCATTTTTAACGGGTTGTTAGCATCATGTTTTGCTTTTTGATAATGTGCGACATTTAGAATTCTTTCAGCAACAACAGGATTTGTTACATGGTTAGAATCAAGCCATTGTTCAATGTCATCTATTTTGTAAGCATTCCCACTTGATAGAATTTTTTTGAATGTCTCTCTAATAAGATCATCTTGTTCGCTACCAAGTGTTCCATTACAATCAATGGACGTAAGGTGATTCAGTAAAGCAAGTGAACTTTCTGAAAGGGTCACAAAGTACCCAATTTAGAATCGGTATAAGAATTTTCCAAGATCTCTTGATATATGGGTAACTNCTACAATCAATGGACGCTAGGTGATTCAGTAAAACAAGTGAACTTTCTGAAAGGGTCACAAATTACCAAATTTAGAATCAGTATAAGAATTTTCCAAGATCTCTTGATATATGGGTGACTGTAAGATTTTCCTGAAGATAATTTGTTTATTATCAATTTTAAAAACTATGATGAGATAGCAGGTACAAAATCTGCCCGTTTGGCAAAGAGTGCAGCAAAGATTGCAAAAAAACACAGAGTAAGAATTGTAGTCTGTCCTCCACAACACATGATGTCAGAGATGACCAGAGTTTCTTCAGATGTATTTGCACAACATCTTGACAATTCAAAGGTTGGCAGCACAACAGGTTTTGTCGTACCAGAGATTGTAAAAAAATCCAGAGNGCATCTTGACAATTCAAAGATAGGCAGTACGACAGGTTTTGTCGTACCAGAGATTGTAAAAAAATCCAGAGTCGAAGGGTCCCTCATAAATCACAGCGAACACAGAATACCACCAAATGAAATCGAAGAAATGGTAATCAGACTACGAGAGCTGAAAATGACATCAGTTGTCTGCGTACAGGATGTAAGCGAGGCATGGCAGTATTCAAAACTCAATCCAGATTACATAGCAATAGAGCCACCTGAGCTAATAGGTAGTGGAAAGGCAGTATCCAAAGAAAAACCAGAAATAATAATAGATGCAGTCAAAGCGGTAAAGAAAGCAAACAACTCCACCCAGTTGTTGTGTGGTGCAGGAATCATTTCAGGAGAAGATGTATCACGCGCATTAGAGCTTGGTGCAAAAGGAAT
>NZ_RCMC01000196.1:0-1055 GCF_011319475.1 Candidatus Nitrosotalea sp. FS
AAACAGACACTACATTCTCGGATGTATTTGTGGACTGTGTTTCAGATATTACACTTGAAGTTGAGGCCATAAAATCAAAGAAAATGAGAAATGACATTCAAAGCATAAACGAACATTTGGACAGAATCAACAGAGCATTATTGGGAATAGTTGATGCAAAATTGGCACTTGCGGAAAAATCTTCCAGCACGTAGAATTAAACAAACTGAAACTCCGAATATTTTCAAAATAGACGTATCACATTAAAAATTAAATCCCCATAAAGAACTTGAATTACAAATCCTGCAGTTATGTAAAGAACATATGGCACACCTGGTGTGACCCATACTCCATGATCGTTACAAAACAATGTCTGTTCTGCATGTTTTAAGGAAAAATCAAGTCGTTTTTTACCGTCAACTATTCGCTCTAAAGAGAAACTGTACTTGGGATTTTTTGCCTTGTAACCAACAAAGACAGCAACTATTTTTTTTGTTCTGGTTTCATCAATTCCTTCAAAGATATCCTCTTTTCTGAGAATAGAGATCACATTTCTGCACAGATTCACAAAAAGAGGAGTGACAGACAATATTGCAGCATTTGTGAGAGTGGAAAACGGCGTGATTTGTGATGCGTTGAGAGTAAACATCGGAGCAAGGCTTGCAAGAACAATCAGACAGAATGCATCAGCTCCCCCAAATACACCAAATCTCCATAATACAAGAGCAACGGGGGCAATAATTAGAGACACTCCTACAATCCTAAGTGATGTCCAGATGTCAGGACTGAGGAAAATCAGAATAGCAGATAATGCAGAAAAACCGATCCATAAAATGTCATTTATCTCTCTTTTTTTTAGGTCAAAAAAAGAAGCCAGTCCAAGCATTGCAAATGCAGCAATCATTCGAACAATAGTAATTTCAGATAGACCATTTAGCATTTGACATCACTCAAATATACGTAGGGGTTATTCTCATTTTCCAGAATTGGTAGGGCAATTTTATATTGTAGAAATCGGCATTGTTTTCTGTGAAGTTCTTTTCTGCATGGCATGATCCCAAAACCAAGAGATACAT
>NZ_RCMC01000196.1:1084-1364 GCF_011319475.1 Candidatus Nitrosotalea sp. FS
TTTGACCCTGTTTTCAAGTCATACATCAACCTCCACTACAAATTACGGCTACATTCTTTGAGGGATTTTTTTCTTTATTCATGCTAGCACGTAATGAAAAAGTCGGTAATGCATTTTTAACACACATGTCATACATGCGACTAGTCACCAAATGCTAATTCTGGCGCCTTTCTGCCATTCTTTCTTTTAATTCCGAGAATCTTTCTTGAAGATTGATCTTTTCAGAAATGTTTTCAAACATTTCTTTTTTCTTAAAGAATAATATTCCTACACCTGCTAC
>NZ_RCMC01000027.1 GCF_011319475.1 Candidatus Nitrosotalea sp. FS
CTTGAAATGTATGCCTGCATCTCTTGAGGTGTGTTTATGATTATCTGTGCATCAGTTTTGGTTTGTTCATTGTCAAGCTCTTCATTTATCAAAAGAATCTTGGCNGTGGAATTTCTTCAAGAGCTTCTGCAAAATTTTGAACTACAAGCTGTTCTCTGCCTTCAATGGAAAGAGATCGTTTTCTTATCTCATTTGCAATTATCATCTCAGTCGAGCCTCCACCAGCTACTATTGATGGGTTGATAAAAAAATCCTTGAGGACAGTNAGCATTCTCTTAGAGTTTGCTCTCAGTAAGATAGTGACAGATTTTGGATTTTTGCATTCAGTTACAAATACCATCTTGTCATCACCTATGAATTTCTCATAGACCTTGCCTGCAAATCCCAAGTGTTCTTCAGTTATATTTTCAAGATTATTCACTATCAAGGCACCAGTTGCCTTTTCTAGCCAGTGAATATCGTTCTCTTTTACTCGACGAAGAGATATGATATTTGCCCTTGCGAGATACTGTAGTGCAAGTCGGCTAATTCCTTTCTGGGAGATAACTACATTTGCACCAGAGTTGATTATCCTCTGCGTTTTTTCTTTTACAGTATCACTTTCCCTTGAAATGTATGCCGACATCTCTTGAGGGGTGTTTATGGTTATCTGTGCATCAGTTTTGGTTCGTTCATTGTCAAGCTCTTCATTTATCAAAAGAATCTTGGCTTTCTCAAAGGATCTTGGCATGGAGGAACTGTCTATTGTCTTATCAATGACCACTCCCTTTACCAATTCAATATCTGAAGTATTTCCTGGTTTTTCTTCAATTTTTATGTCATCAATCTCAATTTTCCTGTCAACAAAATCTGCTATCATACAAAATGCATCGGTCACAAGCTCAGCTATAGATTTTTTTTCGCACAGTACGGAGATTGCTTTTGATCTAAGACAGGTATCAGCTAATTTTACCATGATGTCTCTGTTTTTATAACTAGAAGATTTTGCAATCGATCTTACAATCTGAAGAGCTTGCTCTGCAGCATTTTTGTATCCTATCTCAATTGTGGTCGGTGATATACCAAGATCCAATAATTTCTCAGCCCTTTCAAGCAAAGAACCTGCCAAAAGAACCACTGATATTGTTCCATCGCCTACCTCGTTGTCAACTGAGTTAGAAGCATCTATCATCACCTTGGCTGCAGGATGTTCGACATCTATCTTGCGTAACATTGTGGATCCATTCTTGGTCAGTGTGACCTCCCCTAGAAGATCAATGTACATTTTTTCAAATCCCCTTGGACCAAATGAGCTCTTGATTAGATCAGCGATTAATTTGCCAGCAAGTAGGTTGTATCTTCTTGCTTCGTCGCCTGTAGAATATTGTGT